>CALGOO010000145.1 GCA_937960715.1 uncultured Candidatus Competibacteraceae bacterium
GGCCGACGAGATGCTGCGGATGGGCTTCATCGAGGACGTGGACTGGATTCTCGAAAAAACCCCGGCGGAGAAGCAGGTGGCCCTGTTTTCCGCCACCATGCCCGAACCGATCCGCCGGGTGGCCCACCGCCATCTGCGTGAGCCGCGGGAAGTCAAAATTCAGACCCGCACCGCCACCGTCGCCACGGTTCGGCAACGCTACTGTCAGGTCGGGGTTCAGCACAAACTCGAAGCTCTGACCCGGGTGCTGGAGGTGGAGGAAACCGACGCCGTGCTCATTTTCGTGCGCACCAAGATCGCCGCGACCGAGTTGGCGGAACGGCTGGAGGCGCGGGGTTATCCCAGCGCCGCCCTGCACGGCGACATGACCCAGGCGCTGCGCGAGAAGACCATCGAACAGTTGCGCGGCGGCGGCCTGGACATCATGGTGGCGACCGACGTGGCGGCGCGGGGACTGGACGTGCTGCGCATCAGCCACGTCGTCAATTACGATATCCCCTCCGATACCGAAGCCTATATCCATCGCATCGGCCGCACCGGTCGGGCGGGCCGCGCCGGCGAGGCCATCCTGTTCGTCGCGCCGCGCGAGATGCGTATGTTGCGCGTCATCGAGAAGGCGACCCGCCAGCCGATCACCCCGATGCAGCCGCCTTCCCAGGCCGCCATCGCCGGCCATCGTCTGAACCGGTTCAAGCAGAAAATCCTCGACACGCTGGCCGCGCAGGAATTGAGCTTTTTTCAGGAAGTGGTCGGCCAGCTCGAACGGGAACAGGACATCGGCGCCCGGGACATCGCCGCCGCGCTGGCGTATCTGATGCAGCGCGACCGGCCGTTGCAGTTGCCGGAGGGCGTGGAGGCGAAACCGACCCGCCCGGAGGCGGTGGACGCGGCGCGTGATCGCGCGGGACCGACCGACCGACCGACCCGACGGCGGGAGCGGTCCGGGGAATCCGCCGAGTTCGCGGCGAAACCGACCCGCCCGCCAGCGGCGGACGAAGCGCGCGACCGCGCGGAGCCGACCGGTCGCCCGACCCGACGGCGAGATCAGCCCAGGGAATCGGCCGAATTCGAGGTGATGAGTTATCGGCTGGAAGTGGGCCACCAGCACGGCGCGACGCCCCAGAATATCGTCGGCGCCATCGCCAACGAAGCCGGCATCGAAAGCCGCTACATCGGCCGCATCGAGATTCACGACGACCATAGCACCGTGGATTTACCCAGCGGCATGCCGGAAGAGATCTTCCAGCACCTCAAAAAGGTGCGGGTGCGACAGTACCCGCTGAACATCAGCCGGCTTGGGCCGTCCGAGCCGGAACGCGCCAGGAAGCGCCCGGTCGCGGACAGGGCGAGCGCGGGCGAGAAAGCGCCCAGGAGCGCCAGGACCCGTTCCGGCCAGCGGGAAGCCGGAACCGCCAGTCGGCCCCGGCGGGAAATCAAGTCGTAACCCAGCAATCCAAGGGGAGTCGCTTCGACCATGTTGACGGTTTACGGTTGCACGAATACCCGGTCCAGCCGGGTGCTATGGGTGCTGGAGGAAGCCGGCGCCGAGTATGAGTACGTCGCGATTGATCTACGGGCCGGCGCCGGCTGGAAACCGGAGTATCTGGCGTTCAACCCCGGCGGCAAGGTGCCGACCCTGGTGGATGGCGAAATGGTGCTGACCGAGTCGGCGGCGATCTGCACCTACGTCGGCGACCGTTTCCCCGCGTCCCGGTTGGCGCCGCCGGTCGGTTCACTGGAACGCGCTCATTACGATCAGTGGTGCTACTTTGCCATGAGCGAGCTGGAACAGCCCCTGTGGACCTTGGCCAAGCACACGTTCGCCCTGCCCGAGCGCCTGCGGGTTCCCGCGATACTTGACACCGCGCGCTGGGAATTCTCGGTGGCGGCCAAGGTGCTTGCCGTGGGTCTGGGCCGGCGGGAGTTCATCGCTGGCGACCACTTCACCGCCGCCGATATCCTGATCGCCCATACCCTGGCGTGGGCGCGGGCCTTCAAGCTGCCACTGGAGCATGAGCATCTGGCGGCTTACGCCGAACGATTGCTGGCCCGTCCCGCCTGGGCGCGGAGCCGGGAGCGGGAACGGGCGGAGAGCGGTTCGAAGCCCTAGTGACTGAGTGATGGCCGAATCGCGTCGAGCGCGCGCTCGATTCAGGCTGAATTCAGGGGCGCGCGTCTGGAATGTCCAGCCACTTCACGATTGCATCGAAGGAATTCATCCATGACGAAGATCATCCATGGTTTCGTTGTTCTGATGGCGATGTCTTTCCTGGTTCCGGCCGGAGTGTTGGCGCAAGACGATTTCCCAGGATTCGAATCGCGATACTCGGACGCTGGGCCACGTGGCGAAATTCGGGTCACCAACGACTGGCGCGACGAGGTCCGGGTGACGATGTGGACGCACCGGCGCGAGCGGATCGGTGGTTCCTGGGTGCTCGAACCAGGGGAATCGGCTTTTCTAGCCGTGGATGACGACCGGATCAAGGTCCGGCCAAACTACAAGATCAAGGTCGGTTCCGATTGGGGATGGGTGGACTTGGGGAGCGTGGGTCGGTTCCGCCGTGGCGTGTGGTATGTCAACGTGCGCGATATCTGGCGCGCCACACACCAACGCGATGGCAGTCGGGACCCTTACGACCGATACGACCAACGTGACCGATACGACCAACGTGACCGATACGACCAACGTGACCGATACGACCAGTATCCTGGTAGGGAGAATCGCCGTGGGTGGGATGAAGGTCGGCAACGCGAGAATGGTCGGCGACACGAGGATGAGCGGCGACGCGAGGATGAGCGGCGATACGAGGACGGTTCGCGCCGCGGTGGCATTCCACCGATTCAACCGACCCTGCCACCGCGACCCATCCAGCCAACGCCAACGATCCAACCCAAGCCGACGCCGATGATAGAACCCATTCAGCCGACTCCGACGGTACAGCCGAAACCGGCGCCGACGATCCAGCCCATTCAGCCGACGCCAACGGTGCAGCCGAAGCCGGCGCCGATGGTGCAGCCGGTCCAGTCGGTCCCGGCGGCGCAGCCGAAGCCGACCCCACGCGAACAAAAGCGCGACAGACCAGACGAGTTGCAGGTGCAACAAGTCGTGCCGATGAGCGGAACGCAATAACCGAATGAACTTGCAAATGCCGGGTCAGGGGTAGAGGTGTTCCATGAAACTATTGGCTCTGGATACCGCCACCGAAGCCTGCTCCGCCGCCGTGTGGGTAGAGGGTGCCGTGCTGGAACACTACGAATGGGCGCCCCGCCGCCACGCCGCCCTGATTTTGCCGATGATCGAGGCGGTGTTGGCCGAGGCGGAACTGAATGTGGCGCAACTGGACGCCATCGCGTTTGGCCGGGGACCCGGCGCCTTTACCGGCGCGCGGATCGCGGTCGGCATCGTCCAGGGCATCGCCTTCGCCGCCGACCGGCCGGTGGTTCCCGTATCCACCCTGGCCGCGCTGGCGCTGGGCGCGGCGCGCGACAGCGGTCGGGCGCGCATCGCGGCGGCGTTGGACGCTCGCATGGGCGAAGTTTACTGGGGTGTCTATGGAATCGCCGACGAGGACGCTACGTCGCTGGACGAGGAGCGGTGCTGCGCGCCGGAGACCGTGACCGCGCCACCGGGCGAATGGTTCGGCGCCGGCAACGGCTGGGCGGCGCACGCCGAAACGCTGGCGCAGCGGTTGACGGTCAACGGCTGGCGGGGCGATTTTTACCCGCGCGCCGGCGATGTCGCCCGATTGGCGGCGACCCCTTCCCGGCTCGGGGCGTGGGTGGCGGCGGAACGGGCGTTGCCGGTCTATCTGCGCAACCAGGTAGCGGCGAAACCGGCCTAGAGGCTGAATAAAAACGCCTCTGTAACCGTTCGGACCCCTCTCGTCCCGCACCATGATGGGTTTCGCTCCGCTCAACCCATCCTACAGCCCATTAGTTTTTTTCGTAGGATGGGTTGAGCGGAGCGAAACCCATCGATGCAGGGCGAAACCGCCAGGGGATCTGAACGGTTGCACGCCTCATATCGATGGCTTGGCAAAAAAGTCCAATTTCCGCTTCAATGTCAGCAACCATACCCATGATCCATACCGAGCGAACCGCCGATAGTTCGACACGATGGAGATTGTCGCCATGCGCCGAGCATTCCTCATTGTTCTGTTGCTGGTCTGTTCCGGGCCGGTAGGGGCCGATCCGCTTTTCAAGAACCAGGAAACCCAAGTCCCCGCCGGGATGCGGGCGGATTCCCCTCCGACCGCCCCGTTGAACAAAACCGCGCCGCCCCTCATTCACCATCCGATCATCGCGGGTGTGGTTATCGGGGGCTCGGCGCGGGGGCGATGGGTGAAGATCGATGCCGAGAAACTCCCCAAGGCGAACCCCTCCGCCTGTTCGCCGGAAACCGGGCAATGCTGCCGGACGTTGGGTCCGGAATGGATACCACCAGGTTTAACCTACAAGCTCTATTCGTTCGACGAATCGCTGGGCGAATGCCGAGGCGGCAAGACCAGGGCGTGCGACAGCATGGTGACTGGCGATATCGACCTCACCGTCGATTTCCCGGCGTGTTCGATCAAGAAGTTCTCCCTGGCCATCGCCGGTCCCTGGAACGCGCTCCCGCGCCGCCCGAAGGTGCTCAAGAACCATCGGGACTTTGCACCGATCGTTCGGAAATTCCTGGACCGCAAGGGGCTTGGGCGAGCGTCGGTGCGCATCGAGTACGTCCACAGCGTCGACCTGGACGGCGACGGGACGGAGGAGCGCGTCATCCACGCCCGGAGCAGGAAGGAAGTTGGCGATCATGGAGACCCCAACGACTATTCGCTGCTACTCCTGGTCAGGACTATCCAAGGTAAGCCGGAGACGACCACCATCTCGGCCTGGTGGCCGGGAGAACAGGAAAATCAGGGGCCTTACGAAACCTATAGCGCCTATTACGCCGACGCCAACGGCGATGGTGTGATGGAAATCTTCGTGGACTGGGGTTACTACGAAGGCGGCGGCATCCACGTGTACGCCTTGCGAAACGGCAAACCGGTCGAAACCGGATTGGACTATTTCAACGGGCTCTGACCGGATGCCTCGCCTTGGGCTTTCAACTCCGTCCGGTCCAGGCGACCTTGTACAGATCCAGTCGCCGGTCGCGGAAGTTGCGCACGCTACCATGCACCCGCATTTCCTTGAGGCTGTCCAGGTCCAAGTCGACGATCAGGGTCATCTCGGTATTCGGCGTGGCCTCGGCGGCGATGGCGTCGTGCGGAAAGGCGAAGTCGGACGGGGTGAACACCGCCGCCTGGGAATACTGCATGTCCATGTTCTCCACCTTCGGCAGGTTGCCGACGCTGCCGGAGATCACCACGTAGCATTCGTTCTCGATGGCCCGCGCCTGGGCGCAGCGCCGCACCCGCAGATAGGCGTTCTTGGTGTCGGTCCAGAACGGCACGAACAGAATCTGCATCCCTTGATCGGCCAACAGGCGCGGCAGTTCCGGAAATTCGACGTCGTAGCAAATCAGGATGCCGATCTTGCCCACGTCCAGCTCGAACACCTTGAGCGAGTCGCCACCCTGCAAGCCCCAATAAGCCCGTTCGTCGGGGGTGATGTGCAGCTTCGACTGCTTGTCCCAGGTGCCATCGCGCCGGCACAAATAGGCGGCGTTGTACAGCGCCCCGCCACCGTATTCCGGCATACTGCCGGCGATGATGTTGACGTTGTAGGCCACCGCCAGTTGCACCATGGCCTCGCGCAGCGGCTCGGTGTATTCGGCCAGTTGGCGCACCGCCTCGGCGGTGTTGCGCTGGTTGAACTGGGCCATCAACGGGCCATTGAAGAATTCCGGGAACAGCACGATGTCGGTCTTGTAACCGGCTACCGCGTCCACGAAATACTCGACCTGCTGCAACATCTCTTCCAGCGAGGCGGTCTGGCGCATCTGCCACTGCACCGCTCCGATTCGCACCACCGACTTGCGCCCGCCGATCAGGACTTCCTTGTCCTCGTAGTAGATGTTCAGCCATTCCAGCAGCACCGCATACGCCCTGGATTCGTCGTCGTCGGGCAGATAACCGGTGATGATCTTGCGCACGTGGAAATCGTTGGCCAGCTGGAAGGTGAGAATCGGGTCCACCTGTTCCTTGGCCCGCACCCGTTCGACATACTGCTGCGGGGTCATGTCGTGCGCGTACTGGCCGTAACCAGGAATCCGGCCGCCGACCACGATGGCGCGCAGGTTCAGCTTCTCGCACAGTTCCTTACGGGCGTCGTACAGCCGCCGGCCCAACCGCATGTCGCGGTAAGTGGGGTGGACGAAGATATCGACCCCATACAGGGTGTCGCCGTTGGGGTCGTGGGTGGTGATGTAGCCGTCGCCGATGATCTGCCAGTAGGTATGGCGGTCGCCGTAGCGGCTGTATTCCACGATCAGGCTGATGGCGGCGGCCACCACCTTGCCGTTGTCCTCGATGCAGATTTGCCCTTCGGGAAACCGGGCGATCTGCGAAGCGAACTGTTCGCGGGTCCAGGCACCATCCATGTTGGGATAAACCAGGTCCATGATTTCCCGGATATCGCCGTAATCGGCCAAGCGCAGATTGCGCAGCTTCAGTCGGTGCTGGACCGGGTGGTCGGGGGTTTTTTCGGCCATGATCACGGAATCAGTCGAATATAATCACGATAGATGCAGCGGTTCATCACCACCATCAAACCCGCCGCCCGCGCCCGCAGCGCCGCCGCCTCGTCGATCACGCCATCCTGCAACCACAACGCCGGCAGCTTCAAGGCGATGCAGTCGTCCACGATGCCGGCGACATGGCTCGATTCCCGGAACACGTCCACCAGATCCACGGGTTCCGGCAATTCGCGCAGGCTGGGATACGCGCGCTCGCCCAAAACCTCCCGCACCGCCGGATTGACCGGGACGATGCGATAACCGAAGCCTTGCAGCGCCTGGGCCACGCCATGGCTGGGGCGACTCGGCGAAGTGGAAAGGCCGACCACGGCGATGGTTTTGATCCGCCGCAACAACGCGCGGATTTCATCGGTGGAGGGATTGGTGAAATGGTCGCTCATTAAGGTTTAACTCCTGAGAAAATCTCGCGCTCACGCCAGCACCGATTCGCCAGCGTACAAATCCGCCAGTCGTTCGCGCCAACGCACCACCTGGAACCGCCCGCCGTCCACCATCACCTCGGCGGCGCGCGGGCGGGAATTGTAGTTGGAACTCATGGCGAAGCCATACGCCCCGGCGGAGCGCACCGCCAGCAGATCGCCCGGTTCGATGTTCAATTCCCGGTCCTTGCCGAGAAAATCGCCGGTCTCGCAGATCGGTCCCACCACGTCGTAGCGGCGCGGTTCACCGCCGGCACGGGGTTCGACCGGGATGATCGCCTGCCAGGCCGCGTACAAGGCCGGGCGGATCAGATCGTTCATCGCCGCGTCCACCACCGCGAAATTCTTGTCCTCGCCCTGCTTGAGCAATTCCACCCGTGTCACCAGGATGCCGGCGTTGCCCACGATCGCCCGGCCCGGCTCGATCAGGATTTCATAGGGCTTGCCGCGAAGCTGCGCCATCAGCGCGGCGGCATGATCGGCCGGCAGCGGCGGCTCCTCATCGCGGTAGCGAATGCCCAGGCCACCGCCCAGATCGAGATGGTGGATATGGATCCCCTGCCCTTCCAATCGCGCCACCAACGCCAGCACCCGCTCCAGCGCGTCCACAAACGGCGTCACCTGGGTCAGTTGCGAACCGATGTGACAATCCACGCCGATCACGTCCAGATGCGGCGAGGCGGCGGCCTGAGCGTACACCGCCAGCGCCCGGTCCGGGGTGATGCCGAACTTGTTCTGCTTCAGGCCGGTGGAAATGTAGGGATGGGTGTTGGCGTCCACGTCGGGATTGATGCGCAAGGAGATCGGGGCGCGCTGGCCCCGCGTGGCCGCCACCTGCTCCAGCAGCGCCAACTCCGCCTCGGATTCGACGTTGAAACAGCGGATGTCGACTTCCAGGGCGTGTTCCAATTCATCGCGGCGCTTGCCAACCCCGGAAAACACCACCTTGCCGGGATCGCCGCCCGCCGCCAGCACCCGCTCCAGTTCGCCGCCCGACACGATGTCGAACCCCGAACCCAGGCGGGCCAGCAGATTGAGCACCGCCAGATTGCCGTTGGCCTTGACCGCGTAGCAGACCAGATGGGGATGGTCGGCGAAGGCATGATCGAACGCGCGCCAATGCCGCTCGATGGTGGCGCGGGAGTAGATATAGCAGGGGGTGCCGACCGTCGCCGCGATGTCGGCAACCGGGACATCCTCGGCAAACAGCCGACCGTCGCGATATTCGAAATGATCCATGGCTCAGGGATTCGCGGGCGAAGGTTGCTCGGCGGCCGCCGGCTGGGCGGAGGGCGACGCGGGCGGAGGTTGCTCGGAAGCCGGCGGTGGCGCGGAAGATTTAGGCAAGTACAGCGGACCTTTCTGACCGCAGCCGACCAGCAACGCGACCAGCGCCAGCGTCGCTGGCGACAATCCGGGGCGAAACTTGTGCATTGAAGTCAATCCTTGCGATCAGCGAATCTTGCGATCAGCGAATCAGGGGTTGGCAGTATAACCCGCATTGCGCCGATGGGCGCGGCTTGACAAGCCGGGCCGCTTCGCGGCTAATGCCGCTCACTGGCTGCCACGGGAATTTCTTCATGAGCGAAACGCCGTTGACCACACTCGAAATCGAACCCGCGGGCATCGCTCGCGCCAGCGTGATCTGGATGCACGGCTTGGGCGCCGACGCCCGTGACTTCGAGCCCATCGTGCCGGAACTGCGCCTGCCGGCGGAACTGGGCGTCCGCTTCGTGTTTCCCAACGCGCCGATCCGGCCGGTCACGGTCAACGGCGGGATGCGGATGCGCGCCTGGTACGATGTGCTGACCATGGACCTGCCGCGCCGCGAGGACCCCGATGGCGTATACGCTTCCGAGCGAGCGATCAACGCGCTGCTCGAACGCGAAAAACAGCGCGGCGTTTCGGCCGATCGCATCGTGCTGGCCGGCTTTTCCCAAGGCGGGGCGATGGCATTGCACACCGGTTTGCGCTATCCGGATCGTTTGGCCGGCATCCTGGCCCTGTCCTGCTATATCCCGCTGACCAGCAAACTGAATGACGAGCGCCGCGCCGCCAATCAGCCGACGCCGATTTTCATGGCCCACGGCGATTACGATGCCGTCATCCCCATGCGTTACGGTCAGCAAAGCGCCGAACTGCTGCAAAATCTGGGTTATCGGGTGGAATGGCAAGATTACGGCATGGGCCATGAGGTGTGCTGGGAGGAAATCCGCGATGTCGCCAAGTGGCTGGGGCGGGTGTTGGCGATATCGCCGGCCTGAACGGAGCAGCACACTCATCGACTGGTCAGCGGCAGGACCAAATCCAACTCATATCGGCTT
>CALGOO010000146.1 GCA_937960715.1 uncultured Candidatus Competibacteraceae bacterium
CGAGCAAATAGCCAGGGTCGGCCTGATCCTCCAGGAATCTGGCAAATCGCTGGTTGATGCCCGGCAGCCGGAACAGGGCCATCGGCCCGATCTTGCGGGTGTCGCGGATCACCGTCGATGGATCGAAATAGGCCACGGCGTTTTCCACGGTCAGCACGAAGGGCGGCTGGCCGGCCCGCAGCAGGATGTAGCTTGCGAGCAAGGCGCCGGTGCGATGGTTGCCCTCGATGAACAGTTGCGGTTTGCTCAGAACGCGAACGTAAAGGCCGGCGGCCAGTTTCCATGCCGATTCGCTCAAATGGCGGGTATGCCATTCGACGATATCCTCGATTCCGCCCTCCGGCTCGTCGTAGAACCGGTTCTCGGTGGCCTTGAGATGGTGGGCAAATTCGGCGCGCAAGGTTTGATCGGGACCGCACAGGACGATGTTGTTCAGTTCGAGCAGATACTTGTGCTTGCCCATGGCAAAAACGTCGATGTCCCAATCGATCAGGACATCGACGAAGGTGTAGGCCGCCAGCAAATTTTCGACCACCATGTCGCTCATCGGGTCCCGCTGCCAGCTCAAGCGCGGGTTGATGGACTCGAACTCGCGTTGCACTCGGCGCAGGGAGGACTCGATCGCGGCCAGGTTCAGCAAGCCCATGGCTTACCGAACGCGGTCCACCGCCGCGCGGGCCAGCGTCGCCACGCCATCGGGCAAGGGAATGTAGCCCTCGTCGCCGCTGTAGCGCTGCCCGTCGGCCAAGGCCCAGCCAACGAACCCCTTGAGCGCGGCGCTTTTCCGGGGATCGGGGTATTGGTCGTGCAGCAGCAGCCAGGTGAAGGTGACGATGGGATACGAGTCCTGCCCTTCGGGATCGGGCAGGAACACCCGCAGGTTGCTCGGTATCTGGCCGACGTTGGCGGCCAGCGCGGCCTGACCGCTGTTCAGATTGGGTTCGACGAAAGCGCCCGCCTTGTTTTGCAGGTGGACCATCGGCAAACCGAGCCGCTTGGCGAAACCGTATTCGACGTAGCCGAGCGATCCCCAGCTCCGCTTGATGCGGCCGGCGACGCCTTCGTTGCCGCGAGCGGTCATGGAAACGCCGGGCCAATCCACGGTCTTGCCGGTGCCCGGCCCCTTGCGCCACGCTTCGTTGATCGCGCTCAGGTGGTGGGTCAGCGCGTAGGTGGTGCCGCTGCTGTCCTGGCGGGCAACCAAAATAATCGTCTGTTTCGGCAACTTGAGATCGGGGTTGAGCGCCTGGATGCGCGGATCGTTCCATTCGCGAATCTTGCCGAGAAAGATGTCGGCGTACACCTCCCGGCTGAGTTTCAGCTTCCCTTCCATGTCCGGCAGGTTGTAGGCGAGCACGAGGGCGCCGGCGGTGGCGGGAACCAGGGTGGCGCCGGCTTTCGCCCGCTTGATCTGCTCGTCGGTCAACGCCGCGTCGCTGGCGCCGAAATCGACGGTGTTCTCCAGGAACAGTTTGGTGCCCTCGCCGCTGCCGATCGCTTGATACTCGATGGCGACGTTGGGATTGGCCTTGGTGTAAACGTCGATCCATTTCAGGTAAAGCGGCGCGGGGAAGGTGGCCCCGGCGCCCCGCAACGCGACCCGTTCGTTCGCGGCGGTCGTTGGCGTCGGGGCCGGATTTTGGCCGAAGGCCAGGGAAACCATGCCGGCCAGCCCGAGCGCGGCGGTCAGTAGCAATCGAATCGCCATGACGTGTCCTCTCGACTTCAACTGAACTCGCCCCGGACGTATTGCCGGGTCAATTGCTGCTCGGGTTCCTCGAAAATTTTCCTGGTCGGTCCCATCTCCACCAGATAGCCGGTGCGGCTGCCCTGGGAAATGTCGACCCCGAAGAAGGCGGTCGTGTCGGCCACCCGCATGGCTTGCTGCATGTTGTGGGTGACCAGCGCGATGGTGTATTTCTCCTTGAGTTCGATCATCAATTCCTCGACCCGGCGAGTGGCGATGGGGTCCAGCGCCGAGCAAGGCTCGTCCATCAGCAGCACGTCCGGTTCGGTGGCGATGGCGCGGGCGATGCACAGCCGCTGCTGCTGCCCGCCGGACAGGGACAGACCGCTGTTTTTCAGCTTGTCCTTCACTTCATTCCAACACGCTGCACCTTGGAGAGCTTTCTCGACCCGCTCGTCCAGGTTGCCCTTGAAGCCGTTCAGGCGCAGGCCGAAGGCGACGTTGTCGTAGATGCTCATCGCGAACGGGTTCGGCTGTTGGAACACCATGCCGATGTAGCGACGCACCACCACCGGATCGACCTTCTTGTCGTAAATGTCCTGGCCGTGGTAGCTGACTTTCCCCTGGAAGCGGAAAATCGGGATCAGGTCGTTCATGCGGTTGAGGCTGCGCAGCACGGTGCTTTTGCCGCAGCCCGAGGGGCCGATGAAGCCGGTGATCTTATTCTTCTCGATCGGCACCTTGCTGTCGCGCACCGCGAGAAAGTCGCCATAGAACACCTTTTCGAGCTGGCAATCCATCACGATGCCGTTGCGCGGGGACGCCGTCCCGGCCGCCATCATTTCCGGGTTTGCATTCATGTCGATGACCTCAATATTTTTGGCGCCCGATGATGCGGGCGAGAATGTTGAACACCAGGACGATCAGCACCAGCACCAGGGACGCGGCCCAGGCCAACTGGATCTGGTTTTCGTAGGGCATGCCCGAGAAATTGAAAATCAGGATGGCCAGCGACGCGGTCGGCTCGGTCAGGCTTCTCAGGTAGTAATCGCTGAACAGCGCGGTGAACAGCAGCGGCGCGGAGTTGCCGGCGGCGCCGGCGATGGCCAGCATCACGCCGGTCAGAATGCCCGGTGCGCCCGTGGGCAGGACCACCTTCCAGATGACTTGGGTGCGGGTGCAACCCATGCCGTAGGCGGCATCCTTCATTTTCTTCGGCACCATCGCCATGGCCTGCTCCGCCGCCAACACCACGGTCGGCAGCATCAGCACGGCCAGCGCGACCCCGCCGGCGAGAGCGGAGTAGGTTTTCATGGTCACCACCATGACGGCGTACACGAACACGCCGGCCAGGATGGACGGGAAGCCGGTCAGCACTTTGGCCAGAAAGCGCACGGTGTGGGCCAGCTTGCTGTCGGGGTCGAGAATCGCCAGGTAGACCGCGGCCAGGATGCCGATGGGGACGCTGACCAGGGTGGCGATACCCACCATGACCACGGTTCCCACGATGGCGTTGCCGAAGCCGCCCCCCAAATCGAAAGCGGAAGGGGGCAGAGCGGTCAGCGTTTCCCAGTTCAGGCGGGAACCGCCTTCGACCAGCAGCATGTAGATGACCGAGAACAGCGGAACGCTGGCGAGAATCGCCCCGATCCAGGTCAGCGCGGTCAGGAAGCCGCTTTTCAGCGCCCGGATTTCCAAGGGCGCACGGTGAAGGCTGGGCATTCGGCTCGAAGTCGGTTCGAGATTGCGGATGCTCGATTCAAGGGTCAGATCGGGAACGCTCATCGCTCGGCCTCGAATTTGCGGGTGGCGAATTTCATGACCGCCAGGCCTACGGCGTTGACGATCAGGGTGATGGCCAACAGGGCCAGGGCGGCGTACATCAGCGCGCGGACCTCGACGGGGCCGGCTTCGGGGAAGCTGGAGGCCAGCAGGGCGGCCAGGGTGTTGGCGGGAGCGAACAGCGACAGGCTGATCTGGTTGGAGTTGCCGATCAGCATGGCCAGCGCCATGGTTTCGCCGAGCGCGCGACCGAAACCGAGCACCAGCGCGGCCAGGATGCCCGACGAGGCGGTCGGCAACATGACCTTGAGGATGGCCTCCCAGCGCGTGGTGCCCATGCCGTAGGCAGCTTCCTTGACCTTGTAGGGAATCTGGCGCAGCGCGTCCACCGAGATGGACGCCACCGTGGGCAGGATCATGATCGCCAACACCAACGCGGCGGGCGCGAGTCCGGGACCACTCAGCGAGGTGCCGAAAAAGGGCACGCCGCCGAGATTCGCGTGCAGCCAGTTCGCCACCGGGCGCAACAGCGGGATCAGCACGTAAATGCCCCACAGGCCGAAGACGACCGAGGGAATGGCGGCCAGCAGCTCGATGATGGTGCGAAAGACCATCGCTAACCGGCTGGGCAGGAAATCCTGGGTCAGAAAGATGGCGATGGCGACGCCGAAGACGCCGCCGAGAATCAAGGCTAGCAGCGAACTGTAGAGCGTGCCCCAGATTTGCGGGAGGATGCCGAACTGGCCGGTCTGGACGTTCCAGGCGGTCGATGTCAGGAAGCCGAGACCGTGTTCGGCGATGGCCGGCATGGCCTTGCCGCCGATTTCGACGACGATGTAGACCACCAGCGCCAGAATGAGCGCGGCGCTGAACCAGGCGATACCGCGAAAACTCCGGTCGAGCGCGTAATCGCCTCCGGATGGCGGCCCGGACACGGAGCCGGACCGATCAACATTGTCGAATTGATGCGATGCCATGAATCACCAGACGAGGTTTGGGTTAAAAGCCCGCACGCAAAATCCCCTCTACCTCCAAAAGAGGGAGAGGGGCAAGGGTGGGGGCGGGCGAGAACGATGAAGGACCGCGGTTCGCGCCGGTGCTACTGGATCAGCGCGATCGCTTTTCTGACTTTCTCGACGACGTTGTCGGGCAGCGGGATATAGCCCATCCTGGGCGCCATCGCCTGACCCTTGGTCAGGCCGTACTCGACCAGGTCGCGCAGCACCTTGGCTTTGGCGTCATCCTGATCCTGGTAGAACAGCATCCAGGTGAAGGTGGTGATGGGGTAGGACTGCTCCCCGGCGGGATCGAACAGCCAGACGCGCAGGTCGGGGGCGCTGGAGCCGGGCAGGGTTTTGGCGGGAAACTCCGCGCTGGCCAGCGCGGCCTTGCCGGCCTCGTCGGTGGGCGCGACGAATTTGCCGGCCTTGTTTTGCAGGGTGGCCATCGGTTGCTTGGTGGCCATGGCGTAGGTGTATTCGATATAGCCAATGGCACCGGGCGTTTGCTTGATGGTGGCGGTGACACCGTCGTTTTTCGGCGCTTTCACGAAGCTGGTCGGCCATTGCACGGTGGTGCCGTGGCCGACGGTTTTCTTGAACTCTTCGCTGACCGCGCTCAGATGGCCGGTGAAGACGTAGGTGGTGCCACTGGAATCGGAGCGGGCCACGACCGTGATGTTCTGGTCGGGCAGCTTGACCCCGGGATTGGCGGCGGCGATCTTCGGGTCGGTCCACTTGGCGACTTTGCCGGAGAAGATGTCCACGTACACGTCGCGCGGCAGCTTCAACTCCTTGGCGCCTTCAAGGTTGTAGGACAGCACGATCTCGCCGGCGGTCATCGGCAGCAGGACGACGCCCTGCTTGACCTTGGCGATGTCGCTGTCTTCCATGGCCGCGTCGCTGGCGGCGAAATCGACGGTGTTGTTGATGAAGTCCTGAATGCCCGCGCCGCTGCCCTTGGCCTGGTAATCGACGGTAATCCCTTGCGACTGCTTGCTGAAATCCTTGAACCAGGAGGAGTACAGCGGGAAAGGGAAGCTGGCGCCAGAGCCGGTCAGCCGGAGTTCCTGCGCGGAGGCTGGAACGACACTGGCGAGGCCGGTCGATAGCGCGAAGAGCACGGCGGGTAGAAATATTTTCACATGGACTCCTGGTCGGCAAATTTTTATTTCAAAATAATTAGTTGGAAAGAATTATGCTTTTCGTTCATTGCAATTGGATGACAATACGATGAACACTTTCACCACTCGTTCCCGGCTGGGTGCCCTGCCCGTTCAACACGCCCGGCGCGACCGTGAGGCATCCAAATTTTTCAACATCAGGTGCAACGATAGCTCTTCGTCGTAATCCACCGAACGAAACCCCAGTTTTTCGAACCGTTTCCGGTGCCTGGTGGATACGAGAACCCGACCTTTCTGGGTCTCTTCCTCAATGCGGCGCAGGCGTTCCCGAACCAGCGCGGTTCCCACGCCCTGGCCCCGATAGTCCCGATGGACGCTGGACAGGAAAAGGCCCCAGGTTCGAGAGGCGAACTCCAACTTTCCCCAGCCGGCCACTCCAATGATTTCCCCATCCTCCTTAACGGCCACGAGGAACCGGGGGGCATACTCGTGGTGACGGAAACTGCCCGCCAGGCGCTCACGCACCCGTGGAACGGCGTACTGACCCAGCGTGTTTCCGTCGATGGTGAAATTTGCCACCGTGATGGCGGTGGCGTCGGTCAGGTCCGTGTCCCGCAACGGTCGAAGGGTAAAGATCACGGAACTTACCCTCGTTTGAAGTATTTGGTTCAGCCGCGTCTTCCGGCGGGTCAGGCGGGTAGCCGGCGAGGATGATCGGGTTGCCGGCCGAACGTGAGGTACGCCAATTATCCGGGCGAAATATGACGGGAGCGCGTCGCGGGCCTTCGAAACGAGGCTCTCATCGGATCAAGCAATGCGCCGCCATCAAACTTTGGGTGGTGTCCGGCGGACATGCACCAAGCTGAGACGCAGCGGGAAAAACCTGACGAATCTCGCCATGCCGAGTAACATCCGCGCCGTTCGTTGCAACCTTGGAATGCCTGTCCATGCTACGACTCGCCTTTCTTCCCGCTGGCCTGCTCCTCTGTTCCATCGCGCTGGCCCAGCCCGCCGCGCCGGTCGAGGTCGGCGTTCGACCCTTGCGCGAGGTGGCCTTGCCCGACCGGGGCACGGCGCCGGCCAGTGTCATCGCCCCCAACGACAGCCGGATCGCCGCCGAAGTGACCGCCAAAGTGGCGCGGGTCCATGCCGAGGTCAGCGGCACGGTCAAGGCGGGACAATTGTTGCTCGAACTGGACGACGCCGATTACCGGCTGGCGCTGGCCCAGGCCGACGCGCAGGTGACGTCAGCGCGCGCGCGGGTGGCGCTGGCCGAACAACGGTTGCAGCAAGCCCAGGCGCTGCGAAAAAAGCAATTCGTTTCCGACGACGCGGTGCTGGAACTGAAAACCGGCGTCCAGGCCGCCGAGGCCGATCTCGACGTGGCCCAGGCCCAACGCGCGGTGGCGGCGCGCAACGTGGAAAAGTGCCGTATCGTGGCGCCGTTCGCCGGCGCGGTGCTGGAACGACAGGCCCAGGTCGGCGCGATGGCGACGCCGGGCGCGACCCTGTTACGGTTGGTCGACTTGTCCCCGCCCGAAATCGAAGCCCAGGTGCAAGCCAGTCAAGCCGACGAATTGCCACGGGCGACCGAAATCGCGTTCGAGAACCAGGGCAAGCCCTACCCGGCGCGGCTGCTGCGACTGTCGCCGGTGGTGGACGTAGCGGCGCGCACCCGCGTCGCGCGGCTGGCGTTCGCCGGGCCGGTGGCTCCCGCCGGCAGCAGCGGCACGCTGCGCTGGCTGACGCCGGGTGTGCTGCTGCCGCCCGAGCTGCTGGTGAAGCGCGAACAGGCGCTGGGCGCGTTCGTGGTGGAGAACGGTCGCGCCCGCTTCGTGCCGGCGCCCGCCGCTCAGGAAGGCCGACCGTTCGCCGTGGTCTTGCCGCCCGAAACCCCGGTGGTGGTACGCGGCCAGCAGGGATTGACCGACGGCCAGCCGGTGACCGTCGCCGACGGAGCGCGCTGAGATGCGTTTCGTCCGCGCCCTGATCACCAACCACCCGCTGGCCAACATCGCCTTCGTGGTGGTGATCTCGATGGGCCTGCTCGCCTACGCGCACATGCCGCGCGAACAGGACCCGGAGATCAACTTCAACTGGGTCAATATCTCCACCGCGCTGCCCGGCGCCTCCGCCGAGGACGTGGAAAAGCGCGTCACCAACCCGCTGGAGGACTCGATCCGCAACGTCCAGG
>CALGOO010000147.1 GCA_937960715.1 uncultured Candidatus Competibacteraceae bacterium
GGTCTGTATGCTGCCAGCCAATTTGCCAAAGGTATATCCGAGCCGCTGCCGGGCCAGTTGCCGGAACGCGGCGCGGTCGAGATCAAGAGCGTGGCCGAAGACGGCTGGCTGACGGCCAACAGCGCGCAAGTCAGCAAGTATTGGGAAAAATACCGGCTGGTGCTGGTGACGAATTACCGGGATTTCCTGCTGGTCGGCGAGGACCGCACCGGCCGGCCGGCGGTGCTGGAGACGCTGCGGCTCGCCGATTCAGCGGAGGATTTCTGGGCCAGGCTGGCGCAACCGCGCGCGTTCGCCCAGGCACGCGGCGAGCGTTTGGTGGAATATCTCAAGCGGGTGTTGCTGTGCGCCGCGCCGCTGAGTAATCCCCGCGACGTGGCCTGGTTTCTGGCCTCGTATGCCCGCGACGCGCGGGCGCGGCTGGCGGAGAAGCCGGATTTGCCGGCGCTGGCGGCGCTGCGCGGGGCGCTGGAAAACGCGCTGGGCCTGCGGTTCGAGGCCGAGGACGGCGAGCATTTCTTTCGCTCCACGCTGATTCAGACCTTGTTTTATGGCGTGTTCTCGGCCTGGGTGCTGTGGCACCGCGAGAACCCCGCACGGCGCGACCGCTTCGACTGGAAGCTGGCGAGCTGGACGCTGCGGGTGCCGATGATCCGCGCCCTGTTCGAGCAGTTGTCGCAACCGTCGCGGTTGTTACCGCTGGGCTTGGCCGAGGTGCTGGACTGGGTCAACGGAGTGTTGAACCGGGTGGATCGGGCGGCGTTCTTCGGCCAGTTCGCCGCCGCCGGCGCGGTGCAATATTTCTACGAACCGTTCCTGCAAGCCTTCGATCCCGAACTGCGCAAGCAACTGGGGGTGTGGTACACGCCGCCGGAAATCGTGCGCTACATGGTGGCGCGGGTGGATGCGGCATTGCGCGAGGAACTCGATATCGCCGACGGACTGGCCGATCCGCAAGTGTTCATTCTCGATCCCTGTTGCGGCACCGGCGCGTATTTGACCGAGGTGTTGCGCCACATCAAGGCGCACTTGGACGAGCAGGGTTTGGGCGGTTTGGCCGGCGCCAAGCTGAAACAGGCGGCGCTGGAGCGGGTGTTCGGCTTCGAGTTGCTGCCCGCGCCGTATGTGGTGGCGCACCTGCAATTGGGGCTGTTGCTGCATCAGTGGGGCGCGACGCTGCAACCGGACGTGGCCACCGGCCAGACGGAGCGGCTGGGCGTATACCTGACCAACGCCCTGACCGGCTGGCAACCGCCGGACGAGGACGGCAAGAAGCGCATGGCGCAACTGGCGCTCAATTTCCCGGAATTGATGGCCGAGAACAACGCGGCGCGGGCGGTGAAACAGGAACGGCGGATTCTGGTGATTCTGGGCAATCCGCCGTACAACGGTTTCGCGGGCGTGGCGGTGGACGAGGAACAGGAATTGACCCGCGCCTACCGCCAGACCCGCCGCGCACCGCCGCCGCAGGGTCAGGGTTTGAACGATCTGTACGTGCGGTTTTATCGGATGGCGGAGCGGCACATCGTCGAGCACAGCGGGCGCGGGGTGATTTGCTTCATCTCAAATTATTCGTGGCTGGACGGGCTGTCGTTCACCGGAATGCGGGAACAGTATTTGGAGAAGTTCGACCGAATTTGGATCGACTGCCTGAACGGCGACAAGTACAAAACCGGCAAACTCACGCCGGAAGGCTTGCCCGACCCCAGCGTGTTTTCCACCGATTTCAACTCGGAGGGAATTCAAGTTGGAACCGTGATTGCGTTGCTGGTGAGAAAAACCCAGCACGACGATCCCCTCATCCAGTTTCGCCATTGGTGGGGAAAACTCAAACGCGAGGAATTGCTGAAAAGCCTCGATCAAGCGCCAGCGCCACCTTATCAATCGCTGCAACCGCCGCTGGAATTGGGCTTGCCGTTCATGCCGATGCAAGTCCAAGCCCACTATCTCGCTTGGCCGCTCTTGCCGGAATTGCTTCCCGCCTCCTTCCCCGGCGTGAAAACCAGCCGCGACGATGCCTTGGTGGACATCGACCGGGCAGCGCTGGAACAGCGGATGCGCCGGTATTTTGACCCGAACGTCAGTGATGAGGAAGTTCGCCGAATTGCGCCGAGTTTGATGAAAACCACTGCACGGTTCGATCCCAAGCAAACACGCGCAATCCTGCAAAAGCGTGGCTTCCGATCCGAAAATATCATCCGATACGCTTATCGGCCTTTCGATGTTCGTTGGCTTTATTGGGAACCGGAAACCAAGTTACTTGACGAAAAACGCAGCGAATATTTCCCTCATTTATTCCCACAAAATATTTGGCTTGAAGCTCGCCAGCGGCAACCGATGGATCAATTTGATCGTGGTTTTGTAACACGCGCCTTGGGCGATAACTTCGGAAATGGTTTATCGAGCTTCTTCCCGCTTTATCTGAAAAATCAAATCAAACCGCAGAACTCGCTACTCGACGAGCCGGCGGCATTAACCGAATATCAACCCAACCTCAGCAACGCCGCAACCGAATATCTCGCCCGCATCGACGCCGACGCGCCGACACTATTCCATCACATCGTTGCCATCCTGCACGCCCCCGCTTATCGCATCGACAACGCCGGGGCGCTGAAACAGGACTGGCCGCGTATTCCATTGCCCGCGACGCGGGAACGGCTGCTCGCCTCCGCCGAACTGGGCCGGCAGATTGCCGCTCTGCTCGACACCGAAACCCCGCTGCCCGGTGTCACCCAAGGCAAACCGCGCCCGGAACTGGCCAACATCGCCCTGCTGACGGTGGTGGACTCCGCTCCGCTCACGCCGGAACACCTCAAACTCACCGCTGGTTGGGGCCACGCCGGCAAAGGCGGCGTCACCATGCCCGGCAAGGGCCACACGGAAAGCACCTACTCCCCTCTCCCAGCGGGAGAGGGGCCGGGGGTGAGGGCCGAGGCTTTGGGCGATGAAACGCTGGACGTGTATCTCAACGCCGATTGCCGCTGGAAAAACGTCCCGCGCCCGGTGTGGGAATACACCCTCGGCGGCTATCAAGTTCTGAAAAAATGGCTGTCGTATCGGGAATACGAACTGCTGGACCGGCCGCTCTCCGCCGAAGAAGCCCTCGAATTCACCCGGATGGCCCGCCGAATCGCCGCGCTGGTGCTCTTGCGTCCGGTGCTGGATGAGAATTACCGGGTCTGCGTGGAACACTGCATCAAGTGGCCATAAAACCCACTTGATGAGTCCCCTATTGCAAGGCGTCTGGAGCGGGAAAATCGCCGTGAGCGGTCGTTGTCCCGTCTCCCTCCTTGCGCCGACAATGCACCAGTCCAAGGGCGTTCTGGATATGGCGGGAAGCGGCGAGTCGTTGCTCCTCGGGTTGGGCCGCCAGGGCGGCCGACGCCAACACCGCCGCGACGCTCACCAGAAACGAAGGTGGATCCAGCTCGGCGTCGCGCGCATAGGCCAAAATGTGGGCGCTGGCTTCCTTGGCGCAAGCAGCCACCAGAGTGCTGACACGTTTCTCATCGGGGGTCATCGGTCACTCCTGGTCAATAATTCAGGGGTTATAAAAAATAAACCAAGTCATCGGCCTATAAGTCAACCACCCAAGCCGTCCATGAAGTCGACGGCGTTCGTGGCGAAGCAACTCGAATGGACTTGTGGTTCCTGAAAAAATCCTCAATCGTTCCGGCCCGCCGCGCCAGCGCCACTCCCACGCCGGAACATCACCCGATGGTCGATATCCAGCCGGATACCGATCCGTTGCCCCAAGGCATGGTTGTGATGACTGGAGGCCAGGCACAGCAGCCGCGCACCGCTGGGTAGCTTGAGGGTATACAAAAACTCCGCGCCCCGAAACGCCCGCTCCGCCACCTCCGCGCTCAACGGGCTGGCGTCGTCGTGAATCACGTCGTCTGGCCGCACCAACACCTCCACCTCATCGCCCGGCGCGTAACCGTCCGGCAGCGCGCCGTCCACCTCGCCCAACTCCGTCAACACCCGACCGTCCTCCCCGACCCGGCCCGGCAGCAACACGCCCTGGCCGATGAAATCGGCGACGAAACGGTCGACCGGGCGATGATAGAGATTGTAGGCGCTGTCCCACTGCAACAACCGACCCTTGCGCAACACGCCGATTTCGTCGGCGAAAGCGAACGCCTCGAACTGATCGTGGCTGACCAGCAGACCACCGATGCCCTCTCGCAGCAGGATGGCGCGGATCTCGCGCGCCAGCCCCTCGCGCAGAGCCACGTCCAGGCTGGAAAACGGTTCGTCCAGCAGCAACAACCCCGGTCTCGGCGCCAGCGCCCGGGCCAGCGCCACCCGCTGCTGCTGGCCGCCGGAGATCTGGTGCGGATAACGCCTGGCGTACTCGTCCAGCCCCACCAGCCGCAGCAGATCATGGACCCGCGCCCGCCGTTCCGCCGTTGTCCAGCCACGCAGCCCGAAGCCGACATTGTCGGCGACGGTCAGATGGGGAAACAGCGCCAGGTCCTGAAACATCATGCCGATCCGTCGCTGTTCCGGCGGCAGGGTCCAGCCGGGCCGACTGAGTTCGACACCCCGCAGCCGGATGGAACCCCGTTGCAGCGGTTCGAAGCCGGCGATGGCGCGCAGCAACGTGGTCTTGCCGCAACCGCTGGGACCGAGCAGACAACCGATGCCGGCGCAGTCCATCCGCAGCGCTACATTCTCGATCACCCGCCGGGGTGGATAGGCGATATCGATGTCGGTCAAATCAAGGAACGGCGTCATATCCGGGTCTCGAACGGCCGATGGCGCGGCTGAGCAGAACGACCGGTCCGATGCCGGCCAGCACGATGGCCAGCGCGAAGCTGGCCGAATCCGCCAGTCGCTCGTCCGAGGCCAGTTCGTAGGCACGCACCGCCAGGGTGTTGAAATTGAACGGACGCAGAATCAGGGTCGCCGGCAATTCCTTCAGCACGTCCACGAACACCAGCAGGACGGCGGTCAACAGGCTGCCGCGCAGCATCGGAACATGGACTCGCCATAATACCGCTCGCGGCCCCGCCCCCAGCGAACGGGCCGCATCGTCCATGCTCGGCCGGACGCGGGCCAGGCCGGCCTCGACGCCGTGCAGCGCCACCGGCAGAAACCGCGCGCAGTAAGCGAACAGCAAAGCGGTCAGCGTGCCGCTCAGCAGCAAGCCGGTGGAAACGCCGAACCACTGTCGCGCCCAGCCGTCCAGGCCGCGATCGACCGCGGCGAACGGTAGCATCACGCCGATGGCGATCACCGTTCCGGGCACGGCGTAACCGAGCCCCGCGCCCCACACGGCCAGCCGCGTCAATGGCCAGGGCCGCAAGCGTCGACCATAACCCAGCACCAGGGCCAGCAACAGGATCAACAGCGCCGCGCCCAGCGCCAGCAGTAAACTGTTCGCCAACAGTTGTAGAAACCGCCCGTCCAGCACTTGCGGCGCGGTCCGCGCCGCCCAGACGGCCAACTGTCCCGCCGGAATCAGAAAACCGAACGACAACGGCATGAGGCAGGCCGCAGCCGCTAACCATCGCTTTTTGCCCCGGAGCGCAACCCGCGCCGGACGATGCCGCCGGTTGCCGGCGGGATGGAACCGCGCCCGCCGCCGCGACAGTCGTTCGAACACCAGCAGCGCGAACACGAACAGCAGCAGCAGAGCGGCCAACTGGGCGGCGGCGGCGCTGTCGCCCATGCCGTGCCAGACCCGAAAGATGCCGGTGGTGAAGGCGCCGACGCCGAAATACTGCACCGTGCCATAATCCGCCAGGGCCTCCATCTGCGCCAGCGACACCCCGGCGATCAGCGCCGGTCGGGCCATCGGTAAGGCGACCGCGAAGAACCGCCGCCACGGTCCCGCGCCCAGACTACGGCTCACCTCCAGCACGGCGACCGACTGATCGAGAAATGCTGCCCGCGCCAACAGGTAAACGTAGGGGTAAAGGACCAGCGCCAGCATCGCCACCGCCCCCGGCAGCGAGCGGATTTCGGGAAACCAGTAATCCCGGCGGGTCCAATGGAACCACTCGCGCAGCGCGGTTTGTAGCGGACCGGCGAAATCCAGCAGGCCGGTATAGGTGTAGGCGATGATATAGGCGGGAATCGCCATCGGCAGCAGCAGCGCCCACTCGAACCACCTTCGGCCGGGAAACTCGTGGATGCTGGTCAGCCAAGCGGCGGGCACGCCAATCA
>CALGOO010000148.1 GCA_937960715.1 uncultured Candidatus Competibacteraceae bacterium
GGGAGGTGGTGGCGGTGGGCACGCCGGAGGAGATCGCTGCCCATCCCCATAGCCATACCGGACGGTTCTTGGCGCCGGTGCTGGGGCGGTGTAGTGCGGCGCGAGCAATTCGAAGGTATCAGTCGCGGCGTTTGCTATATTGAATTATCAGTTGTGGCTCGCCCTGTCCATCGAAATCGAATTTATTGGAGCGCGATATGGCTTTGCAAATCTGGCTGCTCAATCCATACAAGTTGCATTATAACTGGAACGAATTACGCTCGCAGGTTGCAACCTTGATGAAACCGGTTGTCAATCTATACGACTCAAAAAATAAAGGCGCCAAATTCGATTCGGTGTTAGTCAGCAATCGTTACACGATACCGCCAATCACTGCCAAGGATCTCGCGGTCTATGTGGTGCCCACCCCGAACTATGGTTTTATCGGGACCGATTTTGGCGAAAGCGGCCATCGGAAAGATGCGGGTGGATTGACATCGGAGCCTTCTGGCGGGCAGTCTTGCAGCGAAGCCTATGTCGGTGATGAGGAAATTGCCGGTACGAATGGCGAGTTCATTCAGGTCGATGCCTTGGAGAAAAATCCCAAGGGTGTCTACGTGAACAGAAAAGCGTCTCCCATGCTATTGGCGAAAGTCATTTATCATGAGCTGATGCACTATGTGACGCCTAAATGGTCTGAAGAGAAGCTGCACAGTTACAAAGGGGTCAGTCTCGGAAAGGATGTGACTTATGAGTACGCACCGCAATCCGAGGTGGACATCAAGATCCTCGCGGACCATCTGACATCTCACGGCCAACGGTTTTGGACCGGCGCATGGGAAGCCATGCGAGGGCGAGGCTATGATGTGTGAGGATAGGGTTGAGGGTCAGCGGATCGCCATGCAGGCATAGGCGCTACGCTATCAATGCCCGATTTGAAACAATGCCTGGCAGATTTTGTCGAGCGATTCCGGGGTAAAATCGGTTCCATAGGTCCGCGGGAAAATCTGCTTCCTCAATTCCATGCCCCGATAACCCTGAGCTTCCAAGCTGGCCGTTATAATCCGGCGGGCCATGGAGAACATGTCCCCGCCCATGGCCACCTGTTCCGCCCCGGAGCGTTGCATGAGCAATTCTCGCCATTGAGCCGCCATTTCCGGCGATGTATCGCTCAAGAGCGCACCTCCTTATTCGGCGCAGCTTATCGCGGCAAGGACTGTGCTATAAGGGTCTGGAAGGCGGGGGAACATCGGCGAGGCTTCGACCAGCGCCGATGACAAGCTCCTGAAACGCGAAAAAGCCCGGTCGAAACCGAGCTTTTCCTTCAATCTGGTGCCGAAGAGAGGACTTGAACCTCCACTGGGTTACCCCAACTAAGACCTGAACCTAGCGCGTCTACCAATTCCGCCACTTCGGCTGGGTGGCTATCGAATCGCCCTACGACGGCGACGGCGCAATATACGGATTGACCCCCAAACTGTCAACCGATTCTCTATTACCTCCTTCCACAACCCCCTGTAACGATCCAAGATGACTCATAAAAAACGTAGTTCCTGGCGCCAGCTCGATCCCTTCTTGGCCCGGGAACGAGAGAAGTATGGCGAAACCATTCCCAGCCGCGAATTCATCCTCCAGACCTTGGAGGAACGTGGGATGCCGCTCACGCTGGAGGAACTCCGCGCCGAGTGGCGACTGGAGAGCGACTGGGAAATCGAGGCCCTGTCCCGCCGCCTGCGGGCGATGGAGCGCGACGGCCAACTGATTCGCAACCGCCGCGAGGGCTACGGGCCGGTCGCCAAGATGAACCTGGTGACCGGTCGGGTGATCGGCCATCCCGAGGGTCACGGCTTCCTGATTCCGGACGAAGGCGGCGACAGCCTGTTCCTCTCCCCCCGCCAGATGCGCAAGTTGCTCCACGGTGACCGGGCGGTGGCGCGGGTGATCGGCGTGGACTATCGGGGTCGGCGCGAGGGCGCGGTGGTCGAGGTCATCGAGCGCAACACCGAAACGGTGGTGGGCCGATTTTGCGAAGAGCGCGGCGCCTGTTTCGTCATCCCCGACAACAAGCGGATCAACCAGGACATCATGGTGCCGCCCGACGGACGCGACGCGGCGCAAGCCGGCCAAATCGTCATCGTCGAACTGATCGAACAGCCCAGTTCCCAAAGCCGGCCGCTGGGCCGGGTCAGGGAAGTGCTCGGCGAACACATGGCGCCAGGCATGGAGGTGCGCATCGCCATCGCCAGCCACGGCATTCCGGTGGAATGGCCGGAGGCGGTCCTGGTGGAGGCCCGCCAGCACGGCGAATCCGTGCCGGAGTCCGCCCTTCAGGGCCGCTGGGATTTGCGGGCCACGCCGCTGGTGACCATCGACGGCATCACCGCCCGCGATTTCGACGACGCGGTGTATTGCGAGCGGCGTGGTCACAACTGGCGGCTGCTGGTGGCCATCGCCGACGTGTCCTGGTACGTGCGGCCGGATACGGCGCTGGACCGGGAAGCGCGCAAGCGTGGTAACTCGGTCTACTTTCCGGACCGGGCCATTCCCATGCTGCCCGAGGCGCTGTCCAACGGCTTGTGTTCGCTCAATCCCGAGGTGGATCGGTTGTGTCTGGTCTGCGAGATGACGCTTAACGCCGAGGGTCGCATCATCCGCTCGCGCTTCGCCGAGGCGGTGATGCGCTCTCACGCCCGGCTGACCTACGATACGGTGGCGGCCATCGTCGCCGACCATGATCCCCGGGTGCGCGCCGAGTACGCCGGGGTGGTTCCCCATCTGGATCGTCTGCACGAGTTGTATCGACTGTTGCGGGCTACTCGGGAGCAGCGTGGGGCGATGGATTTCGACACCCAGGAGACGGTGATCGAATACAGCGCCGAGCGCAAGATCGAGCGCATCCTGCCGACCGAGCGCAACGACGCCCACCGCCTGATCGAAGAGTGCATGATCGCCGCCAACGTGGCGGCGGCGCGGTTTCTGCAACGCCAGAAGATGCCGGGTCTGTACCGCATTCATGAGGGGCCGACCGAGGATCGGCTGAACAAGCTGCGGGCCTTTCTGGGCGAGTTGGGGCTGGGACTGGGCGGCGGCGACAAACCCTCGCCGCTGGACTATACCCGGCTGCTGGAACGGGTCCGCGACCGGCCGGACGCCCATCTGATCCAGACCGTGATGCTGCGCTCGCTGGCGCAGGCCGTCTACAGTCCCGGCAATGTCGGTCATTTCGGGCTTGCGCTCGATGCCTACGCCCATTTCACCTCGCCGATTCGCCGTTATCCCGACTTGCAGGTGCATCGCGCCATCCGCCATGCGCTGAACGGCGGCAAGGCGGTCGATTTCCCCTATAACCATGCCGAACTGATCGGCCTGGGCGAACACTGTTCGATGACCGAGCGGCGGGCCGACGAGGCGGTGCGCGACGCGGTGGAATGGCTGAAGTGCGAATACATGCTGGACAAGGTTGGCCAGGTTTTCGACGGCATCATCACCGCGGTGACCGCCTTCGGGTTGTTCGTGGAATTGCGTGGCGTGTTCGTGGAAGGGCTGGTGCATGTCACCTCCCTGCGGAACGATTACTATCATTTCGATCCGGTCGGCCATCGCCTGCACGGCGAGCGCTCCGGGCAGGTCTACCGGCTGGGCGACCGGCTGACGGTGCGGGTCGTTCGGGTCGATCTGGACGAGCGCAAGATCGATTTCGAGCCGGTCGAGAACGAACGCCGCGAGAGTGGTCAGCGCAACCGCTGGAATCGTGGCCGGCGCCGGAAGGAATGAGCGCCATGGCCGAGCAACTGATTCACGGGCTGCACGCGGTGGCGGCGGCGCTCAGCCACGAGCCGGAGCAGGTGTGTGGACTGTGGGTGGAGCGCCAGCGGCGCGATGGGCGAATGCAATCCCTGCTCGATCAGGCTGCCGGGCACGAAGTACCGGTTCACTGGGCCGACCGGGCGGAACTGGATCGATTGAGCGGCGGCGCGCGTCATCAGGGCGTGGTCGCGCGGCTGGCGATCCGTTCGCGCGGCCACGATGAGGCGGATTTGCCCGCCCTGTTGACGGCGCGCGGGCCGGCGCTGCTGTTGGCGCTGGATGGGGTGCAGGACCCGCACAATCTGGGCGCCTGCCTGCGTAGCGCGGCGGCGGCGGGAGTGCAAGCGGTGATCGCTCCCGTCGACCGCGCCGCCGGCCTGAATGCGACGGTGCGCAAGGTGGCCAGTGGCGCGGCGGAAAGGGTTCCGTTCGTGCCTGTCGTCAATCTGGCGCGGGCGCTGCGCGGTCTCCAGGAACAGGGCGTGTGGATCGTCGGCGCGGTCGGCGAGGCGGACGCCACCCTGTACGAAGTCGATTTCACCCTGCCGACCGTCATCGTGCTGGGCGCGGAGGAGAAGGGACTGCGGCGGCTGACCCGCGAGGTTTGCGACCGGCTGGCGCGGATTCCGATGGCGGGCGGGATGGAGAGTTTGAACGTATCGGTGGCGGCGGGGGTTTTCCTGTTCGAGGCGCGGCGGCAGCGCGGCGCGAACGGCGGACGAGGCTAAGCCATGGGATTCGGTCAGGGCGCGCGGGGTTCAAGCCGCAACCGATGCGCCGTGGGGCCGGGCAGCAAGGGCGAAGGGCCGCCGGTGGCCCAGGCGACATGCCCGGCCCGATAGAAGGGCGACAGGGGGTGGCCGCTCTGGCCGCCGGGTAGATGCAGGATGCCAGCCGCTTCCCGCCCCGGCGCCACCGCCAGCCGTTCGGAAGCACCGCTGCTCAGGGTTTGAATCCTCGGCATGTACAGATCGCCCGGCAGCGCTTGCGCGGGCAAATCGAGCCAGCCGCTCAGCCAGGGCAGGGCGCGGCTGAACGGATGCTGGATGTGGATCTGGTTGTAGTCGCCCCAGGTGTGCGCCGCCAGCGGCCGGCCATCGGCGGTCAGTTCCGCCCGCGTCGCATCCGCTGCGTCCAGCAACAACGCCGACCAGTCGGCATAGCGCGGGTCGAGCAGATGCGGCGGCCGTTGGGAGACCAGTTGCCATAGCGGGCCTTCGCTTTGTCGGAACAGATCGTAATCGAAGCGCGGATCCGTCTGCCGGCAGGCGGCGGTCAGCGGTGTGAACGCCCGCTCCCAGACCTGGAGCCGGAAGGCGCGCACCGCCCGGTAGCCGACGGAATCCACCGCCGCCCGTCCGCCCCAGTCGGCCACATAGCGTCGCAACTCATCCCGGCGCGGGTCGGCGCGCACCGCATCCTGGGTCAGTGTCGCCAGAAGCAGTGTGCGCCAACGCGCCAGAAACAGCGCCCGGTCGTCGAGTTGCAGGGCCAGAAAACCTCGTTCGTCGAACCGCTCGCGCTCCAGCAAGCCATCCCGAATTTGTCGGGCGCGGGCGCCCAGCGCATAGCCACCATCGCCCAGCACGCTCAGCCACGCGCCATCGACCCCCCGACCGTTGGCGGTCCACAAGCGGCCGCTGGGCGGATCGACGATGCGCGGATACTCATCGGGCTCCAGCCAGCCCGCCCAGCCGCGCTGGCCGTCGGCCCAGGAGGCGGGCAGGCGGCCCTCGTGGCCGAAGCGGCGGGGAATCGGACCGGACAGGGTCCAGGCGATGTGGCCGTCGGCGTCGGCCAACAGAACGTTCTGGGCCGGCGCCCCGGCCCGATTGACGATTTCGAGGGCGGCGTCCACCGTATCGGTCCCTTCCAGCGCCAGCAGGTTGAGATTGACCGCCCGCGCGTCGTGCGCCACCCAGCGCAGCGCCCGTTGCCGACCCTGGTGATCGCGGTCGACCACCGGTCCCCAGAGGGTTTCCAGGATTTCCAACTGCTCGGGCGGGGCGTCCTTGGCCGTGAGGACTTCCTGCAACCGGGTGAAGGGACGTGGTCCCGCGGGGGTCTGGTAGGTTCCGGGTTCCGCGCCCGGTTCCAGAATCACGAGATCGGCCCAGTCTCCCTCGCTGTTGGTGTGACCCCAAGCGAGGTGACCGTTGCTGCCGGCGACGATGGCCGGCGCGCCGGGCAGCGTTACCCCATGGATGCGCCGCTCGCCGCCGCGCTGGTCGGGATAAACGAACGTGGCTCGGTACCAGATGTTGGGCAAACGTAGCGCCAGATGCATGTCGTTGGCCAGCAGCGCGCCCCCATGGGTGGTCAACCGACCAGCGACTGCCCAGTTGTTGCTGCCGCGCGGCGGTTCGGCTTCCGCCGGAACCATCCGATTGGGGCGAACTCCCGTATCCGTCCGGTGGGTCAGCTTCGCTCCACCATTGCGGCGCAAATCGAAAATAGCGGGACCGGGCAGCGGTGGCGCTGGGAAAGGCTCGCCTTGCAGCGGTGCGTCCCACTCGGTGCCGGGGGGGGCGAGAAACGCGGCAAGTTCGGGTGGCAGGGAGTCGCGCAACACTCCCCGCGCCGACTCGCGCAGCCATTGCTGGCCCTGCAAATCCAGATACATCGCGTAGACCACCAGCGGCGTGTCCTCGGGCCGCCAGGGTTCGGGCGCGGTTCGCAGCAGCAAATACTCGAACGGTGGGGCCGACAGGGCGGCAAGTCCGGCGTTGACCCCGGCGGCGTAGGCGGCGATTAGAGCTTGATCGGCAGGCGGTGTCGTCGCCAGCGCGTGGCGGGCACGCTGGCGGAAGCGGTGCGGACGGTGGGCGCGATCCCAATTCAACGCCGCCGCGCCGACCAGGGCCGCCAATTCGCCCGCCGCCGTCCGCCGTAGCAAATCCATCTGAAAAAACCGTTCCTGGGCGTGAACGAAACCGGTGGCGCGAGCGACGTCCAGCCGGTTTTCACCCCGGATCGTCGGGATGCCAAAAGAGTCACGCTCGACGGCGACCGGGGCGCTCAAGCCGGTCAGCGGCGCCGCGCCGTCCAGTTGCGCCAGACTGCCGTGTAGCTGGAGATAAAGCCAACCGCTGCTCCCAATCAGCAATGCCAGGAAACCGAGGGTGGCCAGCAATGCCCAGCGCCACCGGCGGTAACGAGATTGCGATGAACTACCGAATGGGCGCATGTCGTTGTCACCGTCGTCGCTTCCAGTCGGAGCAGGGTGACGGATTCGCCACCAAACGGCAAGCACCCATCATCGAGACGATTTGGGTCAAGCCGGCTACCGACGTTCCATGGTACTATTTCCACACTCGTGCAAGCCCAATTCGCACGAGTGTGCGGTCCTTAACAATAACACCGAGGAAACCATCATGATGAATCATGCCCCCGACAACAGCCGTCGTCGTTTCATCAAGCTGACCGCCATCGGCCTGGTTGCCGCGCCCTTTGCCAACGCCCTGCTGAATAATGTCGCTGCCGCCGCCGATCCGATCAGCGAGGCCGATCCATTGGCGGCGGCGATGAAATACAAGGCCGATGCTACCCAGGCGACGGAGCGCAAGGATGCCACGGCGACCTGCGCCAATTGCGCCCTGTATACCGGCAAGGCTGGAGACGCCACGGGTCCCTGCTCGATTTTCCAGGGCAAGCTGGTCACCGCCAAGGGTTGGTGTAGCGCCTGGGCCAAGAAGGCGGCCTGATCCTTAAGTTTAAAGCCGTGTGGGAACCCCTCGCCCGCCAGCGGGAGAGGGGGGACATCTTTTCAGGACACCTCCTGGCTCCGCGTTCCAGACGCTCGGTTGTACATCTGAGCGAGATCCAGCACTACCTCCTGCGAGGCGTATAGATAACCGTTGGACTTGAGGTAGGCCAGGGCGTCGGCTTTCTTTCCGGTTTGCGCCAACGCCAACACCATGCCCGCGCATGCGTGGAAATCAGCATGATCCTTGCGAAGCTTTTGAAACTGATCGTCGTCGCCGAATCGGTGCTCGCCCACTCCATGAATCCACTTGCCTAGCACGCACTGGTCATCCCGCGAGACGGCATCGACGGAAAGAGCCTCGATAGAGTCATTATCGATCACTGCTTGAAGGCGGGTTTTCCATTTTTGGTGAGCCTCGATCGCGGTGCGAAAATTGAGTCCCGCCGCCTCTTCCTCCGCCAGATCGGTGACCGGTGGCGGGGTCGAGGCTTGCTGGTTTTGATGCTCGGCTGTCCCACCAAGAAGATTGATCAGCCACAATCTGAAACCCATGTTTGCATTTCCCCTTCGGTTTGAGTTTTGACCTGCCATGAGCTTTTCTCGTTGAGCGGCGTATTGGCACGCTGACTCAACGGATGGCCTGAGCTGGGGCCGGGGGAAGCCGGAGGGCAAGTAATGGACCAACCTGATTGGGTAAGCCAAAATGTTTTGTCGTAAAGGGTATTGAACGGTAGAATGCTTTTCAATCAATAGGATGTAATGCATGACCAAGGGGAGGAAGGGAAACAGAGGGAGGAAATGATGTCCATTTTGGATGACGGGTCGAATCAAGTTGCTCTTGCTGGTTTCATTTTGAAATCCAATCAGTTTCACTGGTGGAGCATGGCGCGCGAGCCGGCGACTGGCGGACGCCAGTCCACCGACGCTTTGCCGGTTACTTGCCCCGCTTGCGGTCCAGTCGCCAGACGAAATCCTCGATGATCGTGCGGTACAGTTCTTCCTTGAGCACCGTATCCTCGACGCCATGATCGATGTTGGGGTTGTCGTTGATTTCGATCACCACCACGCCCTTGGGGGTCTGCTTCAAATCCACTCCATAGAACCCGTTGCCGATCAGACCGGCGGCCTTGAGCGCGGTCTTGACCACGATTTCCGGTGCGTCCTTGACTTGAAAGGTTTTGGAATCGCCCTCGCGAACACCACGCGCCGGATTGGATTCATGGTTGTAAATCTGCCAGTGCTCCTTGGACATGAAATACTGACAGACGAATAGCGGCGTCTTGTTGAGAATCCCCACCCGCCAGTCGAACTCGGTGTAGAGAAATTCCTGTGCCAGCACCAGATCGGACGATTTGAATAACTTGCCGGCGCTTTCCACCAACTCGGCGCGGTCGTTGACCTTGAACACGCCGCGCGAGAACGAACCGTCGGGAATCTTCAGCACGATGGGATAGGCGATCTCGCTGTCCACCCGCTCCAGATTGTCGCGGCGCACGATGACGGTCTTGGGCGTGCGGATGCGATGGGTGCGCAACAGTTCGTCCAGATAGACCTTGTTGGTGCATTTGAGGATGGAGTCGGGATCGTCGATCACCACCATGCCCTCGCTTTCCGCCTTCTTGGCGAACTGGTAGGTGTAGTGGTCGATACCGGTGGTTTCGCGGATGAACAGGGCATCGAATTCGGCCAGTCGGCCGTAATCCTTTTTTTCGATCGGTTCGACGTTGACCCCGCATTCACGGCCGATCTTGATGAACAGTTGCAGTGCCTTGGGGTTGGATGGCGGCAGGGTCTCCTTGGGATTTTGCAGCATCGCCAGATCGTAGCGGTAGTTGCTGCGCGCCCGCGGCTGCCGCCAGCGCCGACTGAGATAGGTCGTCAGCGCGCCCATGAACATCTCTTCCTGCTCGACCGACAGCGAATGTAGGTGCAGGGCCTTGATGGTGGCGATGCGCCATTTGCCCTGCAAGCGAAATTCCACCCGCAGCAATGGGGAACGGAAGGCGTCGAACAGTTGCCGGGCCAGTTCCTGCAATTCCTTGGCCGCGCACTGGCCAAAGCAAATGTCTAGTTCGAAGGCGGTGGCGGTAAAGCCGGGCCGGGGTTTGCCCAGCACCTGTTGAACGTGGTCGTCCAGGTCCTCGATATCCAGGCTGTAGATGGATTTGCGGCTGAGATCGTTGAGGGTGCGCACGCTGGGGATGACCCGGTGGCGGCGGGCCTCGGCCAGCAGCGAACAGTAATAGCCGACGCTCAGATAGCGATAGCTGCGGCAGAGATTGAGCACGCGCAGGTTGCGGCCGGTGGAGGAGTATTCGGGCTTGGCCAGATAGTCCTTGGCGGCGACGACGGGCAGGTTGGGAAAATGCGCTTTCCAGTCGGTGGGGTTTTCCACCAGGATGATGTGATCGGCCATCGGTTGAACTCGGCGCTCCTGACGCCGTGGAGAAGTGGTTAAGGCAGTGATGGCGCCGCCGGTTCCGGCCGGCGGTGGGAACGGTAGAGAATCAGCACGGCTTTTTGCCCGGCCTTGCCATAACGGGCCATGCGCTGGAATTCCCGGTGCGGGATCGGCATGTTGACGGAGTCGCTGAGGGTCTCGCCGGCTTCGCTGTTGACCAGCGGGTCATGAACGTAGATGTAGTGGTCGTCGAAACCGGTGACTACCACCCAATGCGGAAAGCGCTCGCCGTAGATGCGGTAGGAACTGATCAGCACCAGCGGGATGCCGCCGGTGTCGAACTTGCGCCGCAACTCGTCCACGCCCAGACTGCCGCGATGCAGCGAGACCGGCAGGCGGTTCAGTTCCTCGATCCAGTCTTCCTGCACCAGCCGCATGACTTCCTTTTTTTCCAGGCTGCGCACCGAATCCACCAGAAACACGCCGTCCTCGTTGACGTGGATCTCCAGCTCAAAACCGCGCCGGTAGGCGGCCAGCGCCAGGCCGTAGGGACCGCAACCGCCGTGGCCGGAGGTCATGAAGATGGTGGTGGCCTCGCGCCACAGTCGCAGTTCCAGCTTGCGGTCAAGCTCAAGGGTCGGACCCAGCGCCTTCATCGCCATCATCAGCGCCGCCGGACCGCAGGTGAAATCGAGCGTCTGTCGATAGTAGGGCACCTTGACCAGATCGGCGCGCAAGTGCGGGACCAACCGCTTTTCGAAGCGCAGCGCGGCCATGTGGTCTTCGTAGTAGTCCAGCACTTCCTTGAACTGGCGGTAGCCGTGGCGGCGAAACAGGCTTAGCGAGGCGGGGTTGTCGCGGCGCACTTCCAGCCGCATGGACACGCAGTCGCGTTCCAGCGCGGCTTCCTCGGCGGCTTCCAGCAGCCGGTCGCCAATACCACGCCGGACGAAGTCGGGGTGGACCGCAATGGAGTAGAGCCGGGCCATGGACGTTCCTTGCGAGAACAACAGCAGTACATAACCACGAATGCCGCCGGCGACCTCGTCCACCAAGGTAGTGGCGTGACCCCGCGTCAACAGATGGCGAAAGTTGCGGCGCGACAGACGGTCGGTGCTGAAACATTGTTGTTCGATGGTCAGCAGGGCCGGCAGGTCATCCAGGGTGGCAAGACGCGGCATGGTCAATCAAAGGAGAATGGAACGGAGGCGGTCCTGGGTGAAGGGAGCGGAAAGCACGGCCTGGAGACGCGGCCAGCGCAAGCGCGGGGGTAGCTACCGATGATTATTGTTATTATCACGCAGCGCCAACCGTTATCGCCAGTGAAAATCTCATGCCGACACGTTCGTTTCCTCTGCTGGATCGGATCCGCCAATTAATCGCGATACCCTCGGTCAGCAGCGTGTCGCCGTCGTTCGACCAGAGCAATCGGCCGGTGATCGATCTGCTGGCCGGTTGGCTGGAGGACGCCGGTTTCGCGGTGCGGATCGAACCGCTGCCCGGCCAGCCGGACAAGGCCAATCTGATCGCTACCCTGGGCCACGGATCGGGCGGGCTGGTGCTGGCCGGCCATACCGACACCGTGCCGTTCGACGCCGGTCGCTGGCGGCACGACCCGTTCGGTGGGACGGTGGCGGATGGGCGGATTTACGGACTGGGTGCGGCCGACATGAAGTCGTTTCTAGCCTTGGCCATCGCGGCGGCGGCGGAGTTGCGGGGCAACGATCTGCGTCAGCCACTGGTGATCTTGGCCACGGCCGACGAGGAGAGCAGCATGGCGGGCGCCCGGGCGCTGGCGGCGGCGGGCCGACCGCTGGGACGATATGCCTTGATCGGCGAGCCGACCGGGTTGAAGCCGGTGCGGTTGCACAAGGGCATTTTAATGGAGGCGATCCGGCTGGAAGGAAAATCGGGCCATTCCAGCAATCCGGCGTTGGGAATCAACGCACTGGAGGGGATGCACCGGGTCATCGGCGAGTTGCTGCGCTGGCGGGCGGAGTTGCAGGCGCGCTATCGCAATCCGCTGTTCGATGTGGCTGTGCCGACGCTCAATCTGGGGCGCATTCACGGCGGCGACAATCCGAACCGGATTTGCGCCGACTGTGAATTGCACATCGACATCCGGCCCTTGCCGGGGATGACGCTGGCCGGAGTGCGCGACGAACTGCATGGCCGGTTGACCCGGTTGCTGGCGAGCAGCGAGCTGAAGCTGAGCTTTTTGCCGTTGTTCGAGGGCATCGAGGCGATGGAGACCCCAGCGACGGCGGCCATCGTGCGGGCAACCGAGGAACTGACGGGCACGGCGGCGGGCGCGGTGGGTTTTGGCACCGAGGGGCCGTATCTGAACGCGCTGGGGATGGAGACGGTGATTCTGGGTCCCGGTGGAGTGGAGTGCGCGCATCAGCCGGACGAGTTCTTGTCGCTGGCGATGATCGAACCGACGCTGAGACTGCTGCGGGGATTGATCGGTCGGTTTTGTCGCCAGCCGGCGAGTGGTGAATAGGGTCGCGGCGAACGGGTTCCGTGGTTAGCCTTTCGGAACCTGCCACAGATACCAGGCGGCGACCGTGCGGTACGGACGCCAGGACTGGCCGATTTCCGCCAGTTGCCTGGGAGTGGGCGCGGCAGCCCAGCCCTTGAGCCGGCGATAACCTTCGCGCACGCCGTAATCGTCCACGGGCAGGACGTCCGGTCGCCCCAGGCTGAAGATCAGCAGCATTTCCACCGTCCAGCGGCCGACGCCGCGCAACACCGTCAGCCGTTCGATCAATGCCTCGTCGGACAATGCGAGCGCCTGGACGCGAGTGGGAATCACTCCGTCCAGCGCGGCTTGGGCGATGCCGCGAATGGCGGCGAGTTTGGTGGCTGAAAAGCCGCACGCGCGTTGTTGGGCAGGCTCGGTGGCGAGCAATTGTTCGGGCGATGGAAACGCCGCGCCGGGGTACAGCGCCAGCAACCGGGCCAGGATGGCGTCGCCCGCCTTGGCGTGAAGTTGCTGGTAAGCGATGGCGCGCACCAGGGCTTCGTAAGGCTCGCGGGCTTGCCGAAGCCGAAGCTGGCAAGGGCCGATGCCGGCAATATGACGCTGCCAATCCTCATCCAGGCTGGCGAGATATGCCGTCGCCTGGTGGGGAAATGCCGTCGGGGTTTCCGCCTCGGTCATCGTTTTTGGTCTTCAGGGGTCTGGAAGGACAGGTCGGGGGCGGCGGAACTTTGGGAAAGCGGGGGAACGCGCGGCATCCGACCGCCGCGCGTCCAGCGGCGCCACTATTGATCGTAGCGCATCTTGACGTAAGAACCCGGCGCGTCCTCGATGGGTTGCAGCTTGCCGTCGCCGGGCGTGCGCGCGGGTACTTGCGGGCCGGCATGGGGTTGCAGCCAGGCCAGCCAGTCCGGCCACCAGGAGCCCTCCTGCTTGACCGCGCCCTTGAACCAGTCGTCCGGATTCGGCGGGGTTTTGGGATTGAGCCAGAAGCCGTACTTGTCGGACGAGGCGGGATTGATGACTCCGGCGATGTGGCCAGAACCGCTCAGCACGAATTTCACCGAGCCGCCGACCAATTGGGTGCCGGCGTAGGTGGATTTCCACGGCGCGATGTGATCCTCGTAGGCCGACAGGAAGCAGACCGGCGCCTTGATCTTGCGCAGATCGATAGGTACACCCGCCAAGGTGATGCCACCCGGCTCGCGCAGCAGGTTTTTCTGGTACATGTTGCGGATGTAGAAGCTGTGCATGTCCCGCGGCATCCGGGTGGAATCGGAATTCCAGTACAGCAGGTCGAAGGGGTAGGGGTCCTTGCCGAGCAGGTAATTGTTGACCACGAAGTACCAGATCAGGTCGTTGGCGCGCATCATGCTGAATACGCCGGCCATCTGGCTGCCGTCCAGATAACCCCGCTCGCCCATCTGTTTCTCCAGCAGGGTGATCAATTCCTCGTCGATGAAGACTTCCAGTTCGCCCGGTTCGCTGAAATCGGTCATGCAGGCGAAGCAGATGGCGCTTTGCACCCGCTTGTCCTTCTTGGCCGCCAGATAGGCCAGCGTGGCGAGCAGGATGGTGCCGCCCAGGCAATAGCCGGCGGCGTTGATCTCGCGCTCGCCGGTGGCCTGCTCGATGGCGTTCATCCCCTCCACGATGGCCAGCATGTAGTCCTCGAACTTCTTGTGCGCCAGCCGCTCGTCCGGGTTGATCCAGGAGGTCATGAACACCGTGAAGCCCTGATCCACCATCCACTTGACCATGGAGTTCTTAGGCCGCATGTCCATGATGTAAAACTTGTTGATCCAGGGCGAGACGAACAGGAACGGCCGTTGATGGACGGTCGGCGTGCTGGGAGCGTACTGAATCAGTTGCAGCAACTCGTTCTGGAAGACGACCTTGCCCGGCGTGACCGCGATGTTCTCGCCCGGCTTGAACGCTTCGAGATCGGTCATCTTGATCTGCAACTGGCCGCGCCCCCGTTCCAGATCCGCCAGCAGGTTTTGCAAACCCTTGACCAGGTTGTCGCCGCCGGAATCGAGGGTGGCCGCGAGCACGGTGGGATTGGTGTGGACGAAGTTGGTGGGCGCCATCGCGTCCACGAACTGGCGGGTATAGAACTGCACCTTGCGGGCGGTCTTGTCGTCCAGCCCCTCGACCTGATGGACCAGTCCCTGCACGCTGTCGGCGGCCAGCAGATAGGACTGCTTGATGAAATCGAACACGGCGTTTTCCGCCCATTGCTGGTCGGCGAAGCGTTTGTCGCCGGGCGGCGGCTTGATGACCGGCTCGGTTTCGTGGCCGAGCATCCGCTTGGAGGCGGACTGCCAGAGATCGAGAGTGTTTTTCCAGAAACCGATCTGGGCCTCGATCAACTTTTCTGGATTTTTTAGTAAGTTATCGAAAAATTCCTGAAACGATTTGCCGACGATGGCGGGGTCGATCAGCGGAACCTGATCGTTACGTTCCTGGCGCTTGAGGTATTCCTGCAACACCCGCTGGCTCTGTTCGATGATCTTGGAAAAATTCTGGGCCAGCTTGTTGAGATCGGCGGCGGTCTTGGCGTCGGGAGCGGACGCCTTGGTGGTCTCGGTCATGGGATGCCTCCTTAAAAAAGGACGGTAACCCCACAACTATAGTTGAAAACTCAGGGCGGGGTCGGTTCGGGTTTGGCGAAGACCACGCGCTCGTACACCTCGGCCAGGGACAACGCGCAGCCGATGGTGGAGATTTCGACTTGGGCGTCGAGACCGTCGGTGGCCGAGTAGAGCCAGCGCCCATCCGGTTGCCGCTGGTAGTGCTCGATGCGCGGCTGGTCCTGAGCGACCAGCAGATAATCGCTCAACGATTGCAACGCGCGGTAGTGGGCGAATTTTTCGCCCCGGTCATAAGCCGCCGTGCTATCCGACAACACTTCGATGATGACCGTGGGATTGAGCAGGGTATCAACTTGGGCATCTTCAAATCGGGGTTCGCCACAGACGACTACGACATCCGGATAGGTGTACAGGCCGGTGGGGCTGACCTTGACCCGCATGTCGTTGACATAACCGCGACAGGGTTTTTTATCGAGTTGGTTACCGATGCGCCGCGCCAGATTAAATACAATCGTGTTGTGTTCCTCGCTGGCGCCACTCATGGCATAGATGCGCCCGTTCAGATACTCGCTCTTGATTTCGGCAGTGCGTTCCAGTGCCAGATAGTCGACGGCGGTGATGAATTGTTCAGCCAGTTGGGACATGGCGAATCCTCCAGGTCAAATGCGGACGAACACCCGTCGGGCGGCGGCAAGGGTCGCTTCGATGTCCTCTTCGGTATGCGCCGACGACATAAATCCCGCCTCGAACGCGGACGGCGCCAGATAGACGCCCTCGGCCAGCATCCCGTGAAAGAACGCCTTGAATTGTTCGACATCGCAGGCGATGGCTTGGGCGTAGGTGGTCACGGTCTCGTCCGTGAAGAAAATGCCGAACATGCCGCCGACGTGGTTCGCGGTCAGGGGTATTCCCGTCTCCTGGGCGGCGATGACCAGTCCGTCGCACAACCGTCGGGTCTTGGCGGCGAGATCGGCATGAAAACGGGGTGTGGAAATCAGATCCAGCGTCGCCAGCCCGGCCGCCATCGCCACCGGATTGCCCGACAGCGTGCCGGCCTGATAGATCGGGCCCAGCGGCGCCAGCCTTTCCATGATCGCCCGCCGGCCGCCGAACGCGCCGACCGGCATCCCGCCGCCGATGATCTTGCCCAGCGTGGTCAGGTCCGGCTTCACTTGGTAAAGTTCCTGCGCTCCGCCCGGAGCCACTCGGAATCCTGTCATCACCTCGTCGAAGATCAGCACACTGCCGTATCGATCGCACAGCGCGCGCAGGCCTTCCAGGAAACCGGGCGCGGGCGGGATGCAATTCATGTTGCCGGCGACCGGCTCGACGATGACCCCGGCAATTTCCTCACCGATTTTCGCGAACGCCTGCCGGGCCTGGAGCAGATCGTTGTAGGTCAGGGTCACGGTATAGGATGCCAGCGCCGCCGGCACGCCCGGCGAGGTCGGCACACCCAGGGTCAGCGCCCCGGAGCCGGCCTTGACCAGCAGCGAATCGGAATGGCCGTGATAGCAGCCCTCGAATTTGACGATTTTATTGCGACCGGTGAAGCCACGGGCCAGCCGAATGGCGCTCATGGTCGCCTCGGTGCCGGAGTTGCACATTCGCGTTAACTCCATCGAGGGAACCATCTCGCGGATCTTGCGGGCCATGATGGTTTCGATGGCGGTGGGCGCGCCGAAGCTGAGGCCATTGGCGGCGGCTTCCTGAACCGCATGGACCACCGCCGGATGGGCGTGGCCGACGATCATCGGTCCCCAGGAACCGACATAGTCGAGGTAGCGGCGGTCGTCCTCGTCGTAAAGCCAGGCGCCCTCGCCGCGCTTGAAGAAAATCGGCGTGCCGCCGACGCCGCGAAAGGCGCGAACCGGGGAATTGACCCCGCCGGGGATGTAGCGTTGGGCTTCGGCGAACAGTTGTTCGGAGCGGGTCATGGTCGAATCCTCAGGCAAATAGCGCGGCGAAACGGTGAGCGGCGGCTTGAATGTCGGGTTGGGCGAACACCGCGCTGACCACGGCCAGCGCGTCGGCGCCAGCGTCCAGCAGCAGTGGGGCGTTATCGGGAGTGATGCCGCCGATGGCGGCGATGGGGACGCTCAGCACCGCGCGGGCTTGTCGCAGCAATCCAAGGGGCGCGCGGATTTCGGCGGGTTTGGTCGGCGAGGGAAAGAACGCGCCGAACGCCACATAGTCGGCTCCCGCCTGGGCGGCTTCCAACGCTAGGTCCAGCCGGTCGTAACAGGACACGCCGATGATGGCTTTTGGGCCCAGCCGGGCGCGGGCGACGGCGAGGGTCGAGTCGTCTTGGCCGATATGAACGCCGGCCGCGCCGACTTGGGCGGCCAGTTCCACGTCGTCGTTGATGATCAGCGGAACCGCATGACGCCGGCACAGCGCGTCGAGCGCCGTGGCTTGCGCCAATCGTCGCGCGGCGTCGTGGCTCTTGTCGCGATACTGAATCAGCCGGGCACCGCCCAGAATGGCCTGTTCGACCGAGGCGGTCAGCCGGTCGTCGGGAATCAGCGCGGCGTCGGTGATCGCGTACAGGCCGTGGCAGGATGATCTCTTCATGTCTGACCTTGAAAGTCCACGGCCCAGAACAGCCGGTTGGGAAGTCGTTGCCCACCACCGGCCTGATAACCGGCCTGCAAGGAACGCCAGGTGTAGTGCTGGGCGCGGTAAAGAGCGGAAAGCACCGATTCTTCCGAGCGCGAACCGTGAATTTGGGCGAGGAGGGCGGCGATGGCGGACGCCAGGGTGCAGCCGGAGCCATGGTAATTCTCTGGCAAACGTGGCCACCGCCAGGTTTCCAACCGCCGGTTGTTGCCGTACAGCGTGTTGACGACCTCGGTGGATGGTTCGGATTCGTGCCCGCCGGTGATCAGCACATAGCGACAACCGCGGGCCAACAGAGCCATGGCGCAGGCTTCCAGGGTGTCGGCTTCCGGCGCCAGCCGACGAGCCTCGACGCTGTTGGGGGTCAGCACGGTGGTCAGGGGCAACAGCAGGGTCTGGATGGCCTCGATCAGCGCCGCGCTGGCCAGTTCGGCGCCACCGCCCGCCGCCAGCACCGGGTCGAGCACCACCGGAATGTTGGGATAGGCGGTGAACAGCGCGCGCAGGGCGACGGCATTGTCGGCGTCGCCGATCACGCCGACCTTGAACGCCGCCGCCGGCATATCCTTCAGTACCGCCCGCGCTTGGGCGAGCACCTGACCGGGATCGACCGGCAACAACGCCTGGACGTTGTGGGTGTCCTGCACGGTCAGGGCGGTAATGACCGGCGCGGGATGGCAGCCCAGACTGACCAGGGTTTCGATGTCGGCGGCGATGCCCGCCCCACCGCTGGGATCATTGCCGGCCAGGATCACGACCACGGGAGGCGGGAGAGGAGTGGAAGGAATCAAGCCGATGCTCCAGGGTAGGATGGGAATAGGAATTCTAACAAACGCCGCGACTTTTTCGGGATGCGCCGCCATGGGACAATGGGCGCCGTGAAATCGACGTGGACGAAAGGCGTGAGCGTGATGAAAAAATATATGTGTCTGGTTTGCGGGTTTATTTATGACGAGGAAAAGGGTTGGCCGGATGACGGCATTCCACCAGGCACCCGGTGGAACGACGTGCCGCCGACCTGGACCTGTCCCGAATGCGGCGCAACCAAGGAAGACTTTGAGATGATAGAAATTTAGGGGGCGTGATATGACAACGCTTGCGGGGCGTATTCAACTCAGCTCGGGCGATATTACCCAATTGCCGGTGGACGCCATCGTCAACGCCGCCAACCGTTCGCTGCTGGGCGGCGGCGGGGTGGACGGCGCCATTCATCGGGCCGCCGGTCCGGAACTGCTGGCCGAGTGCCGAACCTTGGGTGGCTGCGAGACCGGTCAGGCCAAGATCACCCGGGGCTATCGCCTGCCGGCCCGCCAGGTCATCCATACCGTCGGACCGGTCTGGCAAGGCGGTGACGCCGGCGAGCCGGATCTGCTGGCGGCCTGCTATCGCAACAGCTTGCGGCTGGCGGTGGCGCACGGCATCCACACCATCGCCTTCCCCGCGATCAGCTGCGGGGTGTACGGCTATCCGCTGGACGAGGCGGCGCGGGTCGCGGTGCGCGAGGTTAGAGCCTTCCTTGCCCGGGACGATCGGATCGAGACAGTCCATTTGGTCTGCTTCGGGGAGGATGTGCGCGAGGCTTACGAGCGGGCGCTGGGGCCGGCATGAACCGCGACGGACTGGCGTATCGAATCGAACCGCCCGACCGAAAAGATCGATTGGATACGCCAGCGTCGCGCGGGAAACGGGTTTACAGATGGATTAATGGAGGGCGGTTGGCGATGTCACCATCGGGCCGCGAAGGCGGCAGCGCTGACGGCGTGGCGGGTTGCTCTTCCAGGGAAGGAAAACGTTCATGGCGGTATTCCAGCGTTCGCGCATGACCGTCCCCCCGCTCCTCCTGGTGTTGGCGCAGGGCTTCGGCCAACATGGCCGCGAACAGGGTTTCGGCGTGAGACCGCCAATATTCGTCCTGGTCCACGACCGAGGCGGATGCGCTCGGCGTCGTGGGGGGAGTCGGGTGGCGCAACAGGGCCATCAACAGGACACCGGCGCTCGCCAGCAGCAAGGCTGGCAACAGGTAGAGACCGAGATTGCGAAGAGTGCGGATCGTGTCGCGCATGACTGACCTCTGACGACGCCGGCGGAAACAAATCTTGTATAAATATTAGTAAACTCTATCCCAATCATTGCGATGGAGTCAAGGGAAGGGCGGAGAATTATTGTACAAACTTTTTAACCAAGATTGGGACTAGGATTTTAAGGCGCAAACCGGGACATCGCCCGGCTTGCGTGGAAGAGGTCAGCTTTCCTGCTGTTTCTTGTAGGCGGTGTGCAGCTTTTGCTGGATTTCGCCGGGCACCGGGTCGTAGTGGCTCAGTTCGATGCTGTAGGAACCGAGGCCGGCGGTCATGGATTTCAACTGCGACTCATAGCCTTCCAGCTCCGCCATGGGTACCTGCGCCTTGATGATGCTCAGGCCGCGCGGCCCGGCGTCGGTGCCCGCGATGCGCCCGCGCCGGCTGGACAGGTCGCCGGTGATGGCGCCGACGCAATCGCCTGGCGCCCGGACTTCCAGGTTGACGATGGGTTCCAGCACGATCGGCCTGGCCTTGCTGACCGCATCCAAAAAGGCCTCTCGTCCGGCGGTGACGAAGGCGATTTCCTTGGAATCGACCGGATGGTACTTGCCGTCGTAGGCGATGGCGCGCACGTCCTGCATCGGGTAGCCGGCCACCGCCCCTTCCTGCAGGGCCTCGCGAACGCCCTTTTCCACCGCCGGCAGGAACGAGGTCGGAATGGTGCCGCCCACCACCGCGCTGACGAACTCGAAGCCGGCGTCGCGTGGCAACGGTTCGATCCGCATGTACACCTCGCCGAACTGGCCGGCGCCGCCGGTCTGTTTCTTATGGCGATGATGACCTTCGGCGTTCTGGCTGATGGTTTCCTTGTAGGCGATCTTGGGCGGCCGGGTCTCGACTTGCAGGTTGTATCGCTGCTGCATCTTTTCCAGGGTAAGGCGCAGGTGCAGGTCGCTCAGGCCGCGCAGCACGGTTTCCTTGGTGTGCGCGTTGTGTTCCAGCGCCAGGCAGGGGTCTTCCTCCAGCAATTTGTTCACGGTATCGGACAGCTTCTGCTCGTCACCCCGAGTGGCGGCGCGGATCGCCAGCCCAAACAGTGGAGTGGGGAAACGCAGCGGTCGCGGCTGGACCTGGTCCTCGTCGTGAGAGTCGTGCAGCACCACATCGCGGTGAATATCGTCGACCTTGGCCACCGCGCAGATGTCGCCGGGAACGGCGGTCGCCACCTCGGGATGTTCCTTGCCGTGCATTTGAAACAGGTGACCGACCTTGAACGGCTTGCGGCCGTCGCCGATGAACAACTGACTGTCCTTGGTGATCGCGCCCTGATGGATGCGGAAAATGCCAAGCTTGCCGATGAACGGATCGATCAGCACCTTGAAGACATGCGCCACCACATGCCGTCCGGGCTCGGGGGTGGCGCGCCATCCCCCGGCCGCCGCGCCTTGACCCCTCAGGAACGGTTCGGGGTTGCCTTCGAGTGGGTTGGGCAGCAGCTTGACGAAAATATCCAGTAGTTCCTTCACGCCGCCGCCGGTGCGGGCCGAGACGAAGCAGATCGGGATGAGATGGCCTTCCCGCAGCGCTTTTGCGAACGGTGCGCGCAGTTGCTCGGGTTGCAGCTCCTCGCCCTCCAGATACAGCGCCATCAGCTCCTCGTCCATCTCGACCACCTGGTCGATCAGGGCGGAGTGGGCGCTGGCCACGCTGGAAAAATCGCTGTCGCCAGCGGCGTTGAAGAAACAGTCCACGACCGAGGCGCCGCCGCTGGCGGGCAGGTTGATCGGCAGGCATTCCTTGCCGAAGCTTTCCTGAATCTGATCCAGCAGACCGGGTAGATCGATGTTCTCGGCGTCGATCTTGTTGACGATGATCATCCGGCACTGGCGGCGCTCGGCGGCGCGCTCCATCATCCGTTGTGTCACCGCCTCGATGCCGGTCTGGGCGTTGATGATCACCGCCACCGTTTCCACCGCCGGCAACACGGCGATCGCCTGACCGATGAAATCGGGGAAGCCCGGAGTGTCGATCAGATTGACATGGGCGCCGTTGTGATCGAAATGGACCAGGGCGGCGTCCAATGAATGCTGGTGCGCTTTTTCCTGCGGGTCGAAATCGCAGACCGTGTTGCCTTTTTCCACGACGCCGGGCGTGGCCAACCGGCCGGCGCGGTGCAGAATGGACTCCACCAGGGTGGTTTTTCCAGCCGCGCCATGCCCGACCAGGGCGATATTGCGGATGGATTCGGTGGTGTGGCTCATCAAGGGTCTCCTGTCGCTAGGATTCAGTACGTTATGGTTTTTCGATCAGACGATTCCGATCCCAAATTGATAATTTTACAAGAAGGGTCGCGGTTTCTCATGCCGGCCGCCGCATTTTTTACTCGGGGGGCGCGCGTGGTTTGGCCAACCGCGGCTTGGAGGCTGTCCAAAAACTCCCCTCGCCCTTTGGGAGAGGGGCTGGGGGTGAGGGGTTTTTCAACGAGTTAGCTTACAAGAGGCTGTCCAAAAACGCTTTTTAGATGAGGTCGCCGGCTTGGAGGGGGGAGTAGACGTCAAAGCGGGTATTGGGCGCAATGATCTGAAAGCCAGGTGGCGGCCCGACCAGCGGCGGAGCCCGCCGGGGCCGCTTCACCACCACCCGCCGGCGGGCGGTGGCTAGGGCGGCGGCCAGCAGTTCCGGAGCATCGGCGTCGTCCCCGGCCAGGCAACGCAGCAGGCGCATCTCTTTCCCCGCCAGCGCCGCTTTCTGGTGGAGCGGATACATCGGGTCCAGATAGACGACATCCGGTCGCTGACCGTCCGCGAGTTCTTGCAAATAGTCCCGTCCATCCGCCACGGTCAGGCTGAGCCGCTCCGCCACCAGCGGACCGAGGTCGGGGACGCGGGCGGCGCGTTCCAAACCGTCGCGTAGCAGAGCGGCGATGAGCGGGGAGCGTTCCACCAACCGCACCACACAGCCCAGGCAGGCCAATACGAAGGCGTCGCGGCCGAGTCCGGCGGTGGCGTCCACCACGGTCGGCGTCGCGCCGCGCCGCAACCCGATCGCGCGCGCCAGCGGTTGATTGCGTCCCCCACCGAACCGGCGTCGGTGGGCGACCGCGCCCGCCGCGAAGTCGGCGTAAACCGGGCCGGCCGGGTTCGGTCCCAGTTCCCGCAATTCCAGCCGCTCCGCCGTCATGACCAGCAGATGGGTGAAGTCGTTCGTGGCAGGGTCGGAGATCCAGGGAAGTCCTAGCGTTGTGGCCAGGACAATGGCGGTTCCCAGATCGGTGGCGGGGTCGCGGGTTACCGCGATGCGGAATGGGACGGTGGGGTGCGGAACGCTCGAAGTCCTAAACGACATCGCCCCGTTCTTCCCATGGGACGATGCGTTGGGTGAGGCAAGCTCACGCGGCCTTGGACAGCGTCGTTTCCAGCGTGGCTTGGGTCAGGCCATCCATATCGGTTTTGAAGCGAGCGATCATGCCGGACATGATTCTGGCGTCGTTCATCAGCTTGCGTTGCAGGGTCTGGGCGATTTCCGCCTGGCGCTTGCAAAAGTCCTGCAGACTTGCCAGATCGGTGATTTCCGCGGCGGCCCGAATCTGGTTGATGCTGATGTCGAAGTAGGCCTTCATGGAGTTCATCTGGAACATCAGGAGTTTTTCCACATTCTCGATGAACAGTTTGTTGGCCCTGATCACGGGGTCCGGTAGAACTTGCGGATTTTCCAACGCCTTGTTGAACAGATTGACGACCATGGCGGCCTCCTCGTCGAAAGAATCGTTTGTTGTGTTGCAATATAGCGCGACTGATGCTGCGACGCAACATGAAAGAGGATTGGTTTCGAGGAGCGGCGGGCGCGGGTCGGGTGATGAAATTCACGATGCGAAATCGGCCGCTTGAACTATCCTTAGGCTTGACGAGACGGTAGCACGGTTTTCGGTCAATGTGGCGATGCCACGGATCGCGGAGTGAAACCTTTGAGTATCGAGACGGTTCCTGGATCGACCGCGTGGCTGCGCGGCGATGGCGCGGTTCTCCACCACGATATCGGAGCGCGAGAGCGCGCGCCACGGTTGGCCCTGGTCGCGGACTTGCAAGGTCAGGAACTCAACGGCATGTTCGTTTTGTCACGCCTGGCGGCGTTTCTGCGAGACATCGAGGCGGGTCGGCGGCGGGACTTGCGGTTGCGCGAGCGAGTGCTGGTGATTCCATCGGTCGGCGACGCCGCCGAGGGACGGGGAGCGAACGTCCAACGGATCGCGTGGTTGCGGTGGGCGATGATCGATGCGGTGGCGGCGGCGACCCAGACGGCCTATTACCGGGTAGCGATTCATCCCAGCCCGGACCTCGAGGAAATGCCGCAGGTGCGGCTGTACGCCCCCAATGACGACGAACGGGCCAGCGCCTGCTTGTTTGGGTTGCCGGCGGTGATCGAGCGGCCGCTCGAGCTGGACGAGACGCCCGTGCTGGTTCGGGCCTGGCGACCGCGCGGCGGTGAGAATTTCGTGCTGCACGCCGGGCAAGCCGGCGGTCTGCAAACCGTTCATTGCGAGAGCCTGTTCCATGCCTTGGTGGCGTTCCTGGATCGAACGGGTATCGTGGAAGGCTTGCGGCTGGCCAACGAAGAGGAGGACTTGGAGTATTTTGGTCTGCGTCAGGTCTTCTTGGTGCTGGCCGAACAGTCGGGTATCTTCTCCTCGCGCCAGGAGGTTGGGCGCTGGGTCCAGGCGGGCGAGGAACTCGGCCAGGTCTACGACGGGTTCACCGGCGGCGCGCGCGCGCGGGTGATCGCGCCGGTGGCGGGGTTGCTGGCGAGCCTGCGTCGGCAGCCGTTGTTGCGGGAAGGCGATCTGGTGGCGCGGATTCTGACGCCCGCCCGGACGATTCGGTGCGAGCGGCCGCGCCCGAGAGGAGAACGGCATGAACGACGATTTGGGTTTCGGTCCTGAAAGCCCATTGCGACGTCTGTTGGCCCGGGTGGTCGCCGAGACCCGCGAAACTAGTGGGACCACCGGCTGCGCCACCTTGAGCGAGCGCGTGCTGGAGGCGTTGGCGGCGGTTCCCCGGCATCGCTTCGTTCCGGCGGCGCAACGGGATTGGGCCTATGCCGACATGCCGCTGCCGATCGGGCGCGGCCAAACCATTTCCCAGCCGTTCATCGTGGCGCTGATGACCGAGTTGCTGGAACTCGAACCGGACGCCGTGGTGCTGGAAGTCGGCACGGGGTCGGGTTATCAGACGGCGGTGCTGGCCCGGCTGGCGCGGTGGGTGTACTCGGTGGAGCGGATTCCCGAACTGGCCGAAACCGCCGCCGAGCGTTTACGGGAGCTGGGATACGACAATGTGACGATTCGCGCCGCCGACGGCGGCCAGGGCTGGGAAGAGCACGCGCCGTTCGATGCCGTCATCGTCACGGCGGCGGCGGCGGAAATCCCGCCGGCGCTGGCGCGGCAACTGAAGCCGGGCGGACGACTGGTCGTGCCGGTGGGTCCAGTGGGCCATACCCAGGATCTGCGGCTGCTGCGCAAGGACGCCCAAGGCATGATGCACGGGCGCAGCGTATTGCCGGTGGTGTTCGTGCCGCTGGTCCGCGACCGGGAGTAGGATCAGCCGGTCGGCAGCGACATGCCGGTGAGCTTCTTGAACAGCGTCACCGCGTAGGAATCGGTCATGCCGGACACGAAGTCGGTGATGGCCAGCGCGCGGCGATAGGGATCGGTGGAAGGCTGGCGGCCCGGCCCGGCGAACTGCTCCGGGATCAGATGAATCAGCATCCGGCTTTTGGACGAGGCGTTCGGGCCATGATCGGCGATGTCGGCGACGGTGCTCATGAACGCTTCCAGCAATCCACCCAGCACCTCGAAACCGGCCGCTTCCACTTCCACCACCGGCCGGGAAACGTAAACCTGTTTTTCGCCACAGTCCTTGAGCGCGCGCATCGCGTCGGCGGCGGGGATGACGTCCAGCAGTTCCTCGGTAAAGGCGCCCGCCAGGATCGCGTCCTCGTGCGCCATGAAACACTGGTGCGCCTGCTCGATGATGGCGCCGATGGCTTTGGCGCGCAGGTACTCGATCTTCTCCTTGGGCCGGGTGATCCGGTCCATCTTGCGTTGCGCGCGTTCCGGCGTCCCGGTCAGGGTCAACAGCAGATCGCGGACTTCCTCGTAGCGCAACTGCTGGAGCCGGAAGGCGTCTTCCACGTCGATGATTCGATAGCAGATGTCGTCGGCGGCCTCGACCAGATAGGCAAGCGGATGGCGGGTCCAGGCGCCCGGTAGCACGGGTTCCAGTCCCAATTGGCCGGCGACTTCCGCGAACAAGTCCCAATCGTCCTGGTAGAAACCGAATTTCTTGAAGGCGATGCCGAGCGGTGGCTCGGCTGGCAGCGCCGAGGCGCGCGGATATTTGGTGAAAATGCCCAATGTGGCGCAAGTCAATTGCATTCCGCCGCGATTGTCGGGACTTTGCAGCCGGGTGATGATGCGAAAGCCTTGGGCATTGCCCTCGAAGCGCAGAAAATCCTGTTGTTGCGCTTCGGTCAATCGTTCCAGCACCGCGCGGCCAGTGGCGGAAGCGGTGAACCAGAGGCGGATGGCGTCCTCGCCGGCGTGGCCGAAGGGGGGATTGCCGATGTCGTGGGCCAGGCAGGCGGCGGCGACCACCGCGCCGAAATCCTGCGGATAGACGCCCTTCAAACCATGGCGACGAATCACGCTGTCACCCACCATCGTTCCCAGCGAGCGGCCGACACTGGACACTTCCAGGCTGTGGGTCAGCCGGGTGCGGACATAATCGCTCTGGGACAGCGGAAAGACCTGGGTCTTGTCCTGTAGTCGCCGGAAAGCCGAGGAAAAGACGATGCGGTCGAAGTCGCGCTGGAAATCGGTGCGCGCCTCGCTGTCGGGTTGCTGGCGGGACAGGCCCGGACGGGCGCGGGAAAGCAGGCGGTTCCAATCCATAGGCTGGGTTTGGTGGAGGAGATACGCTCAATCATAGCGGATTTGTCCCTGACGCGCCCTCGCCGCCGTTGACTTTGCCACCCGGGGATACGCTGGGGCGGCGTGATCCGACTGACCGACAAGCGGGACGGATGACTTGCGCCCTCGCCGCCGCTACAATCCCTTCCCCCTTGATCGCCCGGCGCGGGTAATGGCGGCCATGCGGGAACTCAAAGACTGTACCCGACGGATTTGCGGGGCGACGTGTACCACGCCTTCGGGGCGGGGGCCAGCATGTCAATGGATGGATACCAAATCCTGATCCATAGGAGACTGCTTGCGGGCAATAATCTATTGCATCGCTGGCCTAATCTGACTGGTTACGACCTAATTAAAAAGGCTAGGCAATGGAGCTTGATGAGCATTTTTATCATCTTAAGGTTAAATATAAGGCGACGTCATATCAGAATGATATTCTATTGAATCCTCTGTATTTAATTTTAAGAAAAGCCGATGCTAACAAGGCGCTAGTTGAGGCGGAATGGCAATGGTTGAGCAACCAAGATTTACCAGAAACCATTGAATTTATAAAGAGTGAAATGGCCCTTAGATCTACATTATTGGAACAGATTGATGCTGAACTAAGATCGATTATGGATGATAATAATTTTTCCCATTTTTTAACAGTTACGAAAACTGGAGTTTATGGTATTTCGGAAAGCAAAATATTATTGATGAAGGCTGCATTAACTATATACAGAATTAATGCCAACGAGGTTTTAAATCATAAAGATATCGTTCTTATTAACAGTCAAATAGGAATTAATATCGATGAGAAAGCCTATAATCAGTTTGTTTTCTTCGAAAAAATTAAGAAAAAATATGGCATAAGTAAAGATTTACAATTTGATATGAATTTATATGGAGTATTAAAAAAGATGGAGGTACTGGAGCAGTTATCCGCTAAGGATATTCAGTTTTTTGTTGATCATGATCTCGTCAACCTTTTGACTTTATATAAAGATGATTTTGTACAACTCCAGAATAAGTATAAAGCAACCAGAAAAGAACAAGTAACAGAGTTTCAATTATATCCAATTCTTAAGAAACTTGATGAGAACAGGGTCTTATCTTCAGACGAATTCGATTGGTTAAAGACACAGAATTACATTGAGACGACTGCTATAGCTCGGGAAATTGAATTTGTTGCTTTAAAGAAAAAATTTGGCGCTGATCAAATTGAGGAAAAAACGCTGCCTCATCACTTGTATACAATTTTGGTAAAAATAGATTCTGATACAACTATCAGCGAGGCGGATATAAATTATTTAAGAAAACGCAGGTTGTTTAAAACGATTAGTATTGCATTAAAACTCCATTTTAAATATGAGATTACAGAACTTAATATTTTGGATAGCCAGCTTTGCGAAATCTTATATAAATTGGAAATCGGCGAAAGGTTGAATGATATTGATATTGGCTGGTTGACAAGTGAAAATTGGTTCCATAGGAACTTTAGTGAGAGCAGGATTTATCAGTGTTACCATTCGTTAGAAGCTGTTTTTTGCGAACAAGAATACCAGCGTACTAAAAATATATGGAATTTAGTTAATGCTAGTAGCCATTGGCGTAAAGCTGGTGATCCACAAAAAGCATTGAATAATACGGATGTATTATTCTCTAACTCGATCAAGGAAGTAAAATTAAAAGCGGCCTTACTTACAACGCGAGGCGGAGCCTTAAGAGATATAGGGCATTTAGATGAAACTGAAAATTTTGCCCATCAAGCGATTCAATACTACCCCAAAAGCTATCATCCATATACCTTATTAGGGGCAATTTGCTTCCAGACGGGTAGATATAGTGATGGTGAGCACTGGTTTGATGAGGCTCGAAAACGTGGTGCCCCAGAAAAAAGTGAAATTAGCGAAATTATAGGGATTTTGAAAAAAATCAAGGATAAAAAAGAACAGGAAAAATTTTTAGCTTTTCTTAAAGATAAATATCCAAGTCATATTAATAGATTTAAGGCCGTTATTAATAACAATTCGATAAGCATTAATAACCAATGAGTGAATCAATGGACTCTTCCCAAGAACCCCTCGACGAAAACAAGTTGATCGCCCTGCGCCGTCAGAAGTTGCGCGAGTTGCGCCAGCGTGGCAACGCCTATCCCACCGATTTCCGCCGCGACGCGCTGGCGGCTGAGTTACACGGCGCTTACGGCGACAAGGACAGCGTCGCGCTGGAAGCCGAGAATCGACGGGTCCGCGTGGCCGGGCGGATCTTGGCCAAGCGGATCATGGGCAAGGCCAGTTTTGCCCGCTTGCGGGACATGTCTGGCGACATTCAACTGTTCGTCCAGAAAAACGCTCTGCCAGAAGGGTTGTACGAGGATTTCAAGAGTTGGGACTTGGGCGACATCCTTGGGGCCGAAGGCACGGTGTTCAAGACCAAAACCGGCGAGTTGTCGGTCAAGGTAGACACATTGCGGCTATTGACCAAGTCGCTGCGGCCCTTGCCGGAAAAGTTCCACGGCCTGGCCGATCAGGAAACCTGCTACCGGCAGCGTTACGTGGACCTGATCATGAACGAGCCCACCCGCGCCACCTTCAAACTGCGTTCGGCGGTGGTCGCCCATATCCGCGACTTCTTCAACCGGCGCGGGTTCCTGGAGGTCGAAACGCCGATGATGCAACCGATTCCCGGTGGCGCGGCGGCCCGACCCTTCATCACCCATCACAACGCGCTGGACATGCAACTGTTCCTGCGCATCGCCCCGGAACTGTATTTGAAGCGGCTGGTGGTGGGCGGTTTCGAGAAGGTTTACGAGATCAACCGCAATTTCCGCAACGAGGGGTTGTCCACCCGCCACAACCCCGAATTCACCATGCTGGAGTTCTATCAGGCGTATGCCGATTACCGCGACCTGATGGACTTGACCGAGGAACTGTTGCGCGGCATGGCGCAAACCCTGCTAGGCGACACTTGTCTCTCGTATCAGGGCGAAACTTGCGACTTCGGTCGCCCCTTCCGGCGGCTGACGGTGCGGGAAGCAGTCTTGCATTTCAATCCAGCCATCGCCGCCGCTGAACTGGACGATCTTGAATCCGCCCGGCGGATTGCCAGGGGTCTGGGGGTGGACGCGCGGCCCGAACACGGGCTGGGCCGGGTGCAACTGGATATTTTCGAGCAGACGGTCGAGCATCAATTGCGTGATCCCACCTTTATCACCGCCTATCCGACCGAGGTGTCGCCGCTGGCCCGGCGCAACGACGCCGATCCCACCATTACCGACCGCTTCGAGTTGTTCGTGGGCGGACGGGAAATCGCCAACGGTTTTTCCGAGTTGAACGATCCCGAGGATCAGGCCGAGCGCTTCCGCAAGCAGGCGGAAGCCAAGGCCGCCGGCGACCATGAGGCGATGCACTACGACGCCGACTACATCCGGGCGCTGGAATATGGCCTGCCGCCGACGGCGGGGGAGGGCATCGGCATCGACCGGCTGGTGATGCTGTTCGCCGACGCGCCCTCGATCCGCGACGTATTGCTGTTCCCGCACCTGCGGCCGGAGTGATCTATCCTATGGGTGACAGTCGGTCCGCGAGTGGTGTTTGTCGCGACAGAGGTCATGACTGTTGGATTGGTCGGGTTGGTCATAAAGGGTGCCGGCGAGTAGTGCGCGGCACCGTCGTCACGTCAAGGGAGGAACCGGCATGAAGAAAATCGCGAGGTACGGTGTTTTGGCGGGCGGGCTGGCTTTCGCGGCGGTCTTGGCCTTCGCGGGGCCGCGGACGGCATCGGCCATCGACTGGGGCAAGAAGGAACTCACCAACGAGCAGATTTCGGTGAAGGTCGCGCGCGAAACCGTGAAGGGCGGCTACGCGCTCGTACTCACCGACGAACTCAAGGGTTGGCTCAATGAGAAAAAGCCGATGCTCATCGTCGACACCATGCCGAAGAAGGACAGCTACGACAAGGAGCACATTCCCGGCGCCGTCCAGTTCGAGTTCCCGGTCGAGGAGATGAAGGAGATGTCGGCGGAGCAGCAGGCGGCTTATGGCAAACTTCTCGGCGCCGACAAGGCCCGGCTGATCGTGGTCTATTGCGGTTTCCCCAAGTGCGGGCGCAGCCACAACGGCGCGGTCTGGGCGAAGAAGCTCGGCCACACGAACGTCGTGCGCTACGTCGGCGGTATCAAGGCCTGGAACGAGGCGGATTACCCCGTCGTCAAGGAAGAGTAATACCATTTCCTGTTAGGTTTTGTTTTTTAGGGGTCAAAAACTGTTCCATTCGTCATACCCGCGAAAGCGG
>CALGOO010000149.1 GCA_937960715.1 uncultured Candidatus Competibacteraceae bacterium
GGCCTTCCTGGCGGCCTTCCTGGCGGCCTTCCTGGCGGCCTTCCTGGCGGCCTTCGGTAAACACCTCCTGGTAAAACCGGGTTTGTCTCAAATCCACATCCACTAAGTTCAACATTGCACGAATCTCCTCACGGCTCAGCTTCGGTAGCCGGTATACCAACAGAGTTTCCACCAAATCCACCAGTTCCCCCCATGCCGTCGTTTTCCGCTGGTCGGGCGTCGCGGGTTGCACCAATTCTTGCGCCTGGGCCATCACCCGCGCCGGCTCGCCGATCAACAGCTGCAACAACCGCAATCCCAAGCTGGACGGCGCCGATTGGCGGAAATCCTCCAGATACACCCGCCGCACCTGTGGGAGGGTCAGCAACGCCGTGTAATGTTGGCCGGCGTCCCGTTCGACGCGACGTTCTGGATAAATCACCACCGCTTGCCAGGGATGCGCTGGTGGATGCAGGTACAGATACAGGAAAATCTCCGCGAAGAGCCGGCGATAGAACCGCTCATCGGGTTGATACTGTACTTCGACAAATACCATCGGTCGTTCGGTCGCTTCCGCTGGTGGCGTTAACACTCCATCCAGGCGAAACGCCGTCTGTTTGATTTCCTCCGACCGGAATCGGTAACCGGTGATGTCGGGTACTGGCCAGCCCGCCAGTTCGAACACCAGTTCCGGCAAGCGTTGAAACAGCCGGTAGAACACACTGTCCGTTTTCAGGTTGCGTCTCCTCCCTTACGTCGGTAGCGATAACAGTTCGCGCAGTCCCACAAGCGGGATTTCGACCCAATCGGGGCGGTTGTCCAGTTCGTAACGAAGCTCGTAGCACACCTTTTCCAGCGTGAACAGTTCCAGCAACGCCCTCACCTGATCGGGATCGGTGGGATAGCCCGGACTGTTCCCCGCAGCCGTGACGTAGCCTTCCAGAAATGCCGCCCGGGTTTGTCGCTGCCAATCATTGATGTGCGGCAAAAACACCGCCCGGTCGCCGGTTCCATCGGCGGTGGCCTGGCGCAGGGCGGCATGAGCGGCGTAGTCGAACGAGCGCAACATGCCGACCACGTCCCGTAGCGGCGAGTGCTTGGCGCGTCGCTCCGCCAGCGACCGGGACGGTTCGCCCTCGAAATCGATGATGATGACGTCATCCCTGGCCACCAGCACTTGGCCAAGATGGTAGTCCCCGTGATAGCGGGTCTTCATGGCTTGCGGCGCGCGCGTTTCCATGCTTGCGAGCCGCGCCGCCGCCGCGCCACGCGAGTCCAGCATCTGTTCGGCCAGGGGCCGCGCCGGTTCCGGCAACTGAAATCGCGCTTGCTCCAGCCGTGCGAACGTCGCATCCACCTCGATCTGGATTCGTTCCAACCCGTCGGCCAAATCGTTCGCCGTGATCGGTTCGGGATCGAAAGCCGGATCACCGGTCGTTTGCGCCAACGCTCGATGCAATTCCCCGGTGCGCCGCCCCAGGGTGGCGGCGAACAGCAGATAGGGCGCGTGCGCGTTGTCGCCGCCGGCGCGAACCGTTGCCGTCCCTTGCCGGCAATCGTCCAGGAAGCGGTTGAGATAATCCAGCGTGTAGCTCCAGGCGTCGCCCTGATTAGCGACGAAGCCTTGCAGCAGCACCAGCGTCGTGCGCTCGCCGCCCTCGCCTTCGTATTCGAGCGCGCCGGCCAGCGGCGCGATATTGGGGAAAGCGATTTCGGTCAGGAACCGGCCCATTTCCAGTTCGGGGTTAATGCCGGGTTGCAAGCGGCGATAGGCTTTCATCAGCAGCCGGTCGCCGAAAGTGATGGTGGTATTGCTGCTGTCCAGCGCCAGCCGTTTGGCCGGCAACGATTCGGGGGCATCGCCGGCCAGGTCGGCGAACAGCCGCGTGGCGGAGAATTGCAACCAGCCCTGGCCCAGCGGCAGCCGGGCGTTGCGCGCGATCATGCCAACGAGGTATTGACAGAACCGTTCGTCCGCGAACGCGCCGTACAGCAGACCCATCCGGGCCTTGACCCGCACCTTGGCCAGGGCGTAGGGCCACAGTGGCCGCAGTTTTTCGTCGCTGTCGTCCCCCCACGCCAGCGCCAGCGGCAAGCCGTAGTCCTGCGGCTCCGGTCGTCCAGCCAGCCAGACCCGGATGCGCGCCAGCAACCACTCGCTGCGGTCGGGCCAGAGGTCGTACTGCTCGAATTCGACCTTTTCGATGCGCCCGCCCTTGCCGGCGAACCAGCGCTGGGTCGGCAGAAATTCCGGCAAGACCTGCCGGACCAGCCGTTCGTGCAGAGCCGCCGCCATCGTCCGTCGCCCCGGCTCGACCTGGTCAACGAAGAAGCTCTTCCAGCCCTGGAACAGGACCAACGTCTGCATCGGGCGATTTCCAAGGTTGGTAGATTCTGGAAATAGACGGCGGGACTGGCTGGAAAATTGACTTTCAGCGGTAAGCGTTATTTACCTTCACCTACCGCCATGCCAACGCTGGATCACCTTGGTCAAGCGGGTGGCATCATGGAAACTGACGAATCGAGCGTTTATGGTGTTCTTGGATCAACTATCCAAAATTCTTTTATGTAATCTATCTGCTGATCAAGGTCAGGATACATACTGCCCGCATTAAATCCAATTGTTTGTAGTTCTTTACGGATATCGGTCTTTTTATCTTTTGGAATTTTTGCCGATACTATCACCTTTCTCTCATAGAAATTTGAGCAAGCATCCTTATCCCAATCGTCTAGATGAATCGGTTTTGGATTTCTACATTCAAAATTGCCTGAATTTTTCCTAACCAGCTTATCTGGTAAATAGTCTCCGCCAGCTAGAGTAAACATGCCACTTTGTGCAGCAATACGTATATTTTTTCTTTCTGGAAAAACAGCCACGGGCTTTCGAATAGAGAAAATAAAACTGAAAAGCCAGCGTTTTGCTGCTTTTACTATCCCTTCGTCGCTATTTTCGACAGGGATGTACTCACGCTGTAACCATATTGGCATCATGTTATATAAGCTTACAAATTGATAATCATACTCACTATTATCAAGAAAATTGCGAGGAACATTATTAAGTTTACTTCGAAATATTTCATCCCCATTCGTTTTCTCAACCTCTTCAATTAATTCAATATCTTTTTCTGTAAAATACGCTGTTGTTTTTAAGAGCTGTTCCCAGAAATCACTTGAAAAACCAACTGTTGACGCTGCTGCCCTTACGGGTGGCCTGGATAATAGCTCATCCAGATAAGCGGTCTGGGATAATTCACTACGAAGGACAACATGAAATTGTTCTGGGCCATAAACAAAATGCTCTTTTCTTTGATAATGCATAAATTCTACACTAGGGCATAATAGCCTTGCATTTAATGCAAAAATTTTCGCTTCTTTATCATCATGGTTTTTGCTTTCTTCAACCGCAAACCACAAAGCAATGAGGACGTTTTCTGTCCAATCAAGTAATCGACAAGGTAAACCATAGTGCTTCATTAAGGACAAAATATCAAATGTCGAATAACAGTTGTCTCGATAACGTGGAAAGCGTCTGATTAGATGCATCAGCATACCTCCTTCTTCATAAATTTTTTCTGTAACAGATCCAGTGGGTTTATCTTTCCGAAAAGCTCCAGGTGTAAGCTTGTACTCGCTATCTTTATGGCCTCGATACCATACATGTATTGGAGCTTGTTGATCATATGGTGAACTAAATCCGAAATCATTTAATACTTGCTTCGCCCACTCAATAGCATCACTAACAGATGTGATTTTTTTGATTCTTTCAGGTTGTGTAGCCATTACTCACTCCTCAATCATTAAGTGTCAGAAATGGTTTGGCTAAGCAGACTGTGTTAGCGAACATCTCTCATCATCAAACCAGTCTGTTTGCCCAGAGCGCAGAGCGCAAGCAACAGTGACAACAAGTATAGCAGTGAATGAGGTTATCGCATGTCTCGTAGGATAGCCCACCATTCTTCCAATCACCGTCAGCGTAAAGGGACCGGCCTTTGGCATCGCTCATCCGTCGGTCGGCCTCGCCAGAGCCGTGCGCTACCCAGACCCCACCGCAAGCTTGCAGCACCGGGTCGAGCGCGGTGACCAACCCGCCGACGGGCATGATCAGCCGGGGCTTGCCGTCGCGCAGTTCGTGCATGTAGGGCTCGCGGTTGCTAATCACCAGCAGTTGGCCACCGCGCAAGCAGTCGACGACATAGGCGCGCAGCCGGTCGCGGGTCCAGACGTTATCGGTGCGCACCACCGCCCGAGCCTGCGCCTGATGGGCGGTGCGGGCCGCGCGGAACGAAGCCGCCAGCCGGTCGCTTTCGCTGGCCAGCCGCGCCACGGGCAATGCGATGGGTAGCACTTCGGCGGCATCGCCGGTGCGCAGTTGCCGCATCCATTCCGCTAGCCGGTTGAGCGGCCGGTCGTACAGCAGCCAGGCGCTAGCCACGGTCAAGAGCAGCAGGGATAGAACGATGAAGCCGATCCAGAACCCGAACCGCGCCTGCCGATGCGTGGCGCGTTCGTCCAGACCCACCAAATCGTGCAGCACTGCCAATACACCCTGTGGTTGGTCATCGGGTGTGCGGACCACCGAGACGAGCAGGTGAATGTGAGCATCGGTCGTGCGCCGGGTTTCGACCCTGTCTTTCCCTGCCGCCAAGGTCTGGCCGACAGTCTCCCGCAGTAACTCGGTAAAATCGGCGACCCCCTTGCCGGCGGCGACCAGCCGGCCGTCGGTGCGGTAAACCGCCAGTCCGATCAGACGCCGGTAGCCTTCCAGCATGGAGCCGAACGCGGTCGCCGCTTCGCTGTCCGGCAGTTGCAACGCCACTTGCGCTGGATAGGCCATCTGATGCGCGATGACGTAGGCGCGGCGATCCATCTCTTCCAAATCGTTGCGGCGTTCGCGTTCGATCTGAAACCAGGCCAGCGCGCTGATCAACAGGCCGACCAGCGTGGTGATCAACAACCCCATCCGTAGCGAATTGGGTAGGTGGAGTGGGGATTTGGGCAACATGATGGCCTCCTTAACAAGCAAGCGGTTGCTACAGGTACGGCTGGATGACTGGTGATTCGATGCAAGCCGCCGCGATTTACCCGATCAAGGCATTCCCTAAAATCACATCAAATTCAGAGTTTGGACAAAAATCGAATAATTCTAAATCAACAGGTTATGCGTAGGAGCAAACTTGCCCGCAGTAGAATGCTAGCAATCGTGGTCAAGGCTGTTCCACCATCAATCAGTTAGTTTTTGGATAATTTCTCAATAATTATTGATCACTTAACAACCGAGTTGCGGGTAACAGTGGCTTTAGAAACTGTATGTCAATTAATAATTACATATCAATATCCGCTCAGCGTTTTCAACCGCCTCAGTTCAGCCAGCGCCTGTTCCGGGGTCAGCGCGTCGGGATCGAGCGCCGCCAGCGCGGCCACGACCGGGGGCGTCGCCTCGCCGAACAACGCCAGTTGCGGCGTCGCCGTCGCCGGCCGGGTCGGCAATTCCCGTCGTAACATTTGTCGTTCCAGCAAGCGTAACCTCTGGCGGGCCTGCTGGATCACCACCGGCGGCACGCCGGCCAGCGCCGCTACTTGCAGGCCGTAACTGCGACTGGCCGGCCCGTCCTGCGCCCGGTGCAGGAACACGAGGGTCTCGCCGTGCTCCACCGCGTCGAGATGGACGTTGGCGATGCCGGGCTGTTCGTCCGGCAAGCGGGTCAGTTCAAAGTAATGGGTGGCGAACAGGGTAAAGGCGCGCACTTTTTCGGCCAGATGCGCCGCGCAGGCCCAGGCCAGGGCCAGCCCGTCAAAGGTGCTGGTGCCGCGCCCGATCTCGTCGATCAAGACCAGACTGCGCGGGGTGGCGTTGTGCAGGATGTTGGCGGCCTCGCTCATTTCCACCATGAAGGTCGAGCGACCGCCAGCCAGATCGTCGGAGGCGCCGATGCGGGTAAAGATGCGGTCGATGGGACCGATCACCGCCCGCTCGGCCGGGACGAAGCTGCCCAGGTGGGCGAGCAATACGATCAGCGCGGTCTGGCGCATCAGGGTGGATTTGCCGCCGGCGTTGGGTCCGGTGACGATCAGCATCCGCCGCCGTTCGGGTTCCAGCGTCAGGTCGTTGGGGGTGAAGGTTTCTTCCAGCACCTGCTCGACCACCGGATGCCGCCCGGCGCGGATGGCGATCCCCGGTTCGGCCACCAGATCCGGCCGGTTCCAGCGCAACGCGGCGGCGCGCTCGGCCAGATTGGCCAGCACATCCAACTCCGCCAGGGCGGCGGCACTGGTCTGCAACGCGGGCAAGTCGGCGATCAGACGATCCAGCAGGGCGTCGTACAGCGCCTTTTCCCGCGCCAGCGCCTGTTCCTGGGCGCGCAGCGCCTTGTGCTCGAATTCCTGCAATTCCGGAATGATGTAGCGCTCCGCCCCCTTGAGGGTCTGGCGCCGCAGATAATCGGCCGGCACCGCCTGGGACTGGGCGCGGGTGACTTCGATGTAGTAGCCATGCACCCGGTTGAACCCGACCTTGAGGTTGGCGATGCCGGTCCGCTGGCGTTCCCGCGCCTCCAACTCCACCAGGTAGTCATCGGCGTGCTCGCTCAGGTTCCGCAGTTGGTCCAACTCGGCGTCGTAACCCGGCGCGATCACTCCCCCGTCGCGCAATACCTGTGGCGGATTGGGGATGATCGCCCGGTTCAAGAGATCGCAAACCTCGGGATGCGTCCCGGCGCGGCGAGCGAGGTCGCGCGGCAACGCCGCATCCAGCAGGCCGAGAAACCGTTGCACGGTGGGCAGGCGGGCTAGGGCGTCGGCTAGGGCGACCAAGTCGCGCGGCCGGGCCGATTTCAGCGCCACCCGCGCCAGAATCCGTTCCACGTCGCCGGTTCCACGCAACAGCCCACGCAGGTAGTCGTAGCCGCCGTTTTCCAGCAATTGCCGCAAGCACTCTTGCCGCTGGCCGATGACGGCTCGATCCCGCAACGGCCGGTGGGTCCAGCGGCGCAACAATCGCCCGCCCATCGGCGTCACGCAGCGGTCGAGAACACCGATCAGCGTATGGTCGTGGCGACCGCTCAGGCTGTGCTCCAGTTCCAGGTTGCGGCGGCTGGCGACATCCAGAATCACGCTGTCCTCGTGACGCTCGACCCGCAGGCCGGTCAAATGGGGGAGGGCGCCGCGCTGGGTGTCCTTGACGTATTGCAGCAGACAGCCGGCGGCGGCCACCGCGACCGGCTGGTCGGCGCAACCGAAGCCGTCCAGGTTGCGCACCCCGAACTGAGCGCACAGGGCGCGCGTGGCGCTGTCGAGGTCGAAATGCCAGGGGGCCTGCCGACGCAGGCCGGAATGCTGACGCCAGGGCTCGGGCGGGTCGGATGTCTCGTCGATCAGCAGTTCCGCCGGTTTCAGCCGCTCCAATTCGTTGAGCAACGCCGCTTGGCCATGAACCTGCGTGATCGCGAATCGGCCACCGCTCAGGTCCAGATGGGCCAGCCCGTAAACGTGCTTGGCCTGATGCAGGGCCAGCAGCAGGTTGTCACGGCGCTCATCCAGCAACGCCTCGTCGGTCAGGGTGCCAGGCGTGACGATCCGGGTGACCCGCCGTTCCATCGGCCCCTTGCTGGCGGCCGGATCGCCGAGTTGCTCGCAGATCGCCACCGACAGGCCGAGCTTGACCAGCCGGGCAAGATAGCTTTCCACCGCGTGGAACGGGACGCCGGCCATCGGAATCGGGGCGCCGGCGGACTGGCCGCGGGTGGTCAGGGTGATGTTGAGCAGTTCGGCGGCGCGGCGGGCGTCGTCGTAGAACAGCTCGTAAAAATCCCCCATCCGGTAGAACAGCAGGATGTCGGGATGCTCGGCCTTGATGCGCAGATATTGCTGCATCATCGGCGTGTGCTGGTTGAAGTTATCCAAGCGCGGTCGGCCTCGAAGAATTCGCTTTACCCAAATTCGGTTTAAGACTATTTTCCGCGCCATTTCGCCCGCCGCGCAAATCCCATGATCAATGCTTTCGAATTGCAAAACGGCCGCTTGCGCCAGATTCAGATCGAAGATGGGACCGACCTCGAGCGCGTCCGGCCGATCTGGATCGACTTCGACGCTCCGACCGGCGAGGAACGCCTGCTGGCCAGGGAGCTGTTCAGCCTGACCCTGCCGGACGAGGACGACTTCGGCGACATCGAGGCCAGCGCCCGCTGTTTCGAGGATGCCACCGGCGCCCTGCAAATTCGCTCCGACTTCCTGCTGGACAAGGCGAATGAATCCCGCAACGTGCCGGTGGCTTTCGTGCTCAAGCAGGACATCCTGTTCAGCCTGCACGAGGAAGACCTGCCCGTCTTCCGCCTGCTGCGCATGCGCGCCCGGCACCAGCCCGGCTATCTGGAGGACTGCCGGGATGTGTTGCTCGATCTGTACGCCACCGACGCCGAGTATTCCGCCGATGCGCTGGAGGGCGTCTACGCCAACCTGGAGGAGATCGGCGGAGGGGTGCTCAAGGCCCGTCTGACCGACGAGGCCGCCGCCGAGGTGCTGGCCGGTATCGCTCGCGAGGAAGACCTGAACGGACGGATTCGCCGCAACCTGATGGATACCCGCCGCGCCATCTCCTTCCTGATGCGGCGGCGGCTGCTTTCCGCCGATCAGATCGAGGAGGCCCGCCAAATCCTGCGCGACATCGAATCGCTGGATGGGCACACCTCGTTCCTGTTCGAGAAGATCAACTTCCTGATGGACGCCACCGTTGGCTTCATCAACATCAACCAGAACAAGATCATCAAGATCTTTTCGGTGGCTTCGGTCGCCCTGCTGCCGCCGACCCTGATCGCCAGCATTTACGGAATGAACTTCGAACTCATGCCCGAATTGAAATGGGCGCTGGGCTATCCCTTCGCCCTCGGGATCATGATCGCGTCGGTGGTCGCGCCGTTCTGGTTCTTCCGCCGAAAAGGCTGGTTGAAGTAGTCGAACGCTCAATCGGCGGCGGTCGCGCTGGTGCAAGCCTGAAACCTTCAATTCTGGTATCTTTATAGTACCGCGCGGCGAAACCGCCCCGCGCCCGCGCCCGTTCAAACCTTCCCGTTCAACCCGTTATGAAGATCAGGGGATGACCTTGTTCGGATCGAATCCAGCCTATCCAAAGCTCGACGAGTTGGCCGTCCAGGTGGGCGTGGCGTTGCGCGCCAGGAGCTGGACCCTGGCGGTTGCGGAATCCTGCACCGGGGGCTGGATCGCCAAGGTCGTCACCGATGCGCCGGGTAGTTCCGGTTGGTTCGACCGGGGCCTTGTGACCTACAGCAACGCCGCCAAGACTGAACTATTGGGCGTGCGGGTCGCGACCCTTGTCGCGCATGGCGCGGTCAGCGCCGAGGTCGTGGCCGAAATGGCGGCCGGCGCCTTGGAGCGCAGCCGCGCCGATCTCGCTGTGGCGGTCAGTGGCATCGCCGGTCCCGATGGCGGCAGCCCGGACAAGCCGGTTGGCACGGTCTACCTGGCCTGGGCAGCGCGCGATGGTCCAACCTGGGTCGAAGGCCGACATTTCGAGGGTGACCGCGCCGCCGTGCGCCAGGAAACCGTTATCGTCGCCCTGCAAGGGGTGTTGGATGTCCTCGCCCTCCAGTCCTGACGCCCACCGACGGCTGTTTCTCGCGTTGTGGCCGGAGGAAACCGAACGCCGGCAACTGACTGATCTAGCGGTGAAAGTTGCCGGTCCACGGCGGGTGCGCGATGACAATCTGCATTTGACCCTGGTGTTTCTGGGCGCGACCGACGCCGCCCGACTGGCTGCTTACGAAGCCGCCCTGGCGGATTGGCCGGCGCTGGAACTGGAGTTGATCCTGGATCGCTACGGTTACTGGCCGCAACCGCGCATCCTGTGGCTGGGCTCCAGTCGCACCCCGCCGGAACTGTACGAATTGGTGGCCGATTTGCACCGGCGGTTGCGCGGTTGTGGGTTTATCCCCGAGCGGCGGGCGTTTCAGGCCCATGTCACCCTGGCCCGCAGGTTTCCCGGCCCGGCTCCGGCTCAACCGCCGGTCGTGCCAGTGCGCTGGCCGATCCGTGACATCGCCCTGGTCGAGTCGCTGCGGGAGGAGGGCGGCGCGCGCTATCGAGTACCGCGCCGCTGGCCAGGGCTAGGTTAGCCGCTGGTTCTATGGAACAATGACCATCGACAACCGGCGACGACGGGATCGTCCGGTTTAGCCATCATCAATAGAGGGGGTTCGCGAAATGGACGACAACAAAAAGAAGGCGCTCGCCGGCGCGCTGACCCAGATCGAACGCCAGTTTGGCAAGGGCGCGGTCATGCGGCTGGGCGACACCAGCGTGGCCCGCGACGTGATGGTCGTGTCCACCGGCTCGCTGGGACTGGACATCGCCCTGGGCATCGGCGGTCTGCCGCGCGGGCGGGTGACCGAAATCTACGGTCCCGAATCCTCCGGCAAGACCACCCTGGCCTTGCAGGTCATCGCCGAAACCCAGCGGCTGGGCGGTTGCGCGGCCTTCATCGACGCCGAGCACGCGCTGGACCCGATCTACGCCGCCAAGCTGGGCGTCAACGTGGACGATCTGCTGGTGTCGCAACCCGATACCGGCGAGCAGGCCCTGGAAATCGCCGACATGCTGGTGCGGTCCGGCGCGGTGGACATCGTGGTGATCGACTCGGTCGCGGCGCTCACGCCCAAGGCCGAAATCGAGGGCGACATGGGCGATTCCCATGTCGGCCTGCACGCCCGGCTGATGAGTCAAGCTTTGCGCAAGCTCACCGCCAACATCAAGCGATCCAACACCCTGGTGATTTTCATCAATCAAATCCGGATGAAGATCGGTGTGATGTTCGGCTGCTTCGATTATGGCGCGCGGGTGGTTCTGGCTGATGGTTCCACCGAGAAGATTGGCACGATCGTCAATCAGAAAAAGCCGGTTGAAGTGTTGTCCATGGATCCCGCGACGGGTCGTATCGAACCGCGTCCTGTCGTTAAATGGTTCCGTAATGGTGCAACCGAGGAATGGCTTTATTTCGAGACAGCGGCGGGCGGTGGTTCCGGGCGGCGCAAATTTACCTGTACTGCCAATCACCTGATTTTTACCCCCAGCGGTGAGCGACGGGCGGGCCAGTTGCAAGTCGGCGATGAAGTCATGGTTGCTGCCAGACATTACGATTTGACGGAAGACCAGCGCCAACTGATCCTCGGCAGCCTGCTGGGCGATGGATCGCTGCGCTATGCATCGGAACAAAATGTATCGTTCCGGGTGGGTCATGGCGAGCGGCAACGGGATTACTGTCAATGGAAGCGGGAGATGCTGACCCCATTCGCCAATAAGATGGGCAAGATGGCCAAGGGTTTTGGCTTCGATACGATTCCGATGCGCCAGCTGGCCGAACTTTATACCCAGGCATATGGCCCGCAAGGCCGCCAGGTGAGCGAAGCGATGCTCACGGCGCTGGATGCCCGCGCGGTCGCGGTCTGGTACGGCGACGACGGCACATTTTCCGGCAGCTACGAACGCTGGGGCCATGGCAAGGCGGAAATCGGCTGTGTGAGCCTTTCCCCGGCGGACAAGGAGCGACTTGCGGCCCGGCTGGAAGAACTGGGAATGGGGCGCCCCACGGTTAGCGAGCGCAAGTTGACGTTCAGCGGCGAGCGGACACGCCTGCTGCATGAAAAAATCGCCCCTTACTTGCATCCCTCGCTGGATTACAAACTGCATCCGGGTTTTCGGGGGCAATTCCGCTGGGAACCAAACCTATCCCATGCTGATTTAAAGGACAGCCTGCTTGAAGCCCGTACTGAACTGCGAGCGGCGCCGATGCGGATCACTCGCAGGGAAATCCGTCCCGCCGCGCCGCGTCATCGCATCCGTTTCGATCTGGGGGTGAAAGACCGCCACACCTATCTGGTGGATCACGTCGTCGTCCACAACTCCCCGGAAACGACCACCGGTGGCAACGCCCTCAAGTTCTACGCCTCGGTTCGGCTGGACATTCGCCGCACGGGATCCATCAAGAAGGGCGACGAAGTCATCGGCAACGAAACCCGGGTCAAGGTGGTCAAGAACAAGCTGGCCCCGCCGTTCAAGCAGGCTGAATTTGAGATTCTTTACGGCGAGGGCGCGTCCCGGTTGGGCGAGATCGTCGACCTTGGCGTCAAGGCCGGGCTGATCGAGAAATCCGGCGCCTGGTACAGTTGCGGCGGTACGCGCATCGGCCAGGGCAAGGACAACGCCCGCGCCTACTTGAAGGAAAATGCCGAACTGGCCCGCGAACTGGAGGGTAAGGTTCGCACCCATTTCCTGGCTCGTCCCGACGCCGTGCCGGCTATTGAGCCTGGCGGCGCCGGCGACGACGAGGCCAACGATTCCGCCGCCGATGAACTGGACGCGGACCTTTGAGAAAGCCGTTGCCGCCGATCCGGGAACCGTTCGCGCCAAGGCCATGGAATTGCTGGCCCGGCGCGAGCATTCCCGGCTGGAGTTGCGCCAGAAATTGATCCAGCGTGGCTATTCGCCCGCCCAGATCGATCCGGTGCTGGATCGGTTGATCGAGGAATGCGTGCTCGACGAAAGCCGTTACGCCGAGCTTTACGCCAGTACGCGGGCTGACAAGGGCTACGGACCGTTGCGGATCGCCCGCGAACTGCGCGAGCGCGGCGTGCCGGACGACGCGGTTGCCGCCGCCCTGGCGGGACTGGCGGACGACTGGCCGCCCAAGTTGCGGGAGCTGCATCGCAAGCGATTCAAATCCCTTGTCCCCGCCGATGCCGCCGGGCGCATGGGGCAAATCCGGGTGCTGCGCCAGCACGGCTTCACCCTGGATCAGATCAAGCGCCTGTTCGAAGAACCTGTCTAATTCACACCCGCAACCGATTGAAGCCCGACCATGACCCGCAGCGCCGAACTCCGCAAGCTCTTCCTGGATTATTTCCGTGACCGCAGCCACGAAGTGGTCGCCAGCAGCCCGCTGGTCCCGCTCAACGACAGCACGCTGTTGTTCACCAACGCGGGCATGGTGCAGTTCAAGGATGTGTTCACCGGCCGCGACCATCGCCCCTACCGCCGGGCCGCGACCGCGCAGCGGTGCGTGCGGGCCGGCGGCAAGCACAACGACCTGGAAAACGTCGGCTACACCGCCCGCCATCACACCTTTTTCGAGATGCTGGGCAACTTCAGCTTCGGCGACTACTTCAAGCGGGACGCCATCCATTTCGGCTGGGAATTCCTGACCGGAGTCTTGAAGATACCGGCGGACAAGCTGTGGGTCACGGTCTACGAGACCGACGACGAAGCGTACCAGGTCTGGGCCGAGGAGATCGGCGTGCCGCGCGAGCGCATCGCCCGCATCGGCGACAAACCCGGCGGCAAGCGTTACGAGAGCGACAACTTCTGGGCAATGGGCGACACCGGCCCCTGCGGTCCCTGTTCGGAAATCTTTTACGATCACGGTCCCGAAATCTTCGGCGGTCCGCCCGGCACCCCGGACGCCGACGGCGACCGCTACATCGAAATCTGGAACCTGGTGTTCATGCAGTTCGACCGCGGCGCCGACGGCGCGCTGACCCCGTTGCCCAAACCCTCGGTCGATACCGGCATGGGGCTGGAACGGCTGGCGGCGGTGATGCAGGGCGTCCACAGCAACTACGAAATCGACCTGTTTCAGAACTTGATCCAGGCCGCCGCCGAGGCGACGGGCGCGACCGATTTGCAGTCCAGTTCGTTGCGGGTCATCGCCGACCACATCCGCGCCACCGCTTTCCTGATTGCCGATGGCGTGTTGCCGTCCAACGAAGGACGGGGCTACGTGCTGCGGCGGATCATGCGCCGCGCCCTGCGCCACGGCCACCAGTTGAACGTCGAGGGCAGCTTCTTCCACACGCTGGTCGCGCCGCTGGTCGCGGAAATGGGTGACGCCTATCCGGAACTGGTCAGCGCCCAAGACACCGTGACCCGAGTCATTCGCCAGGAGGAAGAGCGTTTTGCCGAGACCTTGACCCATGGAATGCGAATCTTCGAGGAGAAAACCGCAACCTTGATCAAGGGCGGGATCATTCCCGGTGAAGTCGTGTTTTTGCTCTACGATACCTACGGCTTCCCGGTCGATCTCACCGCCGACATCGCGCGCGAACGCGGCTTGCAAGTGGACAACGCTGGCTTCGAGCGGGAAATGGAAGCGCAGCGGGAACGGGCGCGGGCCGCTAGTCGGTTCGGCACAATGCACATGACTACCGGCGATCTGGCCACCGCAAGTCTTTCCACCAGCCCTGCCACACCGTTCATCGGCTACGAACGTTTGGAAGAGGAAACATCGGTGGTCGTATTGTTCCGCGCCGGTCAAGTGGTCGAGGAACTCAATGCCGATGACGAGGGCATTGTCGTCCTGGATCGAACTCCGTTCTACGCCGAGTCCGGCGGTCAGGTCGGCGATACCGGCTGGTTGCGGGCCGATGGTTTGGAGTTCGAGGTTCGCGACACCCAGAAGCAGGGTGAGGGCGTATTCGCCCATATCGGCCGACTGAAGCAGGGTCGGTTGCGGCGCGGCGACAGGGTGTTGGCGCAAGTGGATGGCGAGAAGCGGCAGGCGACCGCGCTGCATCACTCCGCGACGCATTTGCTCCATGCGGCGCTGCGCCAGGTTTTGGGGATGCACGTCAGCCAAAAAGGCTCGCTGGTGGACCCGCAACGGCTGCGCTTCGATTTCTCGCACTTTGAACCGATCAGCGCCGAGCAGTTGGAAACCATCGAACGGCTGGTCAACGCCCAGATTCGCGGCAACGTCACGGTGGAAACCACCATCATGGCGCCCGATGAAGCGATTGCTGCCGGTGCGATGGCGCTGTTCGGCGAAAAGTACGGCGACCAGGTGCGGGTGCTGCGGATGGGCGAGTTTTCGACCGAACTGTGCGGCGGCACTCACGTCCGCCGGGTCGGCGATATCGGCCTGTTCAAGATCGTTTCCGAGGGCGGCGTGGCCGCCGGGGTGCGCCGCATCGAAGCAGTGACCGGCGAACGGGCGCTGGATTATGTCGCATCGCTTCAGGATCATGCCCGCCAGGTAGCGCAACTGGTCAAGGGCGACCGCGACAATTTTTCCGACAAGGTGCGGCAAGTCGTCGAACGTGCTCGCCAGTTGGAGAAGGAAATCGAGCAACTCAAGGGCCGGCTGGCCAGCGGTCAGGGCGCCGATCTGTTGAGCCAGACGGTGGAGATCAACGGGGTCAAGGTGCTGGCCGCCCGGTTGGACGGGGTGGACGCCAAGACCCTGCGCGAGGCGGTGGACCGCTGCAAGGACCAGCTCAAGGCGGCGGCGGTGGTGCTGGCCACGGTCGAGGATGGCAAGGTACGGCTGGTTGCGGGAGTAACCCCGACGGAAACCCAGCGACTCAAGGCCGGCGAACTGGTCAACATGGTTGCCCAACAAGTCGGTGGCAAGGGTGGCGGCCGTCCCGACCTGGCTCAGGCCGGCGGCATCGATCCCACGAAGCTGGACCATGCCCTGCGTTCCGTGCCGGATTGGGTGCGCGGCCAACTGGCCTGAACGCCAGCCGCGCGGTAGTGCGCCGCCGCACCGGAATCGCTTGGAGATTTCCCGCCTTTCGCTATAATCGCCGCCTTTACGGCCCGCCCGGCCTTTCCCGGTCGGGAATGAGATTAGCCTTTGTTTCGGTAGGGAAACTATGGCGCTTATCGTACAAAAATACGGTGGTACCTCGGTGGGTAACCTTGAGCGCATCGAGAATGTGGCGGAAAAAGTGATCGACCGGCGCGAGCACGGCGATCAGGTGGTCGTGGTGGTGTCGGCCATGAGCGGCGAAACCGACCGGCTGATCGGGTTGGCCAAGGGTATTACGCCCCGCCCCAATCCCCGCGAACTGGACGTGCTGCTGGCCACTGGTGAACAGGTAACGATCGCGCTCCTGTGCATCGCCCTGGAAAAGCGTGGCTGCCCCGCCCGCTCCTATACCGGTGGCCAGGTTCGCATCCTCACCGACAACGCTTTCAACAAGGCCCGTATCGAGGCAGTGGAAATCGACGCCATGCGCGCCGATCTCAACGCGGGCCGGGTAGTGGTGGTAGCGGGGTTCCAGGGGGTGGACGAGGGCGGCAACATCACCACCCTGGGCCGGGGTGGCTCCGACACCACCGGCGTCGCGCTGGCCGCCGCGCTCAAGGCCGACGAATGCCAGATTTACACCGACGTGGATGGGGTCTACACCACCGATCCCCGCGTAGTGCCGGAAGCCCGCCGGCTCAATCGCATCACTTTCGAGGAAATGCTGGAGATGGCCAGCCTTGGCTCCAAGGTGTTGCAAATCCGCTCGGTGGAATTCGCCGGCAAACACAATGTCCCATTACGAGTGCTCTCCACCTTTCAGGAAGGGCCGGGCACGTTGATTACCTTCGAGGAAGCGATCGAGGCGGAAACCATGGAGAAAGAACTGATTGCCGGTATCGCCTTCAACCGCGACGAGGCCAAGCTCACCGTGCTGGGGGTTCCGGATCGACCGGGTGTGGCCTTCAGCATTCTGGGGCCGGTATCCGACGCCAACATCGAAGTGGACATGATCATCCAGAACATCGGGCGCGACGGCACCACCGACTTCACCTTCACGGTGCATCGCAACGACTACGAGCGTGTCCTGGAAATCCTCAAGCAACATGCTGCCCAACTCGGTGCCCGTGAAGTGTCGGGCGACACCAAGATCGCCAAGCTGTCGCTGGTCGGTATCGGCATGAGATCCCACGCCGGCGTTGCCAGCAGGATGTTCCAGGCGCTGGCGAAGGAAGGGATCAATATCCGCATGATCTCGACCTCCGAGATCAAGATTTCGGTGGTGGTGGACGAAAAATACCTGGAGCTGGGGGTTCGCGCCCTCCATGAAGCCTTCGAATTGAATAAGGTTGCCTGACCCTCGATCGCGCTCTGGCGTGGGCCAGGGTAGGGATGAGCGTAAGTAGCCGCGAAAAAATCCACCGGTGGGAATGGACCGTTTACAGACGCGGACTGTCAAAAACCGCAAGACGACCTGGTGCTGTTATATGGAAAACAAGGAGTAGCTTGACATGTTGATTCTGACGCGCAGAGTTGGGGAAACGCTGATGATCGGTGACGAAGTGACCGTGACCGTGCTTGGTGTCAAAGGTAATCAGGTTCGCATTGGCGTCAATGCGCCCAAGGATATCGCGGTGCATCGTGAGGAAATCTACGAACGGATCAAGCGTGAGCAAGATGCCGCCTCCAGTGCGGCGCAACCGCCAGCCAGTCACAACACTTGAATCCGGGGGCTTTACGTTGGCATTCATACGTAGTATGCCGACTGGTCCTAGCATCCGTGTGGATGTGCATCATCCCGGAGAGATGGCCGAGCGGCTGAAGGCGCTCCCCTGCTAAGGGAGTATGGGGTCATAAAGCTCCATCAAGGGTTCGAATCCCTCTCTCCGCCAATTTTCCTCACAAGTACTTCCTGGTGATGGCGAGCGCCTAGTGCTTCAACCATCCTCAATTGACGGGTAGAGACGCTTGAGCTCGATGCGAGCATCGGGGGTCGTGAACCGCCAATTGACGGGCCCGGGGATCGGCATTACGGGCCTGTTCCCAAGCGGCCACCTCTCAAAAGGATACTGAATTCGATTTCGGCCATGTTCAACCAACTGCCATGCTTGGGGGTGTGGTGAATCTCCAACCGCTTGAGATAAGGGAGCGGGCCACGGCGAGCTCGAACGCTTGATACAAGAAGACGGCAGACTTGTGCGTGTTCAGATTGTCCATCACCAGGACCACTTTCTCGGCGTGGGGATAGCGCCCCTCCACCAGGCTGCGCACCTCTTGGGCGAGGTCCACCGCCGTGCGCTGTTCAGTGACGGCCATGTGGCGCTGCCCGACCAGGGGTTCGCCGGTCAGAAACTGCATCGCCCCGGGTTTTGAGGCTGTCCATTACACACATCTTGAACGGCAGGGCCGCCGCCGCCATCAGGTGAGGTAGACACAGATGAGGGGATGAGGGGATGACGGAGACGGTGGCGGTGAGCTGGGCAGCGGTGGAGTTGGGCGGGGCGAACTTGGGGGACGCGCGGTTGAACCGACGGTTGGTGCGGGTGGCGGAACGCCTGGGGGCGCAACCGGGCGCCAGCATTCCGGTGGCCCGCGGCGGCTGGGCGGAGACCCAGGCGGCGTATCGGTTGTTGGCCCATGAGGCGGTCACCTGGGAACAGGTGCTCGCCCCGCACTGGGACTGTAGCCTTGAGCGAATGCGCCGTCAGCCGGTGGTCTTGTGCGTGCAGGACACGACCGAACTGGATTTCACGGCCCAGCCGGGCATTGCCGGGCTGGGGCCGTTGAGCGATCTCCGGCAGCACGGGTTGTACGTCCACCCGACGCTGGCGGTCACGCCGGACGGGGTGCCGCTGGGCGTGCTGGACGCCTGGCTGTGGACGCGCGACCGGGAGACCTTGGGGGAAGATCGGCGGCACTGGCCGATCGAGGCCAAGGAAAGCATGCGCGGGTTGGAAGGCTTCGAGCGCTGCGCCGAGCTGGCCGGGACCCTGCCCGACAGCCGGCTGGTCTATGTCGCCGACCGGGAATGCGACATCCACGCGTTCATGGTCCGGGCCTACCGGCAACCGGAGATCGACTGGCTGATCCGCGCGGCCCAGGATCGCCTGCTGGCCGAGGGCGATACCCTCTGGGATCGACTGGCCCAAGCGCCGGTATGGGGCGAGGTTAGCTTTACCCTCCCGGCGCGACCGAGCCGACCGAGCCGGCCGGTGGTGCTGACGGTGCGGGCCGAACGGGTGACCCCGCATCCCAAGGGCGGCGAACCGGTGACCGTGACCGCGCTGCGGGCGCGGGCAGAATCCCCGCCCGCCGGGGTCGAACCGCTCGACTGGCGCCTGCTGACCAACCGCGCGGCGACCACGCTCGCCCGAGCCGCCGAACGGACCCAGTGGTACGGAAGTCGTTGGAGTATCCAGGTTTTTTTCAGAACCTTGAAAACCGGCCGCCGGGTGGGGGCCTTGCAGCTC
>CALGOO010000150.1 GCA_937960715.1 uncultured Candidatus Competibacteraceae bacterium
TCCCAGATCATCGCCGCGCCGATCCGGCACTTGACCGAATAGGCGGGGTTGCGGCCCTCGATCTTCGCCAGCACCATGGCGGGCGCGCCGTCGGTGATTCGGTTGAGCCGCACCAGCGGGGTGCGGCCGATGGACAGGGAGTTGTCTTCGTACCAGTGTGGCATCGGCGGTTCTCCCGTGGCTCAGCGGGCGGGTTGATAGATTTGGTCGAAGACGCCGCCGTCGGCGAAATGGGTCTTCTGCGCTTTCTGCCAGCCGCCGAATACCTCGTCGATGGTGAAGAGTTTCACCTTGACGAATTGCCCGGCGTACTGGGCCGCGACCTTGGGATCGCGTGGGCGGTAGAAATGCTCGCCCGCGATGTTTTGCCCTTCGGGGCTGTAGAGGTAGTTCAGATAGGCCTCGGCGGCCTTGCGCGTGCCCTTCTTGTCCACTACCTTGTCCACCACCGTCACCGGCGGCTCGGCCAGGATCGACAGCGAAGGCGTGATGACCTCAAACTGGTCCGGCCCGAGTTCCCTGGTGGCGAGAAACGCCTCGTTCTCCCAGGACAGGAAGACGTCGCCGATTTCGCGTTCGGTGAAGGTGGTTAGGGAACCGCGCGCGCCGGAATCCAGTACCGGGACGTTCTTGTACAGCTTGGTCACGAACTCGCGCGCCTTGGCCTCGTCACCGCCGTGCTTCTTCAGCGTATAACCCCAGGCGGCGAGGTAATTCCAGCGCGCGCCGCCGGAGGTTTTCGGGTTGGGCGTGACGACCGAGACGCCCGGCTTCACTAGGTCATCCCAGTCCTTGATCCCCTTGGGATTGCCTTTGCGCACTAGAAACACGATGGTCGAGGTATAAGGTGCGCTGTTGTTCGGCAACCGCTGTTGCCAATCCTTCGGGATCAGCTTGCCCTTCTCGGCCAGGGCGTCGATGTCGTAGGCCAAAGCCAGCGTGACCACATCGGCTTCCAGCCCGTCGATCACCGCGCGGGCCTGCTTGCCGGAGCCACCGTGCGACTGCTGGACGGTCACGGTTTCGCCGGTCTGGCTTTTCCAGTGCTTGGCGAAGGCGGCGTTGAAGTCCTGATAAAGTTCGCGGGTCGGGTCGTAGGAGACGTTCAGCAGGGTGATGGTTTGGGCAAAAGCGGCCGAACTGGCGCCCACCGTCAGGGCGAGAGCGAGCAGGGTGTGGGAAAGGCGAGGGATTTTCATCGAGTGTTCTCCAAGGATTAATAACCCGATGAACTATACAATCTGATTCCTTATGATCGGAATTAAGAAAAACTGGATTGCTTATCGAGATAAGGCATAAGGCGCGATGGGAGCCTGGATAAAAAATAACTATTTGACCTATAAAGCTATAGGGTTAGCTTTCAGCCGGCTTTTAGCCGATCAAACCGTCGTTTGACCAGCCCTGTAGAAATTTTTTGAGGAAAATCAATGAGAATTTTTTCGACAGTCTCTCAGGTCGGGTGAAGCGCTACGCCCGCCAGTCGGGGGCGATCAGGCCATCCACGATGCCGATGCGCCGGTCGGCGGCGCTGGCGAAGGTCAGGTCGTGGGTGACGGCGACCACGGTTTTTCCCAGTTCGCGGGTCAGATCGTGCAGGATTTGCCGGACGTTGGCCGAGGCGCGGCTGTCCAGGTTGCCGGTCGGCTCGTCGGCCAGCACCACCGGCGGATCGTTGGCCAGGGCGCGGGCGATGGCCACGCGCTGGCGCTGGCCGCCGGACAGTTGATGCGGGCGCTTGTGGCCCTGATCGCCCAGGCCGAACTGCTGGAGCAAGTCCGCCGCTCGTTGTCGGGCTTTCTCTTCCGGTCGCGCGCCGAGCCGACGCATCGGCAACAGCACGTTGTCGAGCACGGTGAATTCGGCCAGCAGGAAATGAAACTGGAACACGAAACCGAGGTTCTCCAGCCGAGTTGCCGCCAGTTCGTCCTCGCCGAAGCGGGAAGTGTCCCGGCCGTCCAGCCAGACCCGGCCCGAAGTCGGCGTGTCGAGCAGACCCAGCAGGTACAGCAGCGAGGATTTACCGGAACCGGAGGGGCCCATGATGGCCACGAATTCACCGCGCTCGATGTCCAGCGTGACATCCTGCACCAGGGTGACCGGCACCTCGCCGGGCAGAACACGCCCCAGATTCTCGGCCGCCAGGATCGGGCCTGACCACTGGCTCCCCTCGTCCCTTGTGGGAGAGGGGTTGGGGGTGAGGGGGCCGCGATTCAACCCATCCCCCGCAGGATCGTGACCGGTTGAACCCGCGCCGCCTTGCGCGCCGGCAGCACCGCCGCGCCCACCGCCGAGACCATCGCGAATCCCAGCGCTAGCAGGTATTGGTCGTAGCCCCAGTAGATCGGCAAATGGACGGTGTCGGTGGCGCCGGGCGGCTTGATCTCGACCTGAACCAGCAACGCCATCAGCCCCAGCCCCAGTCCCAGCCCGAGCAGACTGCCCACCAATCCCAACAGCACCCCTTCCGCCAAAAAAATGCGCCGGACGTCGCGGGCGTGAAAGCCCATCGATTTGAGAATGGCGATGTCGTGAACTTTCTCCATCACGATGGTCGAAATGGTGTTGTAGATGCCGAAGGCGGCCACCACCAGAATCGCCGACACCACGCTGTACATGATCAGGTTGCGCACCAGCAGCACGCTCATCAGGTCTTCCGAGGCTTCCAGCCAGGACACCGCCTTGTAGCCGATCCGCGCCTCGATCAGGCTGGCGACGTCGCGGGCGACGTAGGGATCGTCGAACTGGAGGATGAAGCGGTTGACCCGGTCGGGTCGGTCCAACAGCCCCTGCGCCCGTTTCAGCAGGGCGAAGGTCTGGGTTTCGTCGTAGCCGGCGTTGCCGGTGCGAAAGATGCCGACCACCTTGAGGGCGCGCGATTCGCCCGCCGGCGAAACGGCGTTGACCACGCCGCCCAGACTCAGGCCGAATTTCCTGGCCAGGCCCTCGCCGATGATCAGGCCGTTGGGGTGGGCGGCGAGCGCCTCCAGCGAGCCTTGCGTCATCTTGTCCTCGATGGTCGAGACTCCCTTCATTTTCGCTGGAACGATGCCGTTGAGGGTGACGCCCTCGCTGCGCCCGGCGAAGGTCAGCACCACCGATCCCACCAGCACCGGGGCCGCGCGCAGGCCGGGCAGGGATTCGATAAACGCCAGCTTTTGGGCATGGCCGCGAATTCCGCGTACCTCGCGCAGCGGTTTGACCCGGCGCAGTTCAACCGCGCCGTCGGGCCAGCGTAGGGTCGCTGGTTGCGGCTGGGGATTACGATACTCGTCGTACACGGTGAGGTGCGGGCTGTTGTCCACCAGGCGCTTGATGAAATCCCGCTCGGAGCCGCGCATCAGCGACGACACCGCCAGGAAGAACGCCACGCCCAGGGCGATGCCGACCAGCGAGACCAGGGTGGGCCGCTTGCGGCTGACCAGATGGGTGACGGCGATGACGAATTGGATCGACATGATGAAACCCTGGCCGAAGGTCAAGCGGCTGAAAAGAGGATGGCGCCGAACTGGCGCCGACGGCGCCGCTTGGCGGAAAATAGCCGAAGTCTCGAACCGGGCGCAATGACCGCCCGCTTCGCCCATCGCCGCCCAAGAACCACCCCAATCGTCGACTTATGAAAGCTTTCAACATCGAGCGCGTCCTCAGCGTTCATCACTGGAACGATACGCTGTTCAGCTTTAAAACCACCCGCGATCCAGGACTTCGGTTCCAAAATGGCCATTTCGTCATGCTGGGCCTGGAGGTGGACGGCCGTCCGTTGATGCGAGCCTACAGCATCGCCAGCGCCAACTACGAGGAGCATCTGGAATTCTTCAGCATCAAGGTGCGCAGTGGTCCGCTCACCTCGCGGTTGCAGCACCTCAAGAAAGGCGATCCCGTGCTGATCAGCCGCAAGCCGGTGGGTACCCTGGTGATCGACGATCTGCTCCCCGGCCAGCGTCTGTACCTGCTCGGTTCGGGAACCGGGCTGGCGCCGTTCCTGAGCATCATCAAGGACCCGAACACCTACGACCGCTTCGACCGGGTCGTGCTGGCGCACGGCGTTCGTCATACCAGCGAACTGGCCTATGCCGATGTCATCGCCCACGAGTTGCCGACGCACGAATTTCTGGGCGACATGATCCGCGAGAAGCTGATTTACTACCCGACCGTGACGCGCGAACCCTTTCGCAATCAGGGACGGCTGACCCAGTTGGTCGAGTCGGGCAAGCTGTGCGCCGACATCGGCCTGCCGCCACTCGACCCCGCTCAGGACCGGGTGATGATCTGCGGCAGTCCGGCGCTGCTCAAGGACGCCTGCGCGCTCCTGAACGCGCGGGGATTTCATATCTCGCCGCACATCGGCGAACCCGGCCATTACGTGATCGAGCGAGCTTTCGTCGAAAAATAGCGCCTTGGCTTGGAACGGTGAAATCGATCCGCGCCGCCCGGCGAATTTTTACCCTCCCCCGCATCCAAACGGCGCGCGTCGGCGCACAAGGGAAGGAATGTCGTTGTTCATGACGGATACCCTGTCCCCAGCCACCGAGGAGCAAGACGATGAACGAGTCAGCCAACGTCGAAATGGTTCAATGGTTGTACGCCCACTTCGGACGCGGCGATATTCCGCCCATCCTGGCGGCCCTCGACCCCGAGGTCGAATGGAGCAACGCGGGATCGAATCCCATAGCGTATGCGGGCACACGCCACGGCTCGGCGCAGGTGGAAGAGTTTTTCGCGACGCTCGGCGCCAGCGTCGAGGTTCGGACCTTCGAGCCGCGCGAGTACATTGCCCAGGGCGATCGCGTCGCCGCGTTCGGTCGCTGGACGGGTCGGGTCAAGGCCACCGGACGCGAGTACGCGAGCGACTGGGTCATGGCGTGGACGATCAAGGACGGCCGGGTGACCGCGTTTCGGGCCCACGAGGACACCCAGGCCATGGCGGTGGCCTTTACCGCATAACCCTCAACACCGTTACCGTGATCCGAGAGGTACCCATGACTTTTCCCCTGCACGTCGTCGCGCGCATCACCGCGCGGCCGGATACTGTCGCGCAAACCCGGACACTCCTGCAAAACCTGCTTGAACCCACCCGCCGCGAGCTGGGTTGCCTGCGCTATACCTTGTTGCACAACCACGCCGATCCCACCGATTTCACCTTCGTGGAAGAGTGGGCCGATCAGGCGGCGCTGGATGCCCATCTCGCCTCGCCGCATATACAGGCGGCCCTGACCGAGGCGGCCAACCTGCTGGCGTCGCCGCCCGACATCCGCGCCTACGCCCTGATCGGGTAACAGGTTGCCTGGAAACCCCTCGCCCGCTTGCGGGAGAGGGGCAGAGGTGAGGGTGTTTTTCAATCGGCAAAGGAACACGGCGGGAACCGGGTCATGGCGGATTACGTGCTGGACACCGTGTGGCGGGTGGCGGCGGAGCCGGAAGCGGTTTGGTCGGTGCTGACCCTTGTTGAGGACTGGCCGGCGTGGTGGCCCGGGGTGCTGGCGGTCGAACGCCTCGAAAAGGGCGATTCCAGCGGGCTGGGCCGCCGCTACCGCACCACCTGGCGTGGCCGGTTGCCCTATACCCTGACGTTCGAGACGGAAACCACCCAAATCGAGCGCCCCCTTCTCATCGAAAGCCGTGCCCATGGCCAGTTGCAGGGTATCGGGATCTGGCGGCTGCGGCCCGACCGCGCCGGGACCTGGATCGATTACCGCTGGGCGGTGCGGACCACGCAACCCTGGATGAACGCGCTGGCGCCGCTGGCCCGCCCCGTATTCTGCTGGAACCACGACGCCATCATGCGCTGGGGCGCCGATGGACTCGGTCGATGGCTGGGCGTGCCGGCGCGGTTTGGGTGATCGATTTCATGGAAGCCGGCGCGGCACCATCCGGTCCGTTCACCGACCGGTCCGTTCACCGACCGGTCCGTTCACCGACCGGTCCGTTCACCGACGATGTGTCTTGCGATTTCACCTTGCCGTGCTGGCGACCGCGCGCGCAAGGTCTGGAGCCGGTGGTGGCGCCAAGTCGGCGCGGCCGTTCTTGTTCGGTTGGCAGGCCGCCAGCAACGATCGCAAAAGCGTGGCTAACCCGTCCTGATGGAGCTGCTCCACCTTCAGAACGACGGCGCCATCGCAAGGCGCGAAATCCTCGCAAGGCGTCTCGGGCATGATCGCCACGATCAGCGGCGCGAAGCATTCATCGCGCAAGCCGGCAAAAGCGCGGAACAACTTCTTCGTCAATCCTGTCCATGGCAGGACGATGGCGTCCGGGTAGGTCATCAGGGCTTGCCGCAGGCCATCGTCGCAGTCGGTGGCGTGGCCGACCCAGTCCAGCCCCGGTTGGGCCGCGAGCCGAGCCCAGTCCACCGGTGGCTGACAGGCCTGCAACGCGATGGTCAGCAGACGAAAATTGCGACGAGAACGGGTTGATGGGTTCATCGAGGCGATGTCCTGCGCGGATGGTGATAAAGGACAGCCTACGCGACCGCGGAACGCGCCGGTATCGGGCAAACCCTGATTCCGTGGGGTGAAAAAACCTGATTTTCGGGTCGGAAAATTCGTTCTTGGGACTGGGAAGGGCGTCGTGGTCGAGCCATCTTGAACCCGCGATGCCGCACGTTCCCCGGCGGCGCGCCGTTCAGATTTCGGAGTGGATCAGGCCAACGCGGATGGCGAAGCGGGTAAGCCCGGCCACATCATGGATATTCAGCCGCTCCATCAGTTGCGAGCGGTGGGTCTCCACGGTCTTGATGCTGAGGGACAACCGTTCGGCGATCTCGCGGGTCGCGCAGCCTTCCGCGATCAGTTGCAGAATTTCGCGCTGGCGCCGTGTCAGCGATTCAAGCCCACTTGGAACCTGAGCTTCCTCTGCCGGATGGCGAACGAGTCGCAGATACTCATCGAGCAGGTGACGCGATACCGCCGGGCTGAGCCAGCGTTCGCCCTTCAGCACCGCCCGCAGCGCGCTTTCCAGTTCGGTGACAGCGGCGTCCTTGACCACGTAGCCGACCGCGCCGGCGCGCAACGCCGCCAGCACGTAGTTCTCGGCGATGTGCATGGACAGGATGATCACTTGGGTTTCGGGCGTCTCCTTCGTGATCAGGGCCGTGGCGTCCAGTCCGTTCAGCTCCGGCATGCTGATGTCGATCAGGGCGATCTGGGGTTTCCAGCGCCGTGCCAGGCGCACCGCCTCGCGACCGTCGCCCGCCTCGGCGACGACACGGAACCCCGCGAAACCCTCGACCAGGGTGCGCAATCCCGCCCGCACCAGGGTGTGATCGTCGGCCAGCAACACGTTGATCTCGCTCATGCGTCCTTCTCCACCAACGGGATGAAAACTTCGATCCGGGTTCCGGTTCCCACCTGACTGGTCAGGGTGAACCAGCCGTCGAGCAATTCGGCGCGCTCGCGCATGCTGTTCAGGCCCAGGCCGGCGTCGGGCTTGCTGGAAGCCGCCGTCGGGTCGAAACCGCCGCCGTCGTCCTGGATCGCGAGCGCCAGACCTTGGGCGGTGGCTTCGGCGGTCACGGTGATATGCCGCGCCCCGCCGTGTCGAATCGCGTTGTTGACCGCTTCCTGGGTGATGCGGAACATGGCGGTTTCGATTTCCGGGGGCAAGGGCGAGAAGCGGTCCAGCACCGTGATTTCGCAACCCGATCGTTCCGTCTGGCGGCGGGCGTACCAGTGCAACGCCGCCGCCAGTCCCAGATCGTCGAGCACCGAGGGGCGCAGATCGCGCGCGATGTCGCGCAAGCGTTCAAGCAGATCATTGGCGATGTCCAGGCAATCGGTGATGCGGCGCTGCTCCGCCTCGCCATGCATGCCTCGGCTCAACAGACCGAGATTGAGCTTGAAAGCGGCCAATTGTTGGCCGAAATCGTCGTGCAGTTCGCGAGCCAACATCCGGCGTTCCTCTTCCTGCACCGAAAGCAGGCGACGGGAAAGCGCCTGAAGCCGCTGGGTCGATTCCTTCAGGCTGATTTCGGCCTGCTTGCGTTGGGTAATGTCCTGCACGGTGCCGATGGAGCGGATGGGCTGGCCTTCGGCGTCCTGGATGGTTTGGCCCTGCTGGTAGACGTATTTGACGCGCCCGTCGGCGAAGCACAGGCGATGCTCGATCTGGTAAGGGGCTTGGGAATCCATGGGTTCTCCGTGACTACGGCGCACCCGCTCCACATCATCGGGATGCACGCGGTCGAGGACGTCCTGGTAGCGCAGGGCATACCGTTGGGGATCGATCTCGAGAATGCGGAGCAATTCCTCGGAACACAACAGGGAATCGGAGACCGGGTCCCATTCCCAGGTGCCGACGTGGGCCAGTCGCTGGGCCTCGTTCAGCCGGGCCTCGCTCGCGCGCAGCGCGCGCTCCACCTGGACGCGCTCGGTGATGTCGCGATCCACGCCACGAAAGCCCAGCAATTCTCCGTCCGGCCCAAGGACCGGAACCGCGGTGCTTTCCAGATAGCGGTAACTATCGTCCTTGCAGCGCCAGCGAAGCACCTGATTGTTCCAGCCTTGCCGGGTTTCGATCCAGCCAGGCCATTGGGAATCGACGATCCAGCGATCTTCCGGATGGATCAATTTCTCCATTCCGATCCACCGAACCTCGGTGGGGGAGTATCCCAGAATCTTTTCCACCGCCGGGTTCAGGTACGTGTGATGGCCGGAGAGGTCGATGGCCCAAACCAAATCCTGGGACGTTTCCACGATGGCGTTGATCGTCTGTTGATACTCGCGCAGGGCCTCGTCCGCCTGCTTGCGCGCGGTGATGTCGCGCACCGCCGCGATCACGCGCAGATGACCGCCGATGCGGGATGCCCGAAGAGCGACCTCGGTCCAGAGCAGCTCCCCGTTCAGGCGCTTGGAGCGCCACTCGAAAACTTGCGGACCTTTTTGAATCGCTCGACGCACCCACTCTTCGGCCTTGGTTTGGGAATAGGGATTTTCGCCCAGGTCCAGGTTGCCGATGGAGGGTCGAAGCGTCGTTTTCCAGTCATATCCGAACAGAGTGTACGCCTGGTCGTTGGCGTCCAGCACGCGGCCGGTTTCGTCGTGGATCAGCAGCGCATCGCTGGTGGCGTTGAAAATCTCGCGGTAGGTTTGCTCGCTCTCGTGCAAGGCCGCTCTCGCGGCCATCTGTTCCGAGATGTCGATGGCCACCCCGACCACATGGAGCTTGCCCTCGATTTCGGCGCGCACGCCCGTCGCGTAATACCGCCCTCGCTCTCGCCCGTCCCGATCCACCGGGGTCAGTTCCGCGAAACTGTCGCCCCGGGCCAACACGTCTCGAAGCCTGGCGGCCACTCGCGTTTGATCCCGGTGGCTGACGGTATCCAGGGCGCGCAGTCGCGCCATGTCCTCGTCCGACCAGCCCAGCAGCTTCTGATAGCGCTGATTCCAGCGCAGGAACTGCCCGTCTTCGGCCAGGACAAAAACGAACCCCGGGGTACATTGAAACAGGGCGTCCAAAATCTTTCGATGGGTAGCAGCCTCCCTGGCGCGCTGCTCGCGCTCGGTGATGTCGCGCGTCAACGCCAGGACGTAGCCTCGCCCGTCGTCATCGAGGTAGCTGGCATGGATTTCCACCGGAAAGACCCGCCCCGTCCTGGTCCGATGATGGCTTGTGAAGAGCAGCGAGCGACGGGTTTCGAGTTCGCTCCAGCGGTCGGACCAGCCGCTGGCGGTGGCGACGTCCACGTCGATCATGCTCAGGTTCAGCAACTCGTCGCGGCTGTATTCCAATATCCGACAGGATGCTTCGTTGGCGTATTGAAAACGGCCCTGCTGGTCGAGCAGCAAAGCCGCCTGGCCCGCTTGATCGAGCGCGAGACCGAGCAGCGCCGCGCGCTGTTCGCTCCGCCGCTGTCCAATTAGGCGTCCGCGCAGCCGCCAACGCATTGCCGCCAATCCCAGGAGTCCCAGTCCCCAGGATGCGCCATAACCGGCCACGGTCACGACCGCCGGGTCTGGCGTGTCGCTGGTGAACCACGCCACCGCCAGGTCGCTAAGATGATGCCATGCCGCCAACGCTAGCACGAGCAACGTCCACAGAAAGGCCGTTCCCCAGAAGTAAGCGTTCAACCATGTCGGAGTTTCGACCAGGGTTGGGTCCGACATTGCGGGTTTTTCCGCCCGACGCCAACTTGCGCCTCCCGAAAGGGGATGGATTTTAGGGTGCATGACAAAACTCGCCGTTAGTCCCGCATACAGTGTACTCATTAAATCATGCGGATTGCGGGCGGCGCGGAAAAGGGGCCGGGAAGGCTCGAAAACGTAACCGTTCGGACCCACGTGGTGGTTTCGCCCCGTATCGATGGGTTTCGCTACGCTCAACCCATCCTACGAAAAACAATGAGGGTTGTAGGATGGGTTGAGCGTAGCGAAACCCATCGCCTTCGAGCGATGCGGGGGCGAGTCAGCGGGAGCGGGTTCTACTTTGGGGGCGCCGAGTCGCGCAAGTCGCCCGGCGGTTGAGCGAGCCGGTAGAAACGAATGCGCTCCGCCGGTGGAAGCTTGCTGTCGGGGGCCGGGTCGCCGATGAAACGCAGGGCGCGGCTATCTTCCCAGGGAGCCAGCGGACCCAGCGCCTGGGAAGATTGGGGGTAGTAGAAATTGACCACCAACGACCGACCGCTTCGCTGTTCCCATGGCGTTTGGATGAACGGATTGTCCCGGCCACGCAAGGCCGCGCTGGCGGCGTCCACCGCCAGCCGCCAGCGGGCGGAGTCTTGCGGGCAAAGGAAATCGTTCGAGAACGGCGAACGGAGCGAGACCGCCGGGTTGAACTGCTTCGGTTGAAAGATCACTCCGGCCACTCCATCACCGTACTGGCGGCGCGCGACGGCGGAAATCTCGCTCAACCGCGCCCGGTTCATCACCCCCCAGGCGATGCCTCGATAAACGCGGGGATCGTCGGGGAAGCCGGTGGAGCGACCTTCGGCGTAGGCCAGCCGGGCCAGCAGCTCCTCATCGGCCGGCGCGGCCTTCATCACGGCGGGTCAGGCAGGCCGGCAACTCGGCGGCGACCGCCGTTCCCGCCAGCAACAGGGCGGCGACCAGCCCGCCGAAGCCGGATTTCCAGACCATCACTTGATCCGCCGCCACAACATGGCGTGCGTCACGATGTATTGATATTTGCGGACATGTTCGCGAATGACCAACGGTACGTCGGCCTCGCGCAACAGTTCGAAGTTTTCGGCCCGCAGAAACTCGGCCAGCGCCGCCGTGCTTGTTACTGGATCGCCCTCCCGCTCGTAACCACCCAGCCACGCTTCCGGCGGCGTGAATTGTTCCAGCCAACTGTAGGGCGAGAAGATCGCCAGCAGACCGCCGACCTTGACCAGCCCGCGCGGCCCGCCCAGTCGCCCCAGCAGCGACTTGGGGCTGGGCAACCGGCACAGCAGGTTGGCCAGCAACACGGCGTCGAAATCCACCAGTTCGGCCGGC
>CALGOO010000151.1 GCA_937960715.1 uncultured Candidatus Competibacteraceae bacterium
TGAAGGAAGCGGCGGAAAAGGCCAAGATCGAGCTGTCCTCCAGCCAGCAGAGCGAAATCAACCTGCCGTACATCACGGCCGACGCCAGCGGCCCGAAGCATTTGAACCTGAAGCTGACCCGCGCCAAGCTGGAATCGCTGGTCGAGGATCTGGTGGACAAGACCATCGGCCCCTGCCGAATCGCGCTCAAGGATGCCGGGATCGGCATCGGGCAGATCGACGACGTGCTGCTGGTCGGTGGTCAGACCCGGATGCCCAAGGTGCAGGAGAAGGTGCGCGAATTCTTCGGCCGCGAGCCGCGCAAGGACGTCAACCCCGACGAGGCGGTCGCCGTGGGCGCGGCGATTCAGGGCGGCGTGCTGGGCGGCACGGTCAAGGATGTGTTGTTGCTCGACGTGACGCCGCTGTCGCTCGGTATCGAAACCCTGGGCGGGGTGATGACCAAGCTGATCGAGAAGAACACCACCATCCCGACCAAGGCGACCCAGGTGTTCTCGACCGCCGACGACAACCAGACGGCGGTGACGGTGCATGTGTTGCAGGGCGAGCGCGAGATCGCCGCCGCCAACAAGTCGCTGGGCAAGTTCGATTTGCAGGACATTCCGCCGGCGCCGCGCGGCGTGCCGCAGATCGAGGTCACCTTCGACATCGACGCCAACGGCATCCTGCACGTCTCGGCCAAGGACAAGGCCACCGGCAAGGAAAACCGCATCGTGATCAAGGCCAGTTCCGGCTTGTCCGAGGACGAGATCAAGCGAATGGTCGGCGATGCCGAGGCCCATGCCGACGAAGACCGCAAGTTCCACGAACTGGTCAACGCCCGCAATCAGGCCGAGAACCTGATTCACGCCACCGAGAAAACCTTGCGCGATCTGGGAGACAAAGTGGAGGGTAGCGAGCGATCGGCCATCGAGGCGGCCATCAGCGACCTGCGGACCACGGCCAAGACCGACAACAAGAGCGCGATCGAGGCCAAGACCCGGACCTTGGCCGAGGCGTCCGGCAAGCTGGCCGAGCGGATTTACGGCCAGTCCGGCGGCGGGCCGGACGGCGGCTCGCCGGGTGGCCCACATGGTCCCGCCGGGGGCGGCCACAAGCCAGCCGACGACGGCGTGGTGGACGCCGAATTCGAGGAAGTGAAAAAGTAGGCGCCTCGCTCGCGCCAAACCGCGAATCCGGGAGGGGATGAAACCCTCCCGGATTTTTGGTTTTGAACGTATCGATCCGCGACTCCCGCGACGCAAGACCGAAACATGGCCAAACGCGACTATTACGAAATCCTCAACGTGGCCCGCAACGCCAGCGAAGCCGAGATCAAGCAGGCGTATCGGCGGCTGGCGATGAAGCATCACCCCGACCGCAATCCGGGCGATCAGGTGGCCGAGGAAAAATTCAAGGAGGCCAAGGAGGCCTACGAGGCGCTCAGCGACGCGCGCAAGCGGGCTGCCTACGACCAGTTTGGCCATGCGGGCGTGGACGGCTCGGCCGGTGGCGGCTTCGGTGGCCCGGCGGATCTGGGCGACATATTCGGTGGCGTGTTTCGTGACATCTTCGGCGGGGCGCGCGGGGGGGCGCAGGGCTATCGGGGCGCCGACCTGCGCTACACCCTGGATTTGACGCTGGAAGAGGCGGTGTTCGGCACCACCGCCAAGATTCGGGCCCCGACCCTGGTGACCTGCGCCACCTGCGCCGGCAGCGGCGCCAAACCGGGGACCAAGCCCACCACCTGCCCCACCTGTCGCGGCGTGGGTCAGGTGCGGATGCAACAGGGCTTTTTCTCGATCCAGCAGACCTGTCCGCGCTGTCAGGGGCGCGGCGTGGTCATTCCCGAACCCTGCGAGACCTGCCGGGGCATCGGCCGGGTGGAAGAGCAGAAGACGCTGTCGGTCAAGGTGCCGGCGGGTGTGGACAACGGCGACCGCATCCGGCTGGCCGGCGAGGGCGAGGCCGGCGAACACGGTGGGCCGCCGGGCGATCTGTACGTGCAGATTCAGGTCAAGTCACATCCGATTTTCACCCGCGAGGACAACGAGTTGTACTGCCAAGTGCCGATCAGCTTCACCACGGCGGCGCTGGGCGGCGATTTGGAGGTACCGACCCTGGATGGGCGGTTGGGCCTGAAGATTCCACCCGAGACCCAGACCGGCAAGGTGTTTCGGATTCGCGGAAAGGGGGTCAAACCGGTGCGCGGCGGCCCAACCGGCGACCTGCTGTGTCGGGTGGTGGTGGAAACCCCGGTCAACCTCACCCGGGAACAGAAGGACTTGTTGCAGCAGTTCGCCGAAACCATGGAGGTCGGTGGTAAACGCCATACTCCACAGCAGGGAAGCTGGCTGGATGGAGTCAAGAAGTTTTTCGAGGATATGAAGTTCTGAAAACGCTGGGGCCGCGTTCTGGCGGTTTTTCTCGATTCCCCATATTCTCTCATCGAACATGGTCGGTCGATTGTCCGTGGGCTTGCCACCTATCAGTTCCTTATGAGGGGACAGATTCGATAGATAGGGTGTAAGGGTTGTTGCATTTGGAGCCGTCTCAGGAGCAACCGTGGACCGCGCTTGAACCAGGACAAGGCGCTGCGAGCGAGCCTTTTAGAAGTCCAATGGTTCGGATCGGTTTGGGCTTGAGTTTTTTTCCAGCGGGGTCGGGTGATCGCGGGCGTCGTCTTGCCCGGCGCGGACGCACCAGCGCAGAGCCAGGGCCATGAGCAACAGCAGGCGATTCAGGCGATCGGGAGCGCGTAGCTGGGTGGCTTCCAGGTCAAGACCGCGACTTCTGAAGTCCGAGAACAGCGGCTCGATGCCCCAGCGACTGCCGTAATCGCGCACCTTGACCCGGTGGGATTGCCTCCGACCCCCGCGCACCTTGATGATCGCCAAGGAGTACCTGTCATGATGTCGACCACGCCATCACTCGCCGACTATCCTCTCCAGACTTACGAAAAGCTTCGCTACGCGGACACCGATCGTCAGGGGCACGTCAACAACGCGACTTTTTCCACGATGCTCGAAACGGGTCGCGTTGAACTGCTCTACGCGCCCGATGAACCGCTGCACGAGATCGGATGTGCTTTCGTTATCGCCAGCCTGCATCTCGATTTTCGTGGTGAGATCATCTGGCCTGGGCAGGTTGACATCGGGACTCGGGTCGCCGCCATTGGCAAAAGCTCGCTTACCCTCGAGCAAGGCTTGTTCCAGGAAGGCCGATGCGTGGCGACGGCGCAGACCGTCATCGTGCAGATGAATGAAACCAGCCGTCGGTCGCAGCCGCTGAGCGAGGCAACGGTACGCCAACTGACCAAACTGACGCCGAAACACGGTTGACGAGGTGGTTATGAGCGTCCTGCTGACCCACGTCCGCCAATACACCGGCCCAGGCAGCGTCCCCGTCTTGCTGCGCGAACACAATACGCTCTACTGCCATGACGCCAGCTTTGTCGATCCAGCCGCGGCCCGAGATTTCGAGGCCGAACACGCCGGTGTAGTCGCGCTGGCCGCACAGACCCCATACAGGCTCGCGGACGAGTTGGCTGCGCGCGGTGTCGCCATCGACACGGTGATCCATAACGACGTTCATCCCAATACGCCGCTGCCGATCGAGGAGATTCCGACGGAGATGCTGCAAGCCGCTTTCGACGCCTTGCTGCTTTTCCCCGCGCAACTGACGCAACGCCTGCTACCAGCGATGAAAGCGAGGAGAAGCGGACGCTTCGTCTTCGTCACCTCGGCGCGCTACCGGCAAGCGGAGCCCGGTTTTGCCGTCGCAACGTCGATCCGCGCGGCAACGACCGCCTTCGCTCTGGCGCTGGCGCGTGAGGTTGCGCCATACGGCATCCAGGTCAACGTGGTGGCGCCGAACTACCTCTACAGCGAAGCGTACTATCCTCGCGCCCGCTTTATTGACGATCCGGCTGGGAGGGCGCACATCGCCGCCAAGGTACCGCTGGGCAGGTTGGGGAAGCCGGAGGAGATTGGCGAACTCATTGGGTTCCTTGCCTCGGGACGCTCGCCTTTCGTCACTGGCCAAGTGATCGATTTCACTGGCGGCTGGCCATAGGGGCATACATCGCTTCCGGCGAACCGCCGCCGTGCGGGCTGATCGGCGAGCGGCCTCCCAACCCAGACTACCCCATCAGCATCATCAGCGTCAGCACCAGCGGTGTGGTCAGCGCCGCCAAAGCGGTCGACAGAATCAGGCTGCCGGCCACCGGCCCTTCCAGCGCCTCGAACTGGCGCGACATCAGATACACGTTGGCCCCCACCGCCAGCGAGGCCAGCAAGACCACCACCTGGGTTTCCAGCGTCCCCAGACCGAGCAGCCGGGCCAGCAGCCAGACCACCAGTGGTTGGATCAGCAGCTTGACCGCGCTGATTGCCGCGCTGATCCGCCAGTCGTCGCGCAACCGGTATTCGGTCAGCCCCATGCCCAAGGCGATCAGGGCCAGCGGCGTGGCCGCCGGACTCAGCATCGCAATCGGTTGTTCGATGAGGGTCGGCAGGGGCAGGCCGGTGATGCCGAACAGCGTTCCCGACAGAATCCCGGCGACGATAGGGTTGACCAGCACGGCTCGCGCCGCCTTGGCGAACCCATGCACGGAAAAACTGCCATGCCGCGCCCACTCGACCGAGATAGTGACCAGGGTCCACAGGATCAACGCATTGAACACCAACACCAGCGCGACCGATGGCACCGCCGCCTCGCCGAGCGCCACCTTGGCCAGCGGCAGGCCCAGCATCACGTTGTTGGAAAAGACCCCGCCCAGCGCAAAGACCGACTGGCCTACACCGTCAAGTTTGAAGACTCGCCAGGCGATCAGCCGGCCGAGGATGAACACGACCAGACACCCGCCAAAGAAGGCGACGAGTAACCGAGCATCCACCGGCGGCAGCTTGGAAAAATCGCTCATCAGACGAAACAGCATGACCGGCAGGGCCACCGAGAACACGAAGCGGGTCATGTGATCGGCCATCGCTTTCGGCCAGCGGAAAAGGCGCATCAGCGCATAGCCGAGGAAGACGAGCACAAACAGGGGAGTGGCGAGCGCGATCTGATTCAGGAACGTATTCAGTAATGATCCGGGCATTTTCCCGTCCGCCCTGAGCCGCAACCTATCGCAGCGTCACCGCCAGGTTGTCGATCAGCCGCGCCCGGCCCAGCCAGGCCGCCGCGAAGATCCGCAATTCACGATCTCCCGCCAGGGGGCGCCGCAAGTCGGCGGGGCGGCGGATTTCAAAATAGTCGGGTTGAAAGCCCGCCGCCGCCAGCTTGGCCTTCGCCTCGATTTCCAACGCCGCGCAATCCCCTTCGCCCGCGCGCAGCCGTTCGGCCGTGGCTCGCAGGGTCGCGTACAGGGTGGGCGCGACGGCCCGTTCCCCGGCGGACAAATAGCCGTTGCGCGAACTGAGCGCCAGCCCGTCGGGCTCCCGCACGGTCGGCACGCCGACGATGTCCACCGGCATGTCGAGATCGGTCGCCATCCGGCGGATGATCACCAGTTGCTGCCAATCCTTTTCGCCGAACACCGCCACGTCCGGTTGCACCAGGTTGAACAGCTTGCTGACCACCGTGGTGACGCCGCCGAAATGGGTGGGCCGACTGGCGCCGCACAGCACCGCCGGCAGTTCCGGCACCGTCACCTGGGTCATCTGCTCCAACGGGCGCGGATACACCTCGGCCACGCTGGGCGCGAACAACAAGTCCAGCCCGGCGGCTTCCAACTGGCGGGAGTCCTCGGCCAGGGTGCGGGGATAGGCGGCGAAATCCTCGTTGGGACCGAACTGCATCGGATTGACGAAGACGCTGGCGACGGTGCGCGGCGCCAGGGCGCGGGCGTGCTCGACCAGGTGGATGTGACCCCGGTGCAGGTTGCCCATGGTGGGCACGAAGGCCACCCGCTCCCCGGCCCGTTTCCAGGCCGCGACTTGAGCGCGCAGTTCGGCGACGGTATGGACGGTTTGCATGACACGCGCTCCTCGACGCTCAGGCGATGCAATGTTCGGGGCCGGGAAATTCGCCGCTCTTGACGGCGGCCACGTAGGCGGCCACCGCCGCTTGCAGGCTGTCGCGGCCGGTCAGGAAGTTCTTGGAGAATTTCGGCCGGCGGCCGGCGGTGATGCCCAGCATGTCGTAACTGACCAGGACCTGGGCGTCGCAATGAGGGCCGGCGCCGATGCCGATCAGGGGAATGTCGAGCGCCTCGGTCAACCGCGCGCCCAACTCGGCCGGGATACACTCCACCAGCGCCACGTCGGCGCCGGCGTCCTGCAAGGCCAGCGCCTCGTCGATGATCTGACGGGCGGCCGTTTCCTCGCGGCCCTGCACCTTGTAGCCACCCAGCTTGTGTACCGACTGCGGCAGCAGGCCCAGATGCGCGCAGACCGGAATGCCGTTGCGGCTCAGTTGGCGCACGGTGTCGACCAGCCAAGCGCCACCTTCCAGCTTGACCATCTGGGCGCCGCCCTCGCTCATCAACCGGGCGGCGTTGTACACCGCCTGCTCGACCGCGGCATAGCTGGCGAATGGCATGTCCGCCATCAGTAGCGCCGTCCGGCAGCCGCGCGCCACCAGCCGGGTGTGATAGATCATGTCATCCATCGTCACCGGCACGGTGGTACGCTGGCCCTGCACCACCATGCCCAGCGAATCACCGACCAGAATCACCTCCACGCCCGCCGCTTCCAGCAATGCCGCGAAACTGGCGTCGTAGGCGGTCAGGACCGCGAATTTTTCCCGGTCGCGCTTCATCTTCGCCAAGGTCTTGATCGTGATGGGTTTGCGGGTTGGTTGTTCTTGATACATGGCGTGCTCTGGTGAAGCCGGGCTACCCCAGTGAATGGCGGGCAGCGCGACGGCGGCGGGTTCGAGAAAGGGTTTTGGGAGGCCGGACCGACGGGGTTATCGTACCCGGTTAATCGGCGCTGTCCAGACGGACGACGGCCTGGGGCGGACAGCGCGCCAGCAACTCGGTCAGCGGTCCGTGACCGGGAATATCCAGATTCGGGGCAATATCGCGCAGGGGATAAAGCACGAACGCCCGTTCGTGCAGGCGGGGATGCGGCAGAGTCAGCCGTGGATCGTCGCTGGTGAGTCGATCATACAACAGTAAATCCAGGTCCAGGATGCGCGCGCCCCAGCGCACGGTCCGGACGCGACCCCGCGCGAGTTCGAGCGTTTGCAACGCCATCAGCAATTGTTGCGGGGTCAGGCCGGTATCCAGGGCGGCGACGGCGTTGATGTAGTCCGGCTGACCGGGCGGCCCACCGACTGGCGCCGTGCGATACAGCGGCGATTGCGCCACGCAGCCACTGGCGAGGATCCCGTTCAGTGCCTGGAACGCGCGCCGGACCTGGCCGATCGGGTCGTCCAGGTTGCTGCCGATGCCGATGTAGGCCCGCGCGGGTCGCATGGGACAATTCCCGAACTCAGGCCTCGGACGCCGGTTGAGTGGGCTGGCCGTCCTTGCGGGCGGAGCGCGGTTTACGTCGTCGACGGGACTTGCCCGTTTTGGCCCTGGCCGCCGGCTGGGTGGCCTGGACGCGGCCAGCGGGGTCCAGCGCCAGCAACCGGGTCCACCAGTCGGCCAGCGTCGCCGCCTGTTCGTCGGCCTCGGCGCGCAGCAACAGAAAATCGTAGCCGGCGCGGAAGCGGGGATGGTCCAGCAGCCGCAACGAACGTTTCCCGACGGTGACCGTCAGTCGTTGTTGCAACTCCCAGATTTCCCGCATCGGCAGACTGTGGCGGCGGGGCAGGGCGGTGTGGCGGATTTGCGCCTGGATGACCCGTTCGGCCGCTTCCTGCAAGGCCATGTGCGCCTCCAGCCCTTCCGTTTCCAGGTGGCGCATTTGTTCCCGCAGCGGCTCCCACAGCAGGGCGGCGAACAGGAACGCCGGGTTGATCGGCTTGTTTTCGGCCAACCGGCCGTCGGTGCTGGCGAGCGCCCGGACCAGCAGGGTTTTGGGGTAATGGTGCTGCTGGTGGTTCAAGCAGCGCTCGGTCGCCGGGAACAACCAGCCGAACAGGCGGTAATGGCGGAGCAATTCAAAGGTCTGGATGGCGCAGCCGCCCAGAAACAGCTTGAGCACTTCGTCGAACAGCCGGGCCGGCGGGATCTTTTCGAGCAGATGACCCAGTCGGTGCAGCGGCGCCTCGGTGGCGGGATCGAGCCGGAATCCCAGCTTGGCGGCGAACCGCACCGCCCGCAGCAGACGCACCGGGTCTTCGTGGTAGTGTTGCGCCGGATCGCCGATCAGCCGGATCAGGCCGGCCCTGAGGTCGGTCATGCCGCCCACGTAATCGAGCACCGCGAAATCGGCGATGTCGTAGTACAGGGCGTTGATGGTGAAATCCCGCCGCCAGGCGTCGTCTTCGATACTGCCGTAGACATTGTCGCTGAGGATGCGACCGTCGGCGGCCCGTTCCACGCTGGACCCGTCGTCGTCGTCGCTGTCGCGGCCACAGGCGCGGAAGGTGGCGACCTCGACGATTTCCCGGCCAAACTGGACGTGCGCCAGCCGGAAGCGGCGACCGATCAGCCGGCAATTGCGAAACAGCTTGTGAACCTGTTCGGGGCGGGCGTCGGTGGCGACGTCGAAATCCTTCGGTTCGCGGCCGAGCAGCAAATCCCGCACGCCGCCGCCGACCAGACAGGCGCGATAACCGGCTTCGCGCAGCCGGTACAGGACCTTGACCGCGTTGGGGCTGATGTTGGCCCGCGAGATGTTGTGTTCGGGGCGGGGGATGACAACGGGTGGGGGGTTTAAGCGTGTGGATTCCAAGGCGCGTTCGCCAACTCTTGTTTACAGCGGGAGCGTGGGTATAATACTACTTTCCCCTCAAGACGCCACCCGCCATCCCGCTCCCTTCGTCTAGTGGCCCAGGACACCGCCCTCTCACGGCGGGAACAGGGGTTCGAAACCCCTAGGGAGCGCCAATCGAATCAGCCCCGCTGGCGCGGGACAGGGTTCGGGCCAAATGGGCAGCCTGTTGATGAGCAACGCATTTGATGGCGTCGATTCGGCGGGCCACCCTGGTTTGTCACCCCCATGAAGGACTTGGATTCAGCATGAACCATGGCCCCCCGCATGTTTCCCAAGACCCTTTTTCTCGGCCCAGTCTGTTTCAGGTCATCCTCAGCGTGTTGGCTTCCTTTTTCGGGGTGCAGAACAGACAGAATTTCGAACGGGATTTCAAGCACGGCAAGGCCGCTCACTACATCGTGATCGGGCTGGCGATGACGATCGTGCTGGTCGTGGCGCTCGTCAGCCTTGTCAAGCTGGTGCTGCGCGTCTCGGGCGTCTAGATCGCTGGCCGGTTTGAAATGGAAGCAATCGCCGGGTGATCGCCCGAATCGAGCCAGCGAGAGAGGCGATGGATGTGGACGAAGAGCGGCTGATCGAGTGGTTGATCGCGTTGCACGATGGTCTGCCGCGCCAAGGCCCGGGCGATGCCGCATCCACCCGACGGGCGCTGGCGCTCTGCGCGGCGTTGCCGGCCGCGCCGGAGATTCTCGACATCGGTTGCGGAACCGGCGCGCAGACCTTGACGCTGGCGGCGGCCACGACCGGGCGCGTCACGGCGCTCGACCGATCCCTGGAATTTCTTCGCTCGTTGCGCCGGGCCGCGATTGAGCGGGGTTGGTCTTCGCGCGTGCGGGTCTGTCAGGGCGACATGCGGGCCTTGCCGTTCCGGGAAGCCCGTTTCGATCTGATCTGGAGCGAAGGGGCGGTTTATATCATGGGCTTTGACGCGGGGTTGGCGCAGTGGCGGTCGTGGGTCAAGCCCGGAGGGTATTTGGCGGTTTCCGAATTGTCCTGGTTCCGGTCTGATCCGCCGGCGGAGTTGAAGACTTTCTTTGATGCGGAATATCCGGCCCTGCGCGGCGTCGAGGCCAATCTGACGGCGGCGGGCGAACGGGGTTGGCAAGTGGTCGACCACTTTCCGTTGCCGTGGTCGGCCTGGCAGGCGTATTACGCTCCGCTGCGGGAGCGCATTCCGATTTTTCGGGCAGCCCATGCGGGAGACGCGGACGCCCAAGTCGTGGCCGATTTGACGGAATCCGAAATCGCGCTGATGACCCGTTACGCGACGGATTGCGGCTACGCCTTTTATGTCCTGCGACGCCGGGATTAGGGGCGCAAAGCGGCAAACTGGTGAATACCCCGCGCCTGTTTCGTCATGGCGACGCCTCGATTCCCAGCGGTGCGAGCTGGTATCTGGCTGACTTGGGCGAATCTCGAGGTCAGCAGATGCTCTACACCCGTCAGGCGCCGCGGCGGCTCAAAGCGTCACGCAAACACGCGCCGATCGAAAGCGCCGTTTCCAGCAACCGCATCGAAGGCGTCACCGTCGGTTAGTCAGGTGCGTGGTTTGTTGGGGCGTAGCGAACTTGGCGGTCAGGTCAGCCACGAACGCGGCCAGCCGGGCGGCGAAAAACTCTCCGCTCAGGCTATTTCCAGCAAAGACCTTACCTACCTCATTTCCACGCTCCAGCGCGGGAATGCCGTTTGGGTTGCTCCAGCCGCCCGCGCCGCCGGCGGAGCGTCGCGCGGCTGGAACCCCGACGCTGGAGCGTGGGGAGCCAGGCAGGGTAATCCGGAAACCGCCTAAAGAAGCTTGGCCCGTTCGCGCAGGATGAACTTTTGCATCTTGCCGGTCGAGGTCTTGGGCAGCGGGCCGAACACCACGTTCTTGGGCACCTTGAACCGCGCCAGTTGGTTGCGGCAAAACTCGATGATCTCTTCTTCGGTGACGTGTTCCATGCCCGGCTTGACCGTCACGAAAGCGCAGGGCGTTTCGCCCCACTTCTCGTCGGGTCGCGCCACCACCGCCACTTCCATGACCGCCGGATGCCGGTACAGCACGTCCTCCACCTCGATGGTGGAGATGTTCTCGCCGCCGGAAATGATGATGTCCTTGGAGCGGTCCTTGATGTCGATGTAGCCGTTCTCGTGCCAGACCGCCAGGTCGCCGCTGTGGAACCAACCGCCCTTGAAGGCTTCCTCGCTGGCGCTGGGATTCTTGAGATAGCCCTTCATCACGTTGTTGCCGCGCATGAAGATTTCGCCGATGCTCTTGCCGTCCTTCGGCAAGGGCTCCAGGGTTTGCGGATTGGCCACCATCAGCCCTTCCAGCATCGGGTAGCGCACCCCCTGGCGCGATTTCAGCAAGGCCCGTTCTTCCAAAGGCTTTTCGTCCCACTCGTCGTGCCAGGCGCAGACCACCGACGGGCCGTAAGTTTCCGTCAGGCCATAGGTGTGCGTGACTTCGAAGTTCATCCGTTCCATGCCCTCGATCACCGCCGCCGGCGGCGCCGCGCCAGCGGTCATCACCTTGACCCGATGATCGATGCCGACCTTCATCTCGTCCGGGGCGTTCTTGAGGGTGTTCAGCACGATCGGCGCGCCGCAGAA
>CALGOO010000152.1 GCA_937960715.1 uncultured Candidatus Competibacteraceae bacterium
CAGGTTCCATTCCAGGAGCTACCCCTCCATCCTTATCCAGAACTCACGTTATTTACTGGAATTTCGTGGCTCGCACGCGGGAGCGCGTCGAGCAGGCCAAGGCCGACTGGGCAGAGGGGCGTTTCACTCCGGTTCCAGGCGAGACCGAGTTCATTCCCGCGCCGTGGCGCTGACCGGGCGCGGCAAAAAACGCGCTCGTCCCGCATCCAAAACCGCTTTGGGAGCGCATGGGAATAGAACCCTATTCACCCAGAGCGAATTCATCATGAACCCTCCCCTTTCCAGCCAATACCCCCGTTTTGCCACCCTCATTGGCTTGCTGATGCCGGCGCTGGCCTTGGCGCACGTCGGTCAAGGCGACCTTTCCGGTGGTTTTGTCGCCGGTTTCGAGCATCCCATCCTCGGTTTGGATCATGTGGTGGCGATGGTCGCGGTCGGTCTTTGGGGCGCGCAATTGGGACCACCGGCGATCTGGGTCTTGCCGGTCACTTTCCCACTGGTGATGGCGTTCGGCGGACTGCTCGGCGGCTTGGGCGTGGAGTTGCCCGGCGTGGAAATCGGCATCGCGACATCGGCGGTGGTGTTGGGGGCGATGGTGACGTTGGCGATGCGGCCGCCACTGTGGGTCGCGGGCGTGCTGGTCGGTCTATTTGCCATTTTCCACGGCTACGCGCACGGGGCGGAGCTACCCGAATCGGCCAATCCACTCACCTATGCGCTAGGTTTTGTCGTCGCCACCGGGTCCTTGCATCTGGTCGGAATCACCCTCGGTCTAGCCAATCGCTGGTCCTGGGGCACGCGCTCGTTGCAGGCGGGCGGGGCGTTGATCGCCGTTTGCGGCGTGTATTTCCTGTTACCGCACCTGCTGGGAGCTTGACGGCCATGGGCGCGGGTTTGCGAACGCTCGCCACCCGCGCCGGCGTGGCGTTGGGACTGACGTTCGGCGCCGACGCCGCCTGGGCCCACGTGGCCAGCGCCCAGGCCGGCGCGTTTTATGCCGGCCTGCTGCATCCGCTGACCGCGCCAGAGCATGTGTTGCCGATGCTGGCGCTGGGGCTGCTGGCGGGCCAACGGGGTTTGCACGAGGGACAAGGGGTGCTGTTGGCCTTCATCCTCGCGCTGACCATCGGGGCGGGTCTGGCGCCGAGCGGAGTGACGCCACGCTGGATATCGCCGTTGAACGTCGGGTCGCTGGTGGTGATCGGCGGTTTGGTCGCGGCTTCCTGGCGCTTGCCCATCGGGTTGCTGTACGCGCTGGCGCTGGGGTTTGGCGCGACGCATGGCCATGCCAACGGCGCGGCGCTCCCCTCCGGTTTGTCGCCAGCGATTTTCGCGCTCGGGCTGGCAACCGCCGCCTCGCTAACGACGGGCTACGGCCTGGTCGTTACCGATGCCCTGTCGCGCCTGAAACCGGCTTGGCCACGCGTCGCGGTGCGCGTGGCCGGTAGCTGGGTGGCCGCCGTCGGTATCTTGGTATTGGGCATGGGTGGGAAAGCGTTCGGTGGACTGTGATCCACAGCAGTCTCAACCCAGCATTTCCGGCCGCAATTCGCTGCGGATGAACACGACGCCGCCGTTGCGGGTGGAGATGGGCGCGTGCCGCGAACCGGGCAGCGCCGCGTGATAGTCGCCGCGACTGTAAGCGCGGTCGCCGATCAGCATGTCGCCCTCCAGCAGCAGGCATTCTTCCAGGATACTGTGGTCGTGCGGAGGGAGCAGAGTGCCGGGCGCCAGCCGCAACAGGAAGGATTGGAAACCGGCCTCCCGATCCACCATGAGCACCTTGATTTCCGTGCCCGGCACCAGCATCCGCCACTCGCCTTCCCGCGCGCGCACGGTCACGGTCGCGGGCGGACCCGCTTCGTCCAGCGCCGCCTCGATGGCGTCCCAGACCGAGGCGCGCGGCTCCACCGCCGGCAGGGTGGCCGCCAGCGGAGTCAAGCGCCGCTCCCAGGCGGCGACTTGCCGCTGCAACTCCGGATTGCGGGCCAGGTTCGCCTCGAACTCGGCCAGTTCCGACCCGCTCAGCGTGCCGAGCACGTAATCGCCGGCCAGGCTTTCGGCTTCGTTCCGGTTCATGATTCCAGGCACCCCTTCAGTTGCAGCAAACCCCGTCGCACCCAGCTTTTGACCGTTCCCAGTGGAGTTCGTAGCCGCGCCGCCAGTTCCTCGTGGCTGAACCCGTGGAAGAAGGCCAGCCCGATGGCCTGGAATTGATCGGCGGACAAACGCCGCAGGCACTCCTGAATGGCGTGAGCCAGGTGATCGACCGACAGCGAGGGCTGGGGATCGGGGATTTGCAAGGCTTCCTCGGCCAGCGGTTCGGCGTTGACTTCCGCCGCCCGCCGTCGCCGCTGGCGTAGCAACTCGATGGCCCGGTGGCGGGCGATGGCCATCAGCCAGACCAGAACCGGCGCCCGTCCGGGCTGGTATTGCCCGGCGGTGCGCCAGACGGCCAGATAGGTTTCCTGCAAGACATCCTCCGCCGCGTCCTGCTGGCGCAGCAACGCCATCACGATCGGATACAGGCGGCTTCGGGTGAGTCGATACAACTCGGCGAACGCTTGACGGTCGCCGCGCGCGGTGGCAGTCAGCAGATCGGCCAGCGGATCGGAGGGGGTGGGTGACGGTTGGTGGGCCAGGTCCACGGCGCTTCGCTTGCTCCCGGTAATCGTTTCGCGCCGAGATTCTAGCCGGCCGCGCCACGCGCGGCAACGCTGCCCGCCGGGCGGGAAGGGCAGTGCGTTGCTCGCGCGCATGGCCTGTTTCCCGAGACGCCGTCAGCGCGTCACGATGTCCTTGCGCATCGGTCCCAGCACCGCCAGCAATTCCTGCTGCTCCTTCGCCGGAACCTTGAACTTGTCGAGGCTCTTGACCAGGTCCTCCACCAGCGCGTTGAACTGCGCGTCGGTGATGCCCATGCCGGCATGAGCCGTCTTCATGTCCTTGCCGGTATAGGTGCAGGGACCACCGGCGCCGGCGCAAATCTGTTCGGCCAGCAGCCGCTTGAGCCGGGGGATGTTAGCGTTGGCGAAGAAGCGGTTGATGCGCTGGTCGGCGGCGACGTTGGCGACGAAGTCGTCCACCACGGCGTTGATCGCGGGCTGTCCGCCCAAGCGCTCGTACAGGGTGGTCTTGGCCGGGGTTGGCGAGTGCGCGGCGCAAGCGGCCAGGGCCAGGACGCCCACGAGAGGCAGTAAACGCTGGAAACGAACGAAAGTGGACATGATGGTATTCTCCTGGGTTAGGGTTAGGGCTAGGGTTAGGGTTAGGGTTAGGTTGGGTTGGAAAAAAGGTTGATGTTCAAGCCCCGCTCCAGGCACCAGGCCAGGGCGAGCAGGGCGACGGCGGTCGAGCCCACCGGCAGCGCCAGCCGCCGGTACAACCAGGTTTGCCGCAGGGCGAAAGCCAGCGGCAGCACGACCGCGACGATGGCCAGTTGCCCGGCTTCGACGCCCAGGTTGAAGCAGGTCAGCGCCAGCGCCAATGCGTCGCTGGGCAGACCCAATTCCCACAACACGCTGGCGAAACCGAAGCCATGAATCAGTCCCAGTACGAACGCCAGCGCCCAGCGCCGCGTCGTCACCACGGGGAACAGGTTGTTCAACGCCGCCAGTAGCACGGTGAACGCGATCACCGACTCCACCAGCCGGCTGGGCAGATTCACCACGCCCAGCACCGCCAGGCTCAGCGTCAGCGAGTGCGCGAGAGTGAAGGCGGTCACGATGCCGGTGGTTTCCAGCAGCACCGTTCGCAGCGCCGGCGCCGGCCGCCAGCCCCCCTTCTCCCACCACAACACCGTCGGCAGCAGCAAGGCCAACAGAAACAGAATGTGATCGAAACCGAAGGGCAGGATGTGGATGAAGCCGAGCGCGAGATAGCGCCAGGCGGTGTCGAGCCGATCGACCGGTGGCGCGGGCGATGTCAGGACGAACGGGGTGCTGGTCTGGCCGCCTTCCAGCCATTCGGTGACGGCCTCCTTGGAACCCGCGCCCTGGATCGTCAAGGCGTAAGACGCGAACGTCCACCCATAGCTCCAGGTTACGTGGCGCGCGTCCGGAGGGATCTGGCCGGTCAATCGAAAGGTCACCAGGGTGGGCGAGATGGCGTCGGCGCCGGGCGTGACCGTATGGCTGATCGCGGGACGAACCTCCTGGGCATCGAACGCCAGCTTCACGCGCTGGCGAAATGGTTCGTCAAGGCTCGCGAACACGGACTGGAGACAAGTCGAACAGGTATCCAGGGGTAAGGATTCGCCGGCCGAGGACTTGAGTTTCTCGGCCAGCGCCGCCGCGTCCGTCACGATTTCGACGTTATACGTCCGGTCCTCCTGCAAAAGAACCGACACGCGTGTCGTGCCGATCTCGTGGGCGTCCACCGTTGCGCCGCTCAGGAGCGCGACGACCACGGCGCACCACGCCAGATGGACCAGAGGCCCGTGCCGCAAGGTGGAAGGGATGATCCCGAAGAGACTTGTCAGCATTGCCGGTAACCTTTGTGTTCTTTGGCCTTTAATCGCCTTGAGCGATCCTGGGTTGCCGTTCGAACGTCAACGACGCCCAAAAGCTCGCCCACTCGGCGTGGGAGCCGGCCACCGCCGGCACCATATGCACGGCTTTGATCAGCCACATTCCGTTCGGTCGCAACCGAAATCGCACCCGGCCGATGTCATCGGTACGAGCCGTCAGCTTCTCGGCGGGATTCGATCGGCTCATCGCGACGACCAGCGCGCCCGCGAGCAGGCGGTTCTCATACATCAAGCGCAGGGAAAGCTCCTCATCGGCGCCGAGCGTGTACGGATTCCGTTCGGCCACCAGTTCGAAGGGAAATCCGAGGGATCGATCACCCTGATCCGCGCTCGGCGTTCCCGATAGCACCAGGCTTTTCGCGCAGCGGGAAAAGAGCTCGCGGGCGCTCGCTTCGGTTTCATGGCGGCGGGCGCGCAGCGCCGCAATCGTCTCCAGCCCTTCTTCCCCCAAATACCGATTGAATTTTTCCGCTGGCAATTCAACCGCGCTTGGATGGCTGTGATAGCCGATGACGAGCAGACCCGGCAGATCCGTGCGCAACAAGCCGGCTGGATCAACACCATCCTGACCAACGACCGGCTTGCGGCCCGCCGCATCCTCGAACACGAACTGATTGATGAGCGAGGCATTGCGTGGCAACGGATCCCCGAGCAAATCCTGCCCGACCCGCAGCCGCACGCCGACCCACTGGCCCGGCTCCGGAGAGAATGTCGTTGGCTCGATCCACAGATCGTGGGCGAACAGCGGCGAACTCCTCAAGGCAAGGGTCACTATCGCCAGCGGCAGACATTTCCTGACCCATCGTAAACGTGGCATTCTCGGTCTCCTGGGGCGGGCCTCGCGCGGAGACCCGTCCTGCGGTCGTCAAGGAGTGTAACCGTTCAGATCCCCCTGGTGGTTTCGCCCCGTATCGATGGGTTTCGTTCCTCAACCAATCCCACAACAAATTGTTTTTTATTAGGATTTGTTGAGCGTAGCGCAACCCATCGCCGTACGGAACGAAGGGGACCTGAATACCTGCGTTAAGGAACAGGTGGAGGTGGCGGCGGGGTGGGTTCGGTCGGCACGTTGATGCCGCCATGTCCCTGGTAGAGACCCTGATGAGCGGGGGCCAGGAACGGGAACCGGTCGAGATAGTCCTTGTCGTTGACTTCGATACCCTTGGCCAGGCCAGCCGCCGGATTACCCGCCACGATCAGGCTGATCAGCACGGTATTTACGTTCACCTGATTGCGATTCGGCGCGGTGCCGCCGCCAAGGCGACGTCCATTGGGGAAGCTCGAATCGATGGCGGCGTCGAGGGTGATGACGTCACCGGTGAAACCGTCGGCGACCGGGATGGGACGACCCAAGTTGATCGCCTTGATGATGTCGGTGCGAGGCCCCTTGAGCGTGGCCGCGGTGTCGGCGGGCACCCCCAGAGCCTTGTAGATGCCGAGCGCCTCGGCGTCGCGCACCAGCACCGGGAACAGGATGTCGGCGCCGAAGTTGGTCACGTCCTTGAGGGGGCTGCTGCGCAGGTAGCGAGTCTGCCGCTGGGTCCCGACGAGGCCCGCGTTGAAGAGCGGCAGGGCGTTTCGCCCGACCTGCACGAAGGGACCGGACCCCTTGAGACCAGTGATGACGTTGCTGGCATCGACGGTCTGGGTTCGTTGACGGCTAATGCTCGACCAGATCCGCAGCAGGCTGTCGGTCGAGTCGGCCCTGAGTTCGCCGTTGTGGGGAATGCCTTGCGGGAAGATGTCGGCGATTGGGATCTCGAGGGCGATCGCAAAGAGGTTGAAGCCCGTGAATACATCCGTGCCCGGCGGGCGGCGCGCGCCCGGAATGCCGCCGAGATCGCCCTTGTTCAAGTTGACCAGATCGAAAATACCCTTCTCATCCAGTTGATAGGGGTCGTCGAACTGGCCGGCGATGGCCCGCCCCCCGTTCGCCAGAGGGTGGATGAAGCTATCGACGAAATTCTGATCGTAGAGACCGACTTCGCGGCTGGTGGGATCTCCGGAGTCGTAACCGGAAAAGGCGCCGAGACCGTAGACCAGCCGGTCGGTCTGCGGGCCGTGGTTGTTCGGAAGGACGGGGAGGTTCTTGCCAAGGACGACGGCTCGCCGGTCAAAGCCGCCCCCATCGGAATCACCATCTCCATCGAAATCGTCATTGCCTAGATAACCACCTGTCAAGGGTTCGATTCGGCTGACCGTCATGGTCTCGGCGCCACCGGTGAGCTGCCAGAGTAGCTCGTTGCCACCGCCCAGAGGGTCCGTGGCGCTGGGCGGCGCTTCGGGGGTCAGGGTGTTCTTGAATTCGACGCGATACACCACCCTGTCCCTGAGGCTCTCACCGACTCCGATGTGGAACTCATAGCGGTAGCCATTGCAGGCGCGCAGGCCCTGGTTACCCTGGCCCGGCTCGTGGAGCGGGTTGAAGTTCATGATCAGGTAAAGCTTGTCGTGCGAGCCGGGCGACACCCAGGCGTAGGTGTCGGTGTTGTCGGCGCAAGGCTCGTTGAGGATCGCCAGCGCCTCGCGGTGGCTCGATCCCTGCGCGGTCAATCCGGTCACGGCGAATAGCGTCGTGGCGAACAAAACTTGGAATAGCGGTTTGGGCATGACCATCTTCCTCGGTAAACGGATGGATGAAGCGATGCGCGGAGCGTCGCCGCGCGTGAAGCGCGAGTCGCTTCACTCTGTCATGCGCCAATCAGCGTGATTTGGATGAGGGGCGGTGAAAAAAATCTGGTCGACGCCATCCCGCTTTCTGGCGCCAGGCCGGCCATGGGCTAAAAAATCGCGGGCGATGCCTTGCCAACCTCGCCGCCTTTGGTTACTCTTCCGCGCCTATCGCTCAGGCGCGTAGCTCAGTTGGTTAGAGCACCACCTTGACATGGTGGGGGTCGTTGG
>CALGOO010000153.1 GCA_937960715.1 uncultured Candidatus Competibacteraceae bacterium
CCGCCTCGATAGTACGAGTCACGCTCTCCAGGCGGGATCACCATGCCACCCCCCCTGTTGTACCATGCCTCGGCGGACTCGGGTGCGGTTAGGGCGCCGCCCACCACGACGCCGCCGATCACCGCCTGCGACCATTTGCCCAAACTGCGCAGAAACTCACGGCGCTCTTCCTGGGTTGATTCCTCATCAAGGAGGTCCGGCGTCGTATCGTAGGGTTGTTCGCTATCTTGGTCTGTCATTTCGATTCTCCGCTACTTTCATCTCTGGATCGATCCAGGAACAGGTCACATGGCCATTCGCACATATTTCGGGGCCGCGGGCTGACAGTCCTCATCCTGGCGTTTTATTCCACGTGGAATATTTTGGGAAAACCATGCGGTCGGGATGCTCAGGCGGCCAAGCCGCGCGCCGTTACCGCCGCGCGCGCCAACTCCAGCGCCGCCCGCTCCATCCGTCCGAACAAGCTCTTGTACAACTCGCAATAGGGATCCTTCTCGAACAAGGAGCCATGGACGGTATAGGTCCGCACCGGGCAGCCGCCATGGCACAGCGACAGATAGTCGCAACTCAGGCAGTCGCGCTGGATAAGCTGGATGGGCCGCTCGTTGAACTTTTTCCGCGCCGGACTGTTTTTCAGCAATTCCCCCAGGCTGTCGCACTCGAAGATGTTGCCGTAGTGGTAATCGGGGTAGCTGGTGACCCAGCAATCGCACTGGGCCACGTAACCTCGGGCATCGATCGAGACCAGGGCGCTGGCGCAATTGTCGCCCCAGATGCAGGGCAGGGTGGTCGGCTCGTGGCTGAAATGCCGGAGCAGGGCGTCGAAGGGACCGACCCGCACCCCGTGGCCATGGCCGCGCTCCAGCCAAACCTCGGCCAGATCGGCGTAGAAGCGGCTGAGTTTTTCCACTTCCGCCACCGGCAATTCCTGCTTGGCGGCGGTCGCCTCGCCGCCTGGAAAAGGCGTGTTGACCTGAAACTCGGTGATGCCCAGTTCATCGGCGAAATAGGTGTAAAACCGTTCGGCGCCGATCTCCAGCGTGGCCTGGTTGGGCACGGCGATGACCTGCACCTCGATGCCGGCCGCGCGCGCCTCCCGCACCCGCCGGGCCCAGATTTCGTTGTAGTTGTCCGGCGTCTGCCCCAGTAGCTTACGGTGCAGATTGGGATAGTCCAGCGAGGTGCCGATGGAGTTGCCGAACATCTCGGCCACGACCTTGTTCCAGCGGGAGCTGTAAGCCAGCATGTTGCTTTGCAGGCTGTGGAAGACCTGCTTGCCGCGCGCCTCGGCCTCGCGCTGGATCAATTCGTTGGCCTGCTCGTACCAACTCGGCGGCAACAGCATCGCCTCGCCGCCCTGCCAGTAGATGGTCAGCGCGGCCAGCGATTTTTCCACCATGTAATCCAGCACCTTGCGGATCATCTCGCCGAGGCGGTCGAGCGTCAGCCGATCCGCCGTCTTGATCTCGAAGCAGTACTCGCAGTCGGCGTTGCATTGCAGGGTGGACAGCAAAATCAGCGACAAATGGCTTTTCATGAGAGCGGCAACCGTGTATGGCCTTTGGTTCTAGGCCGTTAGCCTTTAAACTCCAAAACTCGATTCGCGCCCAAACGAGTTGGATGACTTGATGAGGAATCAATTATGAAATTATGGCTGAATGTTGCCTTAACCGCAGTGCTGGGCTTGGGAATCGGCGCCTGCACCGTGGTCACCGATCCCAGTTCCGGCTCCAGCGCCACCACCGGCGGTTCGAGCAGCGCCGCGTTCATGACCCGCCAGCAACGAACCGCCGAGTTCGCCAAGGTCAATCTGGAGCGATTGCGGAACGACATGGCGGCCGGTCAGGGCGAGTACCTGGCCTCGCTGGCGACCTTGTTGAACATCGAACCCAGCCGCCAGTTGGCGTTCTTCGCCTTCACCCAGGACCAGTTCGCCGTGCTGTTCCCGACCGACCGGACCACCGCCGCCGAAATGCTGGCGACGCTGGAGCGGGAACTGCGGGTCGATCCCCAGTTTGGCCAGCGGCTGACCTTGAACTGAACCGCCCATCGTTCCGCTCCCACGCCTGACGGGCGTCCTGCTGCTCGGTCTGTTGACCGGAGCGGCGGACGCCCGCGCCGACGCTCGCTACCTTGCCGAACTGCTGGACCGCGCCGAGGCCGCCAGTCTGGCCGCGCGGCGTGAGTGGCGAACGCTGCTGCATTACCGACCCGTGGTCGATGGCGATGGCGTGGTCAGCGACGCCGACGATCCCCGTTTTTTCCTCGCCCCGACCGGCAAAACCGACCCGCGCGCCGAACTCGCCGCCACTTTGCAAGCCTTTTTCAGCGCCGATCGAGTGGGCGGCGACCCGCAGCCGGCCCAGTGCGCCTTCATCGCCCGCTACCGCTGGCTGAAAGGCGAGTTGAACTTCGACGACCGTCGCCTGCGACCGCAGGATTGCGCGCGGTTCCAGCAATGGTTCGGCGCACTGAACGCCGAAGCGCCGACGCTGGTGTTCGCCTCCGCCTATCTCAACAATCCCGCCTCGCTGTTCGGTCATACCCTGCTGCGACTGGATCAACACGGTCAGACCGAGCAAACCCGACTGCTGGCCTACGCCATCGACTACGCCGCCGACGATACCGACGGCAACCCGCTGACGTATGCGCTGGATGGCGTCGCCGGCGGCTTCAAGGGCAAGTTCGATATCCAGCCCTATTACCAACTGGTGCGCGCCTACAGTGATTTGGAAAGCCGCGATCTCTGGGAATACCGGCTGAATTTGTCCGAGAGCCAGTTGCAACGCTTGTTGGAACACGTCTGGGAACTGCGCGGCATCGAGTTCGATTACTACTTTTTCCGGGAGAATTGCGCCTGGCAGTTGTTGACGCTGCTGGAAGTCGCCGACCCGGAGCTGCGGCTGAGCGATGAATACCTGCTCTGGACCCTGCCGGCCGACACGATTCGGCTGCTGGCCCGGCAACCGGGGCTGATCGGCGCGGTGACCCCCCGTCCGGCGCGCGGCACGCGCATCAACCGCCGTTACCAGGCGCTGACCGCGGACGAGCGGCGACTGGCGCGGCGCTTGCGCAACGATCCGGCGGCGACCGACACGCCCGATTTCGTCCGACTGGCCCCGGAACGACAGGCGCTATTGCTGGAACTTGCCCTGGACGAACGCCAGCACCGCCGCGCGGACCAGGTCAAGCCGACCGGGGCGGTTAAGCCGCCCGACGCCATCACACATCGATGGTTGACCGCCCGCACCCGATTGCCGGTCGCCGCCGCGCCGGTCGCGGTCGAACCCTACGCCACTCGCCCGGAAACCGGCCACGCTTCGCGGCGGATGGGCGTCGGAATCGGGCAACGAGACGGGGCGACGTTCGTGGAGTTGAACGCCAGGGCCAGCACCCACGATCTGCTGGAGCCGGACATCGGTTACACGCCCAATGCCCAGATTGAGTTGCTGAGCGTCGCCATGCGCTACTATCCGGACCACGGCGGATTGAAGCTCGACCGGTTGACGCTGCTCGATATCACCTCGTTGCCGCCGGTCGATGCGTTGACGCCGCGCCCGGCCTGGCGGATTCACGCGGGTTGGGAAGCGGTTCCCCAGCCGGATTGCCCAACCTGCATGGCTTTCAATCTCGGCGGTGGATTGGGGATGGCGGCGGAAACCGGCTGGCCGTGGCGAACGGTCTGGTTCGCTCTGCCGGGGCTGGAGTTTGACGCCAGCGATGAATTCACCGCCGGTTATCGAGCTGGACTGGCGCTGACCGCCGGGGCGCTGCTGCAACCGATGGCGGGCTGGAAGGTGCTGGCCAGCGCAAGCTGGCTGGATTATCGACTGGGCGAAACCGGCGCGGCGACGTGGGCGGCGTTGCGGCAGAATTGGGCGTTGGATCGAGATTTATCGCTCGGGATGGACTGGCGCCATTGGGAAGGAATCGACGAATTCGAAATTGGGTTGCGGGTGTATTTTTGAGCGCGGCTCGAAGCTCGATTTACCCACCCCCACCCAGGGACTCGCGCAAACCCGCCGCCAGGGTCCGCGCCGCCGGTCCGGCGCCCGCCTCGTCCGCGATCACCAAATACAGCGTCCGGCGATAGCGGGCTCCATGGGTCAGGGGCAGGGGAACCAGTCCCCCCGTTGCCAGCAAGTCTTCAATCCGGTGGCGCGGCAGCCAGCCGAACGCCAGGCCGGCGCCCGCCAGCGCCACCGCCGTGTCCGGGTTACCGACCGTCCAGCGCCGTGCGGAACCCAGCCAGCCTTCGTCGCGCGGTTGGCGAAAGCCGGAATCGCGCACCACCACTTGGGTGAAATCTTCCAGATCGGCGGCAATCAGCCCTGAACCCCGCTGATGCAGCGGGTGGTCGGGCGCGGCCACCGCCACGAATTCGGCCTCGGCCACCTCATCGCCCAGAAAACCCGGCGGCGGCCGGGTGACCAGCGCCAGATCGACCTCGCCGCGCATCAGCGCCTCCTCGGCGCCCGACAGAACTTCTTCGTGCAGGTGCAGGCGAGTCGCCGGACAACGCGCCGCGAACGCCGCCAATGCTTCCAGCAGCGGCGCGGTCGGGCACAGCCCATCCACCGCCAGCCGCACCTCGGGTTCCCAGCCCTGTTGGAGCGCGCCCGCGCGCCGTTCCAGATGAAAGGCGGCCTCCAGCAACGGTCGGGCATCGCGCAACAGGGCTTCGCCGACCGGGGTGAGGACCATGCGGCGGCCTTCGGGCGCCAGCAGCTCCACCCCCAGTTGCTCCCGCAGGCGGGCCACGGCATAGCTGATGGCGGACTGACTGCGATGCAGGGCGGTCGCGGCCTGGGCGAAGCCGCCTTGCTCCACGATGGCCTGCAAGACCCACCATTGTTCCAGCGTGGTTCGCGGAAAGAGCATGGGTAGAATCATCGAAAAAGTAGATTGATAAAAGCCAAATATCGCGCTTTTTTATCAGTATGACAAGCACGACAATGGTCTCCAGACCCCGCCCACCGGGCGGACCAAACCCTCCCCAATCCCCTGGAGACCTGAACATGAACCCGAATCCGAACGTGAATCCGATGCGCACGCCAGCCGCAACCGTCCCGCGTAGCCGCGAAGTCGAGCGGCGGGTGACCGGTCAGCCGGTGTCCGATGGCGCCGGGGTGAAACTGTTGCGAGTGCTGACCGCCGAGTTGCAACGGCGGCTGGACCCTTTTCTGATGCTGGACGAGTTTCGCTCGGACAACCCGGACGATTATCTGGCCGGCTTTCCGGACCATCCGCACCGGGGTTTCGAGACCGTGACCTACATGCTGGCCGGGCGGATGCGCCACCGCGACAACGCCGGTCACGAGGGCCTGCTGACCACCGGCGGGGTGCAGTGGATGACCGCCGGGCGCGGCATCGTCCATTCCGAATTGCCCGAACAGGAGAATGGCCTGATGCACGGCTTCCAACTCTGGGTCAATCTGCCGGCGCGGGACAAGCTGACCGCCCCGACTTACCGGGATATTCCCGCCGGGGACATTCCGGCTTATCGCGCCGCCAGCGGCGCCAAGATCAAGGTGATTGCGGGAGCGAGCGAGGGCGTAACCGGCGCGGTGCAGCGCGCGGCGACCGCGCCGCTTTACCTGGATATCGAGTTACCGGCGGGTGTCGTCCACGCGGTGGCGCTTCCACCCGGCCACAACGCCTTTCTCTACGTGTACGCCGGCCAGGTTGAGGTAGGAACACGCGGCGAGGTGGTGACGGCCCGCCAATTGGCCGTGCTGACCAATGCCGCCGAGGCGGATGGCGTCCTGTTGCGGGGCGCGAGCGAAGCGCGGTTGCTGTTGATCGCGGGTCAGCCGTTGCACGAACCCATCGCACAATGGGGACCGTTCGTGATGAACCGGCGCGAGGAGATCGAACAGGCCCTGGCCGATTATCGCGCCGGACGGTTTTGACCATGGCGACGATCGAGGAGAATGCCATGCGGTTTCCCAGCGTCTTTGTATCCCACGGTGCTCCCAGCCTGTTGCTGGAACCGGCCCAGCCCGCGCACCAGTTCCTGCGAGCCTTCGGTGCGGAACTGGGCCGACCGACGGCCATTTTGATCGTTTCGGCCCATTGGGAAATGCCAATGCCGACGCTGACCGCCGCCCCGCGCCTGGAGACGATCCATGATTTTGGCGGGTTCGATCCGGCGCTTTACGCCATCCGCTATGCCCCGCCCGGCGCGGGCGCGGTTGGCGAGCGCGCGCGAGGTTTGCTGGAAGCGGCCGGCTTCGCGCCGCGCCTCGACCCCCACCGTGGCATCGACCACGGCGGTTGGGTGCCGCTGTTCCTGATGTACCCGGACGCCGATATCCCGGTGGCGCAGTTGAGCGTGCAATCCCAACTCGGCGTCGATCATCACTGGCGCCTGGGCCAGGCGCTGCGGCCCCTGCGCGAGGAGGGGGTGTTGATTCTGGCCTCGGGCAGCCTCACCCATAACCTGCGGGAAGCGTTCCGCTTCGTTCCCGGCGCGTCCACCCCACCGTGGGTGAGCGAATTCAGCGCATGGGTGGCGGACGCCTTGAGCACATCCCAGATGGATGCTCTGTTGGACTACGAGCGGCGGGCGCCCCACGCTCGTTTGAACCATCCCACCCCGGAGCATTTTTTACCGTTGTTCGTGGCGTTGGGGGCGGGCACGCCCGGCGCCGCGCCGCGCCGGGTTCACGCCAGCGTCACCTGGGGGGTGCTGGCCATGGATGCCTATGTTTTCGCCTGAAGCCCCAGGGACTCAAATCGAGACTTGGCCCGGTGGGGGATGATCGTTGTCGCGGCCAGGATCGAGTCGGGTGCGGCGGATCTCATACCAATTCCTATCAGGTTTTATATCTTCTAATGCAGGGCGGGTTAGCGGAGCGTAACCCGCCGAAACCGCAGCCGAATCGGCGAGTTACGGGCTGACGCCCTGACCCGCCCCACCATTCCGAGTCATAAAATCTGTCGAGAAACGGTATCAGGCGCGGTCGTCGGGCGTCTTGGAGGGATCGAGTCGGGCCGCCGCCTCGGCGGCGGTTTCGTAAAGATGCGGCGCCAGGTCGCGTTCACGCAGGGCGCCCCCCAACTGGGCGCGCAGGAACGCGCTGGTGGTGTAGCGGGTCACGCCGACGTAATAGCGCTGCACCACCTCGCGCACCATGTCCATGTAATCCCGCAACAATTCCGGGCTGATCGAAAAATTGTCGTAGTTGACGATGGCGAACACTCGCCGGCCCAGGGGTTCGAGCGTGTCGCCGACCGCCGCCCGGATGCGTTCGATGTCCTCGCGGCCGCGCACCGTCAGCCCCTCAAAATCGACGAAGAACAGGTTCTTGGCCGGATCGTAGGACAGCCGCCGGGCCAGTGGGCGCACCAGCAGTTCGTCGCGCAGCCCCATCGGCCCATCGCCGAAGATGCGGGCATCCATGAGTCGAAGCTGGGGACTGACGCGGGGCCGGAATCCCATCTGCCCCAGCACGTCGCGTTCCAGATCGACGCCCGGCGCGATCTCGATCAATTCCGGCCCGGCGGCCGTCAGTTGAAACACCGCCCGCTCGGTGACGTAGAGCACCGGCTGATTCCGGCGGCTGGCGACCTCGCCGCTGAAGGTGCGCTGCTCGACTTCCGCCACGAACTTGGGAGTGTCGCCCTCGCGCCGGATGCGCAGTTGCCCCTGCTCCACCGCGATGTCCAGGCCGCCGGCGGTGAACGCGCCGGCAAACACCACCTTGCGGGAATTCTGGCTGATGTTGATGAAGCCGCCGGCGCCGGCGATGCGCGGACCGAATTTCGAGACGTTGAGGTTGCCGTGCCGATCCACCTCCGCCAGCCCCAGCACCGCGATGTCCAGGCCGCCGCCGTCGTAGAAGTCGAACTGGTTGGGCTGGTCGATGATCGCCTGGACGTTGGTGGACGCGCCGAAATCCAGCCCGCCGGCGGGGATGCCGCCCACCACCCCCGGTTCGGCGGTGAGGGTGAGCAAGTCGATGATCTTTTCCTCGGCGGCGACGTTGGCCACGCTTTCCGGCACGCCGATGCCCAGATTGACGATGGCGTTGGCGGTCAGCTCCAGCGCGGCCCGGCGGGCGATGATCTTGCGTTCGTTCAGCGGAATCGGTGGAATCGAAGCCAGCGGGACTTTGATTTCGCCGGAAAAGGCCGGGTTGTACGGGGTGGCGAAGGTTTGCCAGTGGGATTCGGGCGGCGAAACCACGATGCAATCGACCAGGATGCCCGGCACCCGCACGTCCTTGGGCCGCACGAAACCGCGTTCGGCCACCCGCTCCACCTGGGCGATGACGATGCCGCCCGAGTTGCGCGCCGCCATGGCAATCGCCAGCGATTCCAGGGTCAGGGCCTCTTTTTCCATGGTCAGGTTGCCGTCGATGTCGGCGGTGGTGGCGCGGATGATGCCGA
>CALGOO010000154.1 GCA_937960715.1 uncultured Candidatus Competibacteraceae bacterium
GGCCAAGGCTGACGAGAGCGCTCAAACCGAGGAAAAACCACCGCTGCCAGCCGCCGGCATCGGCCAGAAAGCTGAAGGCCGCGCCGGTGTTGTAGGTCAACATCAGGTTGAATGACGGCAGCACCGGTACCGGCTGATGCAGGTCCAGCAACACTCCTGCCAGATATTTGGTGGCCTGGTCGAGCGCGATCACCAGAACGCTGAGCCAGATCCAGCGTTTCAGCATGAGCCGGCCGTTATCCGGATCGAGGGCTTGCGGCGTGGGGGTCAATCGAACACCGTCTCCAGATGAGTGGCGTCGAGCGCGCGGTCGGCCCAGCTTTCCAACTGGGCCGGCGTCGCCTCGCGCAAGCGGAGTTCGACCCATTCGGGCAAGTCGCCGAAGCGTCGCCGCAGAATGCGCGCCAACAGCTCGGCCCGGCCTTCGGCCCGGCCTTCGGCCCGGCCTTCGGCCCGGCCTTCGGCCCGGCCTTCGGCAAGACCCTTGGTCCGGCCTTCGGCCAAACCTTTGGCTTTGCCTTCGTCGAGGCCCTTTTGAAATCCCCGGTCTATAGCCATTCGCTCGATGGTTGACAGATAACGCATTTTTTGCACCTCTTCGCTGGTCTGCACCTCGTCCCACAACCGCTGTTCCAACGCATCGGGCAATTCCAGCACCCAATCGATGAACCGGAATAACTCCTGAACATCTTGGCGCTGCCAGCCGCGCCGGTACAGGCTTTTGACCAGATGCAGCTTGGCCTGATAGCGGGCGGTCACGTCATTTCGCGTTTCTCGCGCCTTGAGATCGGCTTGCACGGCAACCGCGAACGGGTTGGCGGATCGCTCCAGCTCGTCCCAGCGCTCCCGGTAGTCGCCGAGGCAGGCCACCGGAAATTCCAGGCTCACCGCGCAACCCCAGCGCCGGTAACCGAAATGGCCCAGCGTTTCGCCGACCGAATCGCCCAGCACCGCCAAGCTGACCACCGGCCGGTCGTAGCGGTCGAACAGCCGGTAGTTGTAGACGTACATCCGCTTGGCGAAGTCGCTTTCCGGCTGGCCCTGCACCTCGATATGGACCAACACGCGGTCGTCTTGGCCATCCAGACCCCGCACCTGCACCAGTTTGTCCGCCAGTCGCCGGCCCAGTTTCGCGTCTCGCGCCACCTTCTGCAACTCCTTGTCGAGAAAGGTATGGCCTTGGCTCCAGTCGATCCCGGCATGCGCCTCCGGAAAGAACAGGGCCATGAATTGCGGGAAGTACCGCTCCAGCGCGGTTTTCCAGGGGCTGTCGTAATCGGTCACGATCAGGCGAATCGCCGCGCTTCGCCCGCACCGAACGCATTGGCCACGCAGCGCCCGCACAGTTCCGGGTGCTCGGCGTTCCGGCCGACATCCTCGCGGTGATGCCAGCAGCGCACGCATTTGCCGTGAGCGCTGGGCGACACCCGAACCGCCAGCGATTGGCCGTTGACCTGAACTTCGACCGACTCCACCGGTCGCGCCGCCAGCGGATGAACGCGGGCATAAGAGGCGATCAGGAAAAACCGCAGCTCATCCTCCAGCGTACCCAAATCGGCCGCCAGCGCGCCATCGCAGTGCAAATCCACCTCGGCGTCCAGCCCCGAGCCGATACCGCCGGCCACCCGCAGTTTTTCCAGCTCTTTGCTGACCGCCTCGCGGACGGCGAGCAGTCGATCCCAGTAAGCCGCATTGAGCGGATCGCCGTCGCCGACCGCGAACAGCCCGCCGTACCAGGTGGTCAGGAACACCGACGGGCCACGCTCGCCGGGCAGATTTCGCCAGATTTCCTCGGCGGTGAAGCTCAAAATCGGCGCCAGCCAGCGGGTCATCGCTTCCAGGATGTGATGCATCGCGGTCTGCGCCGAGCGGCGAGCGATGCTGTCCCGCCCGGTGGTGTACTGGCGATCCTTGATGATGTCCAGATACAGGCTGCCCATGTCCACCGAGCAGAAGTTGTGGATCTTCTGGTAGATCAGGTGGAACAGGTATTGGTCGTAAGCCTCCAGAATTTCCTCCTGCAAGCGGCGGGCGCGGTCCACCGCCCAGCGGTCCAGCGCCAGCATCCGTTCCGGTTGCACGAGATGCGTTGCCGGGTCGAAACCGTCGAGGTTGGCCAGCAGGAAGCGGGCGGTGTTGCGCATCCGCCGATAAGAATCGGCCATGCGTTTGAGGATTTCGTCGGAGACGCCCATCTCGCCGCGATAGTCGGTCGCCGCCACCCACAGCCGCAGCACGTCGGCGCCCAGCGAGTTGACCACCTTCTGCGGCGCGACCACGTTGCCCTGCGATTTGGACATCTTGCGGCCCTGGGCGTCCACGGTGAAGCCGTGGGTCAGCAGTCCCTTGTAGGGCGCGACGCCGCGCATCGCCACCGACGCCAGCAGCGAGGACTGGAACCAGCCGCGATGCTGGTCCGATCCTTCCAGATACAGGTCGGCGGGGAAGTGCAGTTCGGGACGACGCTCCAGCACCGACAGATGCGTCGTGCCGGAATCGAACCACACGTCCAGGGTGTCCTTGGCCTTGTCGTAATCCGCCGCGTCCGCGCCCAGCAATTCCGCCGGTTCCAGCTCGAACCAGGCGTCGATGCCGCCCCGCTCGATGCGCAGCGCCGCTCGCTCCATCAAGTCCAGCGTGTTCGGGTGCAGTTCACCGGTTTTCTTGTGGGTGAACAGGGTGATCGGTACGCCCCAGTACCGCTGTCGGGACACGCACCAGTCGGGACGGTTTTCCACCATGCCGTGCAGCCGTGCTTCGCCCCAGTCCGGGGTGAAGCGCAGTTTCTTGATTTCGCTCAGGGCGTGGGCGCGCAAGCCGTGATGGTCCATGCCGATGAACCACTGCGGGGTGGCGCGGAAGATGATCGGCGTCTTGTGCCGCCAGCAGTGCGGATAGCTGTGCTTGAGCCGAGCGACCCGCAACAGCGTCC
>CALGOO010000155.1 GCA_937960715.1 uncultured Candidatus Competibacteraceae bacterium
TCCCAGCCGAAGAACAGTTGCAGGAAGTTGTTGGCCATCACCAGCATCAGCATCGAGAAAGTGAACAACGCGATGTAGCTGAAGAATCGCTGGTAGCCGTCGTCGTCGTGCATGTAGCCGATGGTGTAGATATGGACCATCAGGGACACGAAGGTCACGGTGGTGATCATGATCGCGGTCAGGTTGTCCACCAGGAAACCGACCTCCATGCGAATGCCTTCGACCACCATCCAGGTGTAGACCGTGCCATTGTACGGGTCGGCGCCGTCCAGGACATGATGCTGAAGCACGATCAGCGATAAGAGAAAGGAGGTCGCCACGCCGAGGATGGTGACCCAGTGGGCGCCGGCCCGACCGATCCGGCGGCCGAACAAACCGGCGACGATGGCGCCGAGCAACGGCGCGAGCACAATCGCGAGGTAGACGTTTCGCATGCGGCTAGCCCTTCAGCGTGTCGAGATCGGCGACGTTGATGGTGCGGCGATTTCGAAACAGCACCACCAGGATGGCCAAACCGATGGCGGATTCGGCCGCCGCCACCGTCAGGATGAAAAAGACGAAAACCTGGCCGACAGCGTCGTCGAGGAATCGCGAGAAGGCGATGAAGTTGAAATTCACCGCCAGCAGCATGAGCTCGATCGACATCAGCAGGATGATGACGTTCTTCCGGTTGAGAAAGATGCCCGCCACGCTGAGACAAAAGAGGATTGCTCCAAGCACAAGATAATCAGTAAGCGCGATCATCGATCCCCGCCTTTATTTTTGGTTTGTTCCAGCCCGCGCCCGGTCACCGGGAACCAGCGAAATTACCGCTTCCTTTCCGGCGCCATGCGCACCAGCCGCACCCGGTCATCCCGCGATACCTGAACCTGCCGACCCGGATCCTGGGACTTGACGCCCGCCCGACGCCGCATCGTCAACGAAATGGCGGCGATGATCGCCACCAGCAGGATCACCGAAGCGATCTCGAACGGATAGACATAGAAGGTGTACAGGACACTGCCCAGCTCCTTGGTGTTGCTGTAGTCGGCCGCGCGCGAAACCAGGCCGTATCGGTCGGTGCCGAAATAGCCGGAGCCCACCACCAAACCCATCTCGATGACGATGAGCAGCGCCACCGTCGCTCCGACCGGAAGATACTGGATGAAACCCTCGCGCACTGGGTCGACGTTGAGATCCAGCATCATCACCACGAACAGGAACAGCACCATGACCGCGCCCACGTAGACCAGAACCAGGGTGATGGCCAAAAACTCGGCTTCGATCAGCAACCACAGCGCGGCGCTGGTGAAGAACGCCAGCACCAGGAACAGGGCGGCATGCACCGAGTTGCGCACCGTGATGACTCGTACCGCCGCGAAGATGAGGATGAGCGCGAAGACGTAGAACAGAAACTTTTCAAATCCCATGAGCGGACCTGTTTTCTTCTCTCTGGCGCCGGAAGCCGGCTAGCGATAGGCCGCGTCGGCGGCCCGGTCGGCGGCGATTTGCGCTTCGCAGCGATCGCCGTGAGCGAGCAGCTTTTCCTTGGTCATGATGTGCTCGCCGCGCTTTTCGAAATGGTAATCGAACGTCCGCGTCTCCACGATGGCATCCACGGGGCAGGCCTCTTCGCAAAACCCGCAGAAAATGCATTTGAACAGATCGATGTCGTAGCGAGTGGTGCGTCGGGTGCCATCTTCCCGCTGTGTCGATTCGATGGTGATCGCCAGCGCCGGGCAGACCGCCTCGCACAGCTTGCAGGCGATGCAGCGCTCCTCGCCATTCGGGTAGCGACGCTGGGCGTGCAGCCCCCGAAACCGGGGCGACAGCGGAGTTTTTTCCTCTGGATATTGCACCGTGATCTTCTTGGCGAACAGATAGCGGCCAGTCACCCGCAAGCCCTGCAACAGTTCCCAGAGCAGGAAGCTTTTAAAGTAGTACCGAACGGTATTCAGGGTATTCATCGCGCGCGTTCTCCGCTCAATCGAACCACGGACCCACCTGGCCCAGTACGCCCAGTCCAATCACCAGTATCCAGACCAGAGTCACTGGAATGAACACCTTCCAGCCCAACCGCATGATCTGATCGTAGCGGTAACGCGGGAAGGTGGCGCGGAACCACAGGAAAAACAGCAGCAGGAGCGAAATCTTGAGCATCAGCCAGATTGCGCCGGGCACGAAACCAAACAGCGCACCCAGCACCGGAATACCCTCGAACGGCGACAGCCACCCGCCCAGAAACAGCGTGGACGCCAAGGCCGACACCAGAATCATGTTGGCGTACTCGGCCAGGAAGAACACCGCGAAGGCCATGCCGGAGTAATCGACGTGGAATCCGGCCACGATCTCCGATTCACCCTCGGCCACATCGAACGGCGCCCGGTTGGTCTCGGCCACGCCGGAGATGAAATACACCAGGAACAACGGCAGCACCGGCAACCAGAACCAATGCAGGAAGCTCCCCTGTTGGGCCAGTACGATCTGGTTGAGATTCAAGCTGCCAGCCGCCATCAGCACGCCCACCAGGGCAAAACCCATGGCGATTTCATACGATACGATCTGCGCCGCCGACCGCATCGCGCCAAGGAACGCATACTTGGAATTGGAGGCCCAACCGGCGACGATCACGCCGTAGACGCCCAGCGAGGTCAGCGCCAGCAGGTACAACAGGCCAGCGTCCAGATGGGAAATCATCATGCCGTTGCCAAACGGCACCACCGCCCAGGCCGCCAGCGCCGGCCCGAAGGACAGCACCGGCGCCAGCAGGAACAGGAAGCGATCCGCCTTGGTCGGAACGATGATCTCCTTGAACATCAGCTTCATGGCGTCGGCGATGGGTTGCAGCCAGCCCTTGGGGCCGACCCGGTTCGGGCCAATCCGAATCTGCATGTAGCCGATGATCTTGCGCTCGGCGAAGGTCAGATACGCCACTGCCGTCAACAGAGGGATCAGGACAGCAACGATTTTCAGGAGGATGATGACCAGCGTCAGCAACGTTTCCACGATCCGATGCCCTTATGGTTATTGGATGGCCACCGGCCCCACCGCTGGACCGAGCGCCACGCTGGCGTCCAAACCCGTCGGAATCCAGGCGCAGCCTTGGGGAATACTTTCGTCGAGCACCAGCGGCAAGTCGACCGCCGCGCCGTTTTGGCGCACCTGGACTCGATCCCGACCGGCCACGCCCAACGCCTGGGCCGCGCCGGGATGCAATCGGACCTCGGCGGGTCGCGCCAGCGGGCTCGCCTGTAGCGCGCGCGCGCGCCGCACCAGTGGATCGACCGCGTAGATCGGCACGTCCGCGATCCGCAGCAGACCGTCGGCCCGGAACGGCGTCAGCGGCTGACTGAAGTCCAGCGTGTTGTCCGGCCGAACCGCGTCGCAGGCGCTTCGAACTTCGGCGAGCACTTCCTCGGAGCTGACGTACTCGAAACCCGTCATGCCGCACAGATTACCCAGCACCCGCAATACCTTCCAGGCCGGTCGAGCATCGCCGAACGGCTTGCTGGCGCCCTGGAAACTTTGCCAGCGGCCCTCGGCGTTGACATAGGTGCCCGAGGTTTCGGCGAAGGTCGCGACCGGCAAAATGATCTGGGCCTGGCTCTTGCCGGCCAGGCGGGTATAAGGACTGAGCGAAACGATCAGTTCGGCGCCTTGCAGGGCCTTGAGCGCCGCCGCGCCATCCCAGCAGTCCAGTTCCGGCTCGACGCCGAGCAGCACATAGGCTTTGCGCGGCGACTCCAGCATCGCTCGGGCGTCCAGACCCGCTTTCGGGGCCGGCTTGCCGCCCGGCAGGCGGTGCGGCACCGCGCCGGCCAGCCAGCCGCCGGCCGAATTGGCGGCTTCCGGTAGATAGCCCAGTCGCGCGCCACCGCACTGCGCCACGAAACCCGCCAGTGCCCGCAACGAGGCGAAGGCCGGATGAGAGATCGCCAGATTACCCAGGAGCACAGTGGCTGGGGCGTTGTTCACCAGATGGGTGGCGATGGCCCGTTCAGCTTCACCCGGAGCGCCCGCGACTAGGCCCCCCAGGTTCGCTGGGAGAGCTTGCCCCTTCAATTCCGCCACTGCCTGGGCCACGCCGGCCAGCGCCGCGACCATCCCGGCCGGATCAGCGACGACCTTGGTCGCGACCGGGAACCGGCAATCGAAATCGCGCGGGTTGATGAACATGATCTGGCCGCCCGCCAGCGCCGCCTTGCGCAGCCGATGGCCAGCCAGCGGCTGTTCCATCCGTGCGTTGCTGCCGATCAGCAGCGCTGCCTTAACCTTTTCCAGGTCTTCCAGCGCTTGCCCCAACCATGGAAATACTGGGGCCGCGTCCTGGTCGCTGAAATCCGCCTGGCGCAAGCGGTGGTCGATGTTCGCCACGCCCAGGCCGCGCGCCAGTTTCTGCGTCAGATACAGTTCCTCGACAGTCGCGGTCGGCGAGACCAGGAAGCCGACCGACTCGGCCCCATGACGGGCGATGACATCTTTCAGGCCCTTGGCCGCCGCTTCCAGCGCGGTCTCCCAGTCGACCTCGCCGCCCTTGACCAGCGGTCTGGCCAGCCGGTCGTCACTGTAAATGCCTTCGTAGCTGAACCGGTCGCGGTCGGAAATCCAGGTTTCGTTGACTTGTTCGTTCTCGCGCGGCGCTACCCGCATCACCTTGCCGCGCAGGGTATGGATGAAGATGTTGGAACCGACCGAATCGTGCGGAGCGACGGCGGCATGTTGGACGTATTCCCAGGAACGGCCCCGGTAGCGGGAGGGCTTGGCGGTCAGCGCGCCGACCGGACAAAGGTCGATGACGTTACCCGACAGTTCCGAGATCACGCTGTGCGCCACATAGGTGCCGATTTCCATGTTCTCGCCGCGCCCGGTCGCGCCCAGTTCGCGCAGACCCGCGATTTCCTCGCCAAAGCGCACGCAGCGGGTGCAATGAATGCAACGGGTCATTTCGGTGGCGATCAACGGTCCGATGTCCTTGTCTCGAACCACGCGTTTACGCTCGGCGAACCGGGACACGTCGCCGCCGTAGCCTAACGCGATATCCTGCAGCTCGCACTCCCCACCCTGGTCGCAGATCGGGCAGTCCAGCGGGTGGTTGATCAGCAGGAACTCCATGGTGCCCTTCTGGGCGGCCAATGCCTTGGGCGACTCGGTGTAGACTTTCATCCCTTCCATCACCGGCGTCGCGCAGGCGGGGAGGGGCTTGGGCGCCTTCTCCACCTCGACCAGGCACATCCGGCAACTGGCGGCAATGGACAGTTTCTTGTGATAGCAAAACCGGGGGATCGAAATACCCGCCGCGTCGGTGACCTCGATGAGCATCGCGCCCTTGCGCGCCTTCAGCGGGATGCCGTTGACTTCGATGTTGACCTGTTCCTCACTCATCTTTTACCCACTGCAACCGTGTTGGGGGGCTTGCTGGGCTCACGCGGCCAGCGCCATCGCGCCGCCGACCATGCTGCGCTTGTGCTCGATGTAATAGGCGAATTCGTGGCGATAATGCTTGACGAAGCTGCGCACCGGCATGGCGGCGGCGTCGCCCAGCGCGCAGATGGTGCGCCCTTCGATCTTGCTGGCCACGCTGTCCAGCAAATCCAAATCCTCGGGTCGTCCCTGGCCTTCGACGATGCGGGTCACCATTCGGTACAGCCAGCCGGTACCTTCGCGGCACGGGGTGCATTGACCGCAGGACTCGGAAAAATAGAACCGGGAAACCCGCTGTAACACCTTGACCATGTCGGTGGTTTCGTCCATGACGATCACCGCGCCGGAACCGAGCATCGATCCGGTCACCTTGCTGACCGAGTCATAGTCCATGTTGGCTTTCAGCATGAGCTCGCCCGGCACCACCGGCACCGAGGAGCCGCCGGGAATCACCGCTTTCAGTTGGCGACCTTTCCAGACTCCACCGGCCAGAGCAAGCAGTTCGGTGAAAGGAATACCTAGCGAAACTTCAAAATTGCCCGGCTTCTCGACGTGCCCGGAGACCGAGAAGATCTTGGTTCCGCCCGCGTTGGTCGTGCCGAGACTGGCGAACCATTCACCGCCGTTGCGGATGATCGAGGGCACCGAAGAGAAGGATTCGGTGTTGTTGATGGTGGTCGGCCGGCCATACAAACCGTAGCTGGCCGGAAACGGCGGCTTGAAGCGCGGCTGGCCCTTCTTGCCCTCCAGCGATTCCAGCAGCGCGGTTTCCTCGCCGCAGATGTAGGCGCCGGCGCCCAAAGTCGGATACAGATCGAAATCGATGCCCGACCCCTGAATGTTCTTGCCCAGCAGGCCGGCGGCATAGGCTTCCTTGACCGCATTCTCGAACCGCTGGTAGGGCTCGTCCATGAACTCGCCGCGCATGTAGTTGTAGCCGACCGTGGAACCGGTGGCGAAAGCGGCGATGGCCATGCCCTCGACCAGGGCGTGTGGATTGAAACGCAGGATGTCGCGGTCCTTGCAGGTGCCTGGTTCGGATTCGTCCGAATTGCAAACCATGTACTTTTGCACCGTGGCGTTACGCGGCATGAAAGTCCATTTCAGCCCGGCCGGGAATCCGGCGCCACCGCGACCGCGCAAACCGGATTTCTTGACTTCGTCGATCACTTGATCCGGTGTCATCTGGCCGGCCAGAATCTTCTTCCAAGCTTCGTAACCGCCCACGCTCATGTACGTCTTGAGCGACCAGGACTGCTCCAGACCCAGCGTTCGGTAGCAAACTTCGTTGGCCATCGCGGCTTTACTCCACGCTATCGAGAATCTGATCGACTTTCTCGGGGGTCAGATTCTCGTAATAGACATGATCAACCTGCATCATTGGCGCTCCACAGCAGGCGGCCAAGCATTCTTCTTCTCGTTTCAGATAAAACTTGCCGTCCAGCGTGCTCTCGCCCAGCTTGACGCCCAGTTTTTTCTCGATATAGGCCAATACGGTATCGCCGCCGCGCAACATGCAGGAGATGTTGGTGCATACCGCGATGCTGTGGCGACCGACCGGTTTGAGCTCGAACATCGAATAGAAACTGGCCACCTCGTAAACGGCGATGGGCGGCATGTCCAGGTAGTCGGCCACCGCATCCATCAATTCCGTGGTGAGATAGCCGCCGTTCTCGTGCTGGACCTCGCGCAGGGCCGCCAACACGGCGGACTGTTTCCGGTCGACGGGATAGCGGGTCAGCCAATGATCGATCTCCGCGCGGGCGTGGGCGGACAGCAGATCGCTCTTGCGTGGACTCATTAGCGGTCGACCTCTCCAAAAACGATATCCTGGGTGCCGATGACGGCCACCACGTCGGCCAGCATATGGCCGCGAGTCATCTCGTCCATGGACGATAGATGCGCGAAACCGGCCGCCCGGACCTTGACTCGATAGGGTTTGTTGGCGCCGTCCGAAATCAGATAAATTCCGTACTCGCCCTTGGGGTGCTCGGTAGCCACGTAAACCTCACCCTCGGGTACGCAATAACCTTCCGTAAACAACTTGAAGTGATGGATCAGGGCCTCCATGTCTTCCTTCATCTTCTCCCGTCGCGGCGGCGCGACCTTGTGATCATCGATGATGACCGGACCGGGATTTTCCTTCAGCCATTTCACGCATTGCCGGATGATGCGATTGGACTGGCGCAGTTCCTCGACCCGGACCAGATAACGGTCGTAACAGTCGCCGCTGACCCCCACGGGAATGTCGAAATCCAGTTGATCGTAGACTTCGTAAGGCTGTTTCTTGCGTAGATCCCAGGCGATGCCGGAACCACGCAGCATTGGCCCGGAAAAGCCCAGTTGCAGGGCGCGCTCAGGCGACACCACGCCGATGCCGACCAGCCGCTGTTTCCAGATGCGGTTGTCGGTCAACAGGGTTTCGTATTCATCCACCCGCTGGGGGAAGCGGTCGGTGAACGCCTCGATAAAATCGAGCAGCGATCCCTGCCGGGTGGTGTTGCGATCATCCACATCCTTCTTGCTGTGACAACGGGATGTTTCGTATTCATACTTCGGCATCGAGTTCGGCAGGTCGCGATAGACCCCGCCCACCCGAAAATAGGAGGGATGCAACCGCGCCCCGGAGACCGCCTCGTAACAGTCCATCAGATCCTCGCGCTCACGAAAGGCGTAGAGGAACATGGTCATGGCCCCGACATCCAGACCGTGCGCGCCGATCCACAACAGATGATTCAGGATGCGGGTGATTTCCGCGTACATGACCCGGATGTACTGGGCGCGCGCCGGCGGCTGGATACCCAGCAATTTTTCGATGGCCAGCACATAGCCGTGCTCGTTGCTCATCGCCGACATGTAGTCGAGCCGGTCCATGTAGCCGATGCTTTGGTTGAACGGCTTGCTTTCGGCCAGCTTTTCGGTGCCGCGGTGCAGCAGGCCAATATGCGGATCGGCGCGTTGCACCACCTCGCCGTCCAGTTCCAGCACCAGGCGCAGCACGCCATGCGCGGCGGGATGTTGCGGCCCGAAGTTCAGGGTGTAATTGCGAATCTCAGGCATCGGCGGTTTTCTCGGTTAGCGAGACTCGGGCAGGTAACGGTTGTCCTTGCGAATGACGCGGGGCACCAGCACGCGCGGCTCGATGCTGACCGGCTCGTACACCACGCGGCCACGTTCGGGGTCGTAGCGCATCTCGACGTTGCCGATCAGCGGGAAATCCTTGCGGAACGGATGGCCGATGAACCCATAGTCGGTCAGAATGCGGCGTAAATCAGGATGGCCCTCGAACACGAGGCCGAACAGGTCGAACGCCTCGCGCTCGAACCAATTGGCCGAGGACCACAAACCCACGACCGAGGGCACCACCGGCAGTTCATCATCCGGCGCGAAGACGCGCGCCCGCAGCCGCTGGTTGCGAGATACCGACAGAAGCTGGTAAACAGCGGCGAAACGGCCCTTGCCGGTAACGGTTCGCCCAGCCGCGTACCCTACCGCTGACGGACCGCGACCGGTGGCTCGCTCCACCGCGCCGCGACTGAATCCCTGGTCGGTGGATTCGCTGGTGGCCCACTCCACTTCGCCGTAGGCCGAATAATCCACCCCGCAAACATCCATGACCTGCTCAAAGGCAAAATCGGGCTCATCGCGCAGGGCGGTAAACACCTCAATGGCCCGCGTCGGTGAAACTTCGACGGTTACCTCCCCACGGTCAAGCTTACACTCCAGCAAGGCATCGCCGAACCGGGCCTGGAGTTGTTCCACAAGGGTCTGCATGTCAGCCATGGAGCAGGTCTCTCAGCGGGCTATGGTGTTGGTGCGCTTGATCTTGTTCTGCAACTGGATGATGCCATACAGCAGCGCTTCCGCCGTCGGCGGACAGCCCGGTATGTAAATATCCACCGGCACGATCCGGTCACAACCGCGCACCACCGCATAGGAATAGTGGTAATAGCCGCCGCCGTTGGCGCAGGACCCCATGGAAATCACCCAGCGCGGTTCGGGCATCTGATCGTAGACCTTGCGCAGGGCTGGCCCCATCTTGTTACACAGGGTGCCGGCGACGATCATCACGTCGGACTGGCGGGGGC
>CALGOO010000156.1 GCA_937960715.1 uncultured Candidatus Competibacteraceae bacterium
CCGCCTCTACGGCATCTGGTGGACGACCAACCTGCTGGCCGCCCCGCAAACCTGCTCGATCTCCGCCAGTTCTTCCAGGGTCAGGCACAACGGCTTCTCAACGAACACGTGCTTGCCGGCGCGCAGCGCCTGGATGACATAGCGGGCATGGCTGTCATGGCGAGTGATCACGACGACAGCATCGACTTCGGGATCGGCGAAGACCGTGGCGGTATCGGTGGTGGTCGCCGCAAAGCCGAACTTGCGGCCCGCGTGCAGACCGCTCACCCCACCGTTGGAAGCGACCGTTCGCAGTCGCGCGCCCGCCTCCTTGAAGGCGGGAATCAGCACCCCGGTCGCATAGTTGCCGGCGCCGATGAAGCCGATCGCTACACCCCCCCTCTTCCCGTGGGAGAGGGGTTGGGGGTGAGGGCCATCGCCTCTCTCCCCTGGTGAAAGGGGGGTTGGGGATGAAGGGGGAGCCAACGCTACCGTCTGCTGCCGCAATACGATTTCCGGTTGTTCGGCAACCGTCGGGTAGCGCAGCAGAACCCCCAGCGACGGCCCCGCGCCGCCCACCAGTGCGTAAGCCTGCTCGGCATCGGCCAGGGCGAAGCGATGCGAAATCAGCGGCTTCACGTCCAGCCGGCTCTCGGCCAGCAAATCCAGCACGGCTTCGAAGTTGCGCTGCTCGGTCCAGCGCACGAAGCCCACCGGATAATCCTGACCGCGCTCTTCGTAATTGGGGTCATAACGCCCCGGCCCGTAGGAGCAGGACACCTGGAACCTCAGTTCTTTCTCGTAGAAATCGGCGCGCGACAGTTCCAGCCCCGTGACGCCGACCAGCACGATCCGCCCGCGCTGACGACACATCCGCGCCGCCTGCCGCACGGGTTCGTTGCTCTGGGTCGAAGCAGTGATCAGCACCGCGTCCACCCCGCGCCCGCGTGAAAAAGCTTGCGCCGCCGCCAGCGGGTCCTGGCCCGCGGCCAGATCGACGGTCTCGGCCCCGAACCGCCGCGCCAGCGCCAGTTTGGCGGGGTCGAAATCCAGCCCCAGCACCCGGCACCCCTGGGCGCGCAGCAGTTGCACCGCCATCAGGCCGATCAGCCCCAGGCCGGTGACCACCACGGCCTCGCCCAGGGTCGGCCCGACCAGGCGGATGCCTTGCAAAGCAATCGCGCCCAGCACCGTGAAAGCCGCTTCGGCGTCCGACACGGCATCGGGAACTTTGGCGCACAGGTTGACTGGCACGCTGACCACTTCGGCGTGCTTGCCGTTGCTGACCACCCGGTCGCCGGGCGCGAACCCGGTGACGCCCGATCCCGTCTCCAGCACCACGCCGACATTGCAATAGCCCAGCGGCAAAGGCTGATCGAGCTTGTTGAACACCGTCTCGATCGTGGGCAACAAGCCGTCGGTTTTGATCTTGTCCAGCACCATCCGTACCTTGTCCGGCTGCTGGCGGGCCTTGTCGATCCAGCCGGCCTTGCCGAACTCGACCAACATCCGCTCGGTGCCGGCGGAGATCAGGGTGTGGGTGGAGCGGATCAGCAGTTGGCCACGCTGGACGGCGGGACAGGGCACGTCGGCGATTGTGGTGGCGCCGGTTTTGAGGGACTGGAGGATTTGTTTCATCGGTTTAGGTGGAGAACGCCGAACCATGGAGCCGGATTCCAGCCGATTCTCGGCCGATCCAGCCAGATGGGAGGTCAAGCCACGACAAAAGCCTTTCTACCACGCCTTGGGCTGGAAACAGTCGTCGTTGAGAATCGTCACGCTGTCGCCGGTTTGCGCCAGGACGAACAATCCCTGCCGGTATGCGTAACGAGCCACATCCGGCGGCATCACCATGGCGGCGACCGCGCCCATGGCCCGCACATCGCCATAGCGCGGCAACATCCGCTTGAATTTCGCCAACCGCTCCAGATGCTCGTCCACGTCGGCCTGCGCCAGCTTGCTTTCCACTTCCACCAGCACCGCCTCGGCGTCGTTGACCACCAACAAGTCGATTTGAATCCCCTCGTCGTGGCGATTGACCGCGATGTCGGCATGAACCTCGTGGACCTTGATCCCTCGTTCCTGAAACAGCCGAACCACCGCCGGTTTAACCAGCCCTTCGACGAATTCGCCCAGCCGGTTGCCCAAATCGCCGATTTTTTTACCTAGCAGTTTGATCTGTTGGTCGGTTTCTCGAAACTTGTGGTCGGTTTCCTCAAACCGACGGGCGGTCTCCTGAAACTTGCGGTCGGTTTCCTCAAACTGACGGGCGGTTTCCTGAAACCTGCGATCGGTCTCCTGAAACTTGCGATCGGTCTCCTGAAATTTGCGGTCGGTTTCCTTCTGCGCCTCCGCCACTTCACGGAACAAGGCCCATACGTCGTCCAGAGTTGTGCTGCTCATTAACGTACCCCTTTGCTTTCTCTCATGACAGCACCACCAGATACCGCGACTGCGCTCCCCGCACGGCGGCCAGGGGCATACCTCGGTCCAACGTGACTGTAAGCGTTCAGGCACCTCCCCCCAGCGGGGGGAGGTTGGGAGGGGGAAGCGGAGTGGCGCCAACGACTTACCCTCCCCCCAACCCCCTCCCGCCGGGAGGGGGAGTGAACGGTTACACGTGACTAACCGCCCGCCCCGTTCGACCGCCAGCGCCAGCAAGTAGGCGTCCGTCACCTGCCGCGAACTGAGCAGCCGATCCCACACCAGGCTATTCGGTTGCAGCAGGCTGATGGAATCCGGCCAGAAGGCATGGGCCGGATGTTGCGCGGCCTCGGCCAGCCGCTCGGCGACTTGCACCGTCGGCACCAAATTGGGGTAGGCTGGCTGTGAGAGGATGCGAATACAACCGTTCTGCGTGAGGGGACACGAGGCCCAGCCCGCATCAAGGTGGCGGGTGAGCCACTCTCTGCTCAGGCCGTGATGGAGATGACCCGCATCGAGCAAGGCGATCAGGACATTCACATCCAACAGCGCGCGCATCACACGCCCTCGGTCTCCCGCAAGGCGTCGACATCGTCGTTGGTGACCACCGCCCGGCCGGCAGGGAATGGCCGAAACCCTGCCACCGGGAGGACACTTGATACCGTGCCATCCGTAGGTGGAATCGGCATTCCCTGACCGGTCAGCGCCCGGCGTAGCAATTGCGAGACGACCTGGCCCGCCGACATCCGCCGCTGTCGAGCCAGTTCCTTGGCGGCCGTCAGTACGTCCTCGTCGATGTCCAGCGTGGTTCTCATGCTAGAACCCCCACCCAGTTGATGACTTGATGCATTGATTTTATCACATCAAATATTAAAGCCTTTCCACGCCCCCACCAGCAATACCCGGATGGGGCAACGCCATCTCCGCCACTACTTGACCGCCGTGATCAGCATGAACAGGCCGTTGTTGGGGAAGAATCGCCGAATCAGCCAACGCGGCCAGAGCTTGCGGGCCACGGTCAGCAACAGGCCGCGATGGCGCTGGCCGGCCGCGGAAGTCAGCAAATCGCCGTGGGTGAGAATCGTGGTGATCTGGCAATGCGTGAAGCGGACGCATAACTGGCGGGCTTCAGTGATGGTGTAGGCTTTCGTGCCGGGGCTTTCGAGATGATGGGCATAAATATCGGCCCAGGAGCGCCACGGTCGCCCGGCCAACAGTCCGTAGCGCAGCCACAGCATGAAGCCGATGATGCTGTGCTTGTGGTAAATCATGAATTTCGCCCCCCCCCCGCGTTTCAGCACCCGCCAGACTTCGGCAATCGCTTTGGGGGTGTCGGGACTATGATGCAACACCCCCCAGGCATACACCCGGTCGAACGATTCATCGGGAAAGTCCAGGTGTTCCGCGTCACCCACCGCCAGGTGAGACGTCAGGCCGAAGGCCGAAAGCCGCCGGCGGGTGTGTTCGACGGCGCGCTCGGTGAGATCAATGCCCCACAGATCGGCGCCCGCCTCGGCGAATTGCTGGTGATCCGCCCCCAGCCCCACGCCGATCTCCAGGACGCGCAATCCCCGGGTGTCCTCGAACCCGGCAAAGTCCCGGATATAGGGTTCGAGGGCATAGCGCGTCCGCGCTTGCGCCGCGTAGCTCGCCATTTCCGTATCGGTCAGATAAAGGTCTTCGCCGCAAGCGGCCTGGTTCCAGAATTCGCGGACGGCTTGTTTCGCTTCGTTCATGCGGGGGCTCCGACAGAAGGCTGATCGATGAACCGTCTGGCCCACAACTCCATGGTCAGCACCGCCCATTGCAGCATGTACAAATCGTCGTGGCCGGACTGGCTGCGGGCGCGCGCATCTTGCAGAGCGGCGTGGTCGAACCAGCCCCTGGCCTTGACGGCGGATTCCGAGGTCAGGTCGCGCCACATCTCGGCAAGGTCGTAGCGCAGCCATTTGCGATAGGGCGCGCCGAAACCGGCCTTGGGCCGGTCGATGATGGTGTCCGGGACGATACCCCGCGCCGCTTCCCGCAGCAGCACCTTGGTCTTGCGCCCCAGCAACCAGGGGTAGGGATAACGGGTGACCGTGTTGACCAGATCCAGATCCAGCAGTGGCACCCTCGCTTCCACGCCCACCGCCATGCTCATTTTGTCGGTGTAGTTGAGGTTGTGGTTGGGCAGGTAGATGGCGAGGTCGCGCTCCTGGACGGCGGCCAGGCCGTATAAGCCGGTGGCGGCGATATGGCGCTGACAATCGTCGCGAAAGGTTTCGCCGCGCCGGGCGTCCCGCACCGCCGGCGACCAGATCCGGCTGACTTCGGCCTGCGGGGTGTTGGCGCACAGGTCGAGAAAGCGGGTGGTGGCGGGTTCCGCCAGTTCGATCAGCACCCGCCGCGCCCGCCGCAGATTAGCCCCGAATCGGCCTTCCCACGCGCCGGGGAAGTGGGCCGCCAGACGAGCGATCATCCGGCGCGGCGCGAGCGGCCAGCGGTCCAGCCCCGCCGTGGCATGGAACACCTGATAGCGGGGATAGCCGCAGAACAACTCGTCGCCGCCCTGCCCGGACAGCAACACCTTGACGCCGTGCTGCCGGGCCAGTTGACAAATCAGGTAACAGGCGATGGCGGCGGGGTCGGCCAGCGGTTCGTCGAGGTGGTCGATCAGGCGGGGCCAGAGATCGGCGACCTGGGGTTGCAGGTCGATCTCGTGGAGCGGCAGACCGAGTCGCCGGGCCAGGGCGCGGGCGTGGGGCAGGTCTTCGGTGGCGCGGTCGAGGCGATTGTCGGCTGAGGGATAGGTGACGGTGAAGCAGTCGAGGTTGGCGTCGCCGTCCCGCGCGGCCAGAGCGGCGATCAGGCTGCTGTCCAGTCCGCCGCTGAGAAACAGACCGACTGGCACATCGGCCACCATCTGCCGCCGGGTGGCGTCTTGCAGTTGCTGGCGCAGATCGGCGAGCGCACTGCGACGACCCTGGAGCGGTTCCTGATCAAACGGAGCGCGCCAGTACCGCTGGAGGTCGAGCGGCTGGCCGACCCGCCAGCGCAACCCGCACCCGGGCGGCAACCGTTTGACCGCTTTGAGGGCGGTGCGGTCGCCGGCGGCGTGGCAATAGGCGAGATGCTGTTGCAGGGCGCTGAAGTCGGGTGCGCGGGAAAGCCGCGGGTGTTGCAGTAACGCCTTGATCTCGCTGGCGAACAGCAGGACGCCGGGGACCGGTTCGGCGTAGTACAGCGGTTTGACGCCGAGCGGGTCGCGGGCCAGCCACAGGTCCCGTTCCCGCCGGTCCCACAGGGCGAAGGCGAAAATACCATTGAGCCGTTCGGTGAAGGCGATGCCGTACTCCATCAGGCCGTGCAATAACACTTCAGTGTCGCCGGTGGAGGTGAAGCGGTGGCCCTTGGCGATCAGGTCCTGACGCAGATCGGAGAAATTGTAGATTTCGCCGTTGAACACCAGCACATGTCGCCCGTCCGGGGAGTGCATCGGCTGGGCGGCGGCGGGGGTGAGGTCGAGGATGGCGAGGCGGCCGTGGCCGAGAGCAATGGCGGCGGCGGGGTCTTCGAACACGCCCTGCCCGTCCGGCCCACGATGGGCCTGGGCGGCGTTCATGCGCGCGGCCAAACCGGGAAGAAAAGGACCGGCGTAGCCGGCGATGCCGCACATCAGTCAAGCCGCATCGGTAGCGTCTGGACGCCGCTCTTCCCCAGCCGCCGCATTCAGCCGCGCCAGCCAGGCGGTTGCATCGGCGCAGTCCAGCAGGTTCTCAAACAGGTCTTCCAGAATCGGCGGTTGGTCAATCCGTTCCAGTTCCGGGGTGCTTTGCGCGGCGGCAGATTCACCGAAGCGGCGGCGGATCAAGCGCAACAAAGCTCGTCGTTCCGAATGCAGACCTTCTTGCCGGCCTTCTTGCCGGCCTTCTTGTCGGCCTTCTTGCCGGCCTTCTTGCCGGCCTTCTTGCCGGCCTTCTTGCCGGCCTT
>CALGOO010000157.1 GCA_937960715.1 uncultured Candidatus Competibacteraceae bacterium
GGTATCAGTAGGTCATGGGGTATTATGGGATTTGCATCACTTTGAATCACACCCCTTACCGGCTGGTCTACGCCGTACAGCTCGGCGCCAAGCTGTATGTGCTGCACGCTTTTCAGAAAAAATCCAAAACGGGTATCAGCACGCCGCAACCGGACGTGGATTTGATCAAGCAACGGTACCAGGCGGCTCAGGAGTTGGCGCAACATGACCCCGGAAATCGAATTTGAGAATAGTAGTGGTAATGTCTTTGCGGATTTGGGTTTGGACGACGCCGACGAACTGTACACGCGTGCCGCCTTGGGCGCGCAGGTGGTGGCCCTGCTCAAGGCTCGGGGTTACACCCAAGCCGAAGCCGCCGCTTGTTTGGGGATCAGGCAGCCCGAAGTATCGGCGCTCATGTGCGCCCGGTTTCACCGCTTTAGCCAAGAACGGTTGATCGGGTTTCTCAACAAGCTCAACTTCAAAGTCACCATCCAGATTAGCCGGCGCCACCCTGGCGAACCCTTCCAGCAAGTCTGCGTCACTGCGTGATGGAGATCCCGTCTGGTAAGTCAGTGAGTCAGTACGCCGATGAGTCAACAGGTCGGTGAGTCAAAAATACCCAACCCGCACGCCGCAACCGGCCGTCGGCGAGCGAGGGAGTGAACCATGCCCCGCGCCGGGGCGCGTCCCCTAATGGCCCCTGCCGGGTGCGGAGCGGCGGGATCCGGCCCGGTGCGCGATCGGCCGCTGGCGGTCACCACTTCAAAGCTACACTGCGCCGGTGCGATGGCGTGTCGGACCGCTTTTTGACCGACCTGGATGCGGAAACTCTGACCCGTCTGGACGCCCTGAACGACCGTCTGGGCGCGCTGGCGGCGGCCACCGAACAGGCGGGCGCGGCTGGACGCCATCTGGCGGGGACCATGACCACCCAACTCGCCGAGTTCAGCCTGGACCAAAGAGAGGGCGTCGTGGCCGGCCCGGCCGGGGGGATTCAGGGCTGGGTGGCGCTGGTCTGCGCGCCGACCTGCTGCCAGCGAGCCGTTTCCGCACGGGCCTCGGCCAGGAGTAGGTCCCAATCATCGGGCGGATGGCCGCTGGCCAGCATTTTGCGGAACACCCGGTAGGCGTCGTTGCCGCTCTCGTAGGCGCGTTGGCTGTCCTGGTCGTTCACCCACACATAGACGATCACCTGGCTCGGCGCGTGGTAGCGGAAAAACAGGCGATACTGCTGGAAGAACTTGGCGCGAAACCAGTGCTGGCGCCCTGCGCCGAGGGTATGGCCTTGCCGGTACTCGGTGCGCGTGGGGTCTTGCGGAATGACCTCGAACGCCAGCTTGGTAATGGCGGCCAGCCGCTTGCTGGCGTTTTTCCTGACGTAACCGACCGGATCTTTCCGCTGGAGGGCTTCGACCTGCTGGATCAGCGTCTCGATCTGGTCGAGGAACAACGGATGGGCGAAGAGCGCCCAGCCGTTGACGACCAGCAGTGATCGACTCCCCGGCTCATTCGTCATCGGCCGACAGCGGGGCATCGAGATTCACCTCCACGCCGCCGACCAGGGCTTGGAGGCGCTGGACCAGTCCGGTATCGACCGCCTGAAGCCGTTCCGGGTGACGGGCGATGTCGCGCGCCAGGAAGTCCAGGAACGGTCTTAATACCGGGTCTTCACCTTCGACGCGAGCGGCGCGGGTCATCAGCACGGCGCTGTCGGACAGGATCGAATAATGGATCTTATCGCGTTTGCCCAGCTTGAGGGCGCGGCGAACGGTTTCCGGCACGGTGGTTTGATAGCGGTCGGTGAGCGTGGATTCGACTTCGAGCGTGGACGCCATGACAACACTCTCCGGTAGAAGAACTCGATGGTAATGCAGATGCATTGCCATCGCAATGCACGCGCATGGTCTCTAACCGGGGGTGTGCTATCGGAACTTCCGTGCTGGGTGGATGGATCACGGATACGGCTTGACAGCCCAGGGGGATGCCGGTCGCGCCGCACGGTGGGGCTGCCTCGTCTCCCGGAGCGTCGGAGCCGGTGGATCGTCCGCGCGAGGCGGTTGCGGCAGGAGCACCGGCTCGCGCGCCAGTCGTTCGACGATGCGCGCCAGCGGTTCCCGGCGTTGCAGGGCCTGACGCAGGCGCTCGATGAGCTGTCGAGGCTGCGGCGCGCGTTGGAGCACTTCCGCCAGTTCTCGGCGCTGCGGCGGCGGCAGGACCAGGGCCAGCCCCGGAATCAGGCGGGGATCGCCCGGCGCGAGGCCGGTCAGCGGGAAGGCGATCACGCTTAGGCCGCGAGCATTCGGAGTCGTGTGAACCATAGGGTTTCCTCCAGGATGGGAATCGAGACGCTCCGCGTCACTTGCAGGTCACCGAGGTGGGCGACGGCCGCCCCGCGAGCAATGGGGCGCTCGCGCAGCCGATTCAGATAGGCCGTGGTGAAAGGCGTTAAGCGACACTCGTGGATGTTCGCCAGCGCCGCCCGGCGAGCCAGCGCCCCGACGGCGGCGGGCCAGTCGGTGGGGAGCAGCACCGCCAGCGGCTCGACCGCGCGCGCCACCAACAGCACGCCGGTGGCGCTGAATTGGACGCCCCGCCAGGCATCGGCGAACCCGTCGAGCACTTCGCCATAGCCCAGGAACGGCCCTCCTGGCCCCGCCTCCGCGGCCAGCCAGCCCAGTTGAAAGCCGTGGGCGAGCGCCGACGTAGCGACCACCAAAGTAGCGCCATCGTCCAGGGCATGGAGGTCGCAACCGGCCTCAACCTGAGTCCAGGCGATCCAGGCCAGCAGGCCCGCCAGGGCGGTGGCGTCCGGTTCGGCGGAGGCAGCGGACTCGCTGCGGGCGGGGTGGGGAACGGGCACGATCATCCGGGTAGCGATCTTGAATTATTGGTTATTATTCTATTTAATTCATTATTAAAGGCCAAGCCGCTGGCTAAAACCTCAGGATTCCCGGTCGGGTTCGCCTGAGGTGCGGCATCGACAGCGGTGGGGTGGCGGTGGCCGGTGCGCCGATCCTCCCACCGGTGGAGACCTCTCGGGGAGAACCAATGACATGAGCACGGTGCGCAGTACCGCGATCCCACCCGCTCAACTGGGCGCCTACCTGATCCCGGCGGGAACGAGCGCCCCCGTCCGTTCCACGCCGGCTCCCGCCCTGGCGGCGATGCGTCAGGCCACCGGCCCACTGACAGCGACCGCGACGGCGGCGCCCTGGCCGGTACCGATGACGGGGGAGGAAGGGGAAGTCCAGCAAACCCAGCAGCGCGCCGCCCGCGAGCGGCTGAAACACGCGCTCGCGCACGGCAAGGTCATGAGCCTACTGGTGAGCGCCGCATTGCGACAACCCCAGGCGGTGGAGGCGTATCTGCCGCGTGCGGGCCAGTGGCTGGCCGACTGCGCCCGCCACCTCGCGACGCGATTGCTGCGGAATGCCGGCCTCGATCCAGCGACCGCTACTCTGTCGGGCTATCACCAGTACGAAGTGCATCGGTTGCTGGCGGCGCTGATCGAACGGAATCCCGATTGGGTCAGCCAGCGTTCGCCCGAAACCCTGGCCACCCTGCTGGCGCCGTCGGTACCGGCCGACGCCCGGTGGCCGCCCGAGGAACGGCGGGAGTGGGTGTCGGCCGGCGCATCGTTGGACGTGCAGTGGGGTTATGCCAGAGTCCTGGCCCGCATCGCGGTCGCCGCACTGGAACATGATTTCCAGCGCGACCGGGCGACGGTGCTGGCCGATGCCCGGACGGTGCTGGCCCGCGCCGCCACCGAACGGGCCGACCGTCTGTGCCAGCGCCTGGAACTGGACCCGTCCACTCACCCGATTGCCCTGCTGCACTACCTGAACGTCGGGGGACGGCTGTACGCCGCCACCCTGGCGCGGGTCCACCGGGAGTCGGTCGCGCGGATCCAGGATTACCAGGACTGTCTCAACCGGCGCGATCCCGCCGGGGCGGAGGCCATCGCCCGCCAGTACCAGGAAGGCCGGCTCGGCTACGACGGGATCGCGTTCCATTTCGCCGCCATCCTGCGGCAATTGGACGGGCTGACGCTGGAGCGGGAACTGGCGCCGGAAGAGGCAC
>CALGOO010000158.1 GCA_937960715.1 uncultured Candidatus Competibacteraceae bacterium
ACAACGGGGTGACGGCGCTCTATCAGGGCGTGGTCGAACTGCTGCGCGACAAGGGCCTGGCGTTGCAACCGGGCCGCTTGCCACCCGCCGAGAGCCGGGCTTCCACCGGCAAGACCGTGATCGTGCCGGCGGCCCGCGCCCGCTATCTGGCCGAAATCGCCGACACCGTGCGCGGCTATCACCAGCAGGTGGAGGATCAGGTCAAGCTGATTCGCCAGCGCCAGCAACTCCACGCAGTCAAAGCGCTGCTGGAAGCCGCCGGCAAGCCGGTCGCCGATCTGCAACCGCTGCTGGAACAGGTCGAAACGCGGATCGATCCGCACGCCCGCAAGCTGGTGGACATGTGGCCGCAGGTGAAGGAAAGCTACAGCGGCGACGAGTACGTGGTCAAAATCCGTGACAAGGAAATCCGCACCAAGCTGACCAGCCGCTCGTTGTCCGGCAGCCGGATTCCCAAGGTGGCGCTGCCGCGCTTCGACGAGCACGGCGAGCTGTTGCGCTGGATGATGCTGGAGAACCTGCCGGGCAGCTTCCCCTACACCGCCGGCGTGTTCGCCTTCAAGCGCGAGAACGAGGACCCGACCCGGATGTTCGCCGGCGAGGGCGACCCGTTCCGCACCAATCGCCGCTTCAAGAAGCTGTCCGAGCACGCGGAGGCCACCCGGCTGTCTACCGCCTTCGACTCGGTGACGCTGTACGGCTGCGATCCCGACGAGCGCCCCGATATTTACGGCAAGGTCGGCAATTCCGGGGTGTCCATCGCCACGCTGGACGATTTGAAGGTGCTGTATTCCGGCTTCGACGTGTGTTGTCCGACCACCTCGATTTCCATGACCATCAACGGCCCGGCGCCGATCATCCTGGCCATGTTCTTCAACACCGCCTTCGACCAGCAAATCGAGAAATTCGAGCGCGACAACCACCGCCCGCCGACCGACGACGAGATCGAGAAAATTAGGGAATGGGTGTTGGAGAACGTGCGCGGAACGGTGCAGGCGGATATTCTCAAGGAAGACCAGGGGCAGAACACCTGCATCTTCTCCACCGAATTCGCCTTGAAGATGATGGGCGACATTCAGGAGTATTTCGTCCATCACGCCGTCAAGAATTTCTACTCGGTCTCCATTTCCGGCTATCACATCGCCGAAGCCGGCGCCAATCCGATCTCGCAACTGGCCTTCACGCTGGCGAATGGCTTCACCTACGTCGAAGCGTATCTGGCGCGCGGAATGCATATCGACGATTTCGCCCCGAACCTGTCGTTCTTCTTCAGCAACGGCATGGACCCGGAATATTCGGTCATGGGCCGGGTGGCGCGGCGGATTTGGGCCACGGCGATGCGCTACAAATACGGCGCCAACGAGCGCAGCCAGAAGCTGAAATACCACATCCAGACCTCGGGCCGTTCCTTGCACGCCCAGGAAATGGATTTCAACGACATCCGCACCACCTTGCAGGCGCTGATCGCCATTTACGACAACTGCAATTCGCTCCACACCAACGCCTACGATGAGGCGATCACCACCCCGACCGAGGAATCGGTGCGGCGGGCGATGGCGGTGCAGTTGATCATCAACAAGGAATGGGGTCTGGCGAAGAACGAGAACCCGAATCAGGGCGCGTTCATCATCGACGAACTGACCGATCTGGTGGAAGAAGCGGTCTTGCGGGAATTCGAGCGGATCAGCGAGCGCGGCGGCGTGCTGGGCGCGATGGAGACCGGCTATCAGCGCGGCAAGATTCAGGAGGAATCGCTGTATTACGAGACGATCAAGCACGACGGTTCCTACCCGATCATCGGCGTCAACACCTTCCGCAACCCGCACGCTAAGCCGGATCAGGTCAAGATCGAACTGGCCCGCTCCTCCGAGGAGGAAAAGCAAAGCCAATTGCGGCGGCTGCGGGAATTCCAGGAGCGAAACCGCAAGGACAGCGGTCCGATGCTGGCGCGGTTGAAGCAGGCGGCGATCAACAACGAGAACCTGTTCGCGGTGCTGGTGGACGCGGTGCGCTGCTGCTCACTGGGACAGATCACCACGGCGCTGTTCGAGGTGGGCGGGCAGTATCGGCGGAATATGTAGGTACTTGACGAGACGCGCCTAACCGGAACCGGATTTGCGGACCGGTTGAGCGCGTCGGGTCGGGGTTGCCGTCCAGGGGTCGTCCGGCCAGGGATGTTTGGGATAGCGGCCCTTCAACTCCTTTTTGACCTCGGCGTAGGTCCGTTCCCAGAAGCCGCGCAAATCCTGGGTGACCTGAATCGGCCGCTGCGCCGGCGACAGCAGGTGCAGCGTCACCGCAATCCGCCCGTCGGCGATGCGCGGAGTGTCCGCCAGCCCGAACAATTCCTGCAACTTCACCGCCAGCACCGGCGGTTCGCCCGGCGTGTAGCGCAAGCGCAGGCGCGAGCCGCTGGGCACTTGCAGATGGGTCGGCGCCAGTTCGTTCAGCCGCGCCCGCAGTCGGCCGTCGAGCAAGCCATGTAGCGCCGCCGCCAGGTCCAGCCGCTGCAAGTGCTCGCGCCGGGTGACGCCGTCCAGCCACGGCGCCAGCCAGTCGTCCAGATGATCCGCCAGCCACCCCTCGGACACATCCGGCCAGCCGTCTTCCGGGAGCCAGTATCGCAATGACAGGACCCGCGCCCGCCAGTCGCGCAACTCATCGCTCCACGGCAGGCTGTCCAGCCCCAGCCGGCGAACACCGGCCACCATGGCCTGGCGCAACAGTACCGGATCGGCGTTCGTCAGAGGGGCGCTGTCGAGGATCACGGCACCCAACCGGCGCTCCCGGCGGGCGACCACCGCCGCCTGCCGGTCGTCCCACTGCACCTCCGCGATCGTCCGCACCCGCGCGGCGAGCCGCGTTTCCAGATCGGCTGGATCGACGGGCGCGGCCAACCAGATCCGGCCTTCGCTAGCGCCAGCGTCCAGGTGCGCCACGGCCAACCAGTCGCGGCCCAACCAGGGATCGCCAGCCAGTAATCGCGCGCCGCGCCCATTGGCGAGCAGATAGCGGTCTGTGCCGCCGTCGCGCCGCCGCGCCACCCGGTCGGGATAGGCCAGCGCCAGCAGCAGACCGACAATTTCCGCCGCCGGTGGCGTTTCAAGTTCGGAACCTGCCCGCAACAGTTGCCGCCAGCGGCGCGCCGCCTGATCCACCCGGGCGCACGCGGCGGGATCGGCCGGCCCGCGCCGCGCGCTGTCGCGTCGGACGGCTTGTAAAGCCTCCAAGCGGGCCGTGAGATCACAGCCGAAGGGATGCTCGCCGCGCAGCAGATCGCGCTCTTCCAGCAAGGCGGCCAAATCGGCGGCCAGCGCGCCATGACCGAGCGCCGCCCCGCGCCGCAACAGATGCGCCAGCCGGGGATGGGTCGGCAGTTCGGCCAACTCCCGCCCGATCGGGGTGATGCGGCCTTGCTCGTCCAACGCTTCCAATTCGGTCAACAGCACCCGCGCCTGCGCCAGCGCCCCGGACGGTGGTGGATCGAGCCAGGCCAGCGCCAGTGGATCGCTCACGCCCCATTGCGCCAGTTCCAGCGCCAGCGGCGCCAGATCGGCGTCGAGGATTTCCGGATCGCGGCGCGACCGCAACCGGTTCTGCGTGGCTTCGCTCCACAGGCGATAACAAACACCCGGCCCCAGCCGACCGGCGCGACCGGCCCGCTGTTCGGCGGCGTCGGCGGCGATGCGCACCGTCTCCAGCCGGGTCAGGCCAGCGCGCGGGTCGAAACGGGGGACGCGGGTCCAGCCGGCGTCCACCACCACGCTCACACCCTCGATGGTCAGGCTGGTTTCGGCGATGGGCGTGGCGAGCACGATCTTGCGTCGACCCTTGGGGTCCGGCAGCAAGGCGCGCTGCTGCGCGTCGCCCGGCAGATCGCCGTACAGCGGAACGAGCGCCAGCCCGGCGCAAGCTGGCTCTACTTCCAGCCGACGCTGAACCTGGCGGATTTCACCGCCACCCGGCAAAAACACCAACAGATCGCCGGCGTGGCGGGGCAAGGCGGTCAACACCGCGCGAACCACCGCGCTGAAATCGAGACCATCGGGATCGCGCGGCAGATAATGCCGGGTCACCGGATGAGCGCGACCCTCGCTGGTGACGATGGGCGCGTCGCCGAGCAACCGGGCCACCGCCGTGCCGTCCAGGGTCGCCGACATCACCAGCAGCCGCAGGTCCTCGCGCAAGCCGCGCTGACTGTCCAGACACAAAGCCAGGGCGAGATCGGCGTGCAGGTTACGTTCGTGAAATTCGTCGAAAATCACCAATCCCACCCCATCCAGTGTTGGGTCGCGCTGCAAACGGCGAGTCAGAATCCCCTCGGTCAGTACCTCGATCCGGGTCTGGCGCGATACCTGGTTATCAAAACGAATGCGATAGCCCACGGTTTGACCGACCGCCTCGCCCAGCAGGCCGGCCATGCGCGCCGCCGCCGCCCGCGCCGCCAATCGACGCGGCTCCAGCAGCAGGATGGAACGACCGGCCAGCCATGGCTCGTCGAGCAACGCCAGCGGAACGCCGGTGGTCTTGCCGGCTCCGGGCGGCGCTTGCAGCACCAGGGCGGCGGACTCGCGCAACGCGGCCCGAATCGCCGGCAGCGCGGGTTCGATGGGCAAGAGGGTGGGGTCGGTCGGTGGCGATGGGACGAATGGAGGCACGTTCGGCGAAGGTCGTGAAAGCGGTGAAAGCGGTGAAAGCGGCTGGGACAATGAGTGGCGATCATGCGTCAAGTTGCGCTGCCGCGTGCATTATCGCAGGGCTTTGACTATGGTTTAACCAATCGCATTCGGTTCGGCGGCAACGCCGACCATCCAAATCATACGCCAGCTTACAATGGAGGATATCGTCCAAATGGGTACCGCGAACGACTTGTTGGCCAAGCCCGGGGTTATCGCCGTCGGTGAGTACGCTTATCGAGGCGACCGGTTTTCCTACCGGGGCGCCTTGACCGAGGAATACGCCCGCATGGCCTCCATCATGTGTCGCGCCACCACCATGGGCGCGAATATGGAAGGCGCGATGTTCGAGGCGCTGCGGTCGGGCAGCGGGTTGCATCCGCCGCGCGGCTGGGTGGTGCATGGCCCCGCCCATACCGTGTGCGTGATCGCGAACATGTTTTGCCTACTTGACAATACCAAGGCATCGATCAATGACATTGTCGGATTCATGCGCAAAGAGTTGGCCAATGTGACCCCCGACATGATCTGATCCCGCACTGGTTGCCAAATCAAGAAAATCGAGAAAATTGAGGAAGCTTGGGAGAAGCGACGATGACGAAACTTGACGAATTGATGAAATTGCCCGGAGCGATGGCGGCCTTCGAATTTCGGGGCAGCGGCGAATTGTTGGAGCAGCGCATCGCCTATCCCGATCGCATCGACGAATCCATTCTCGATCTGTTGGCCCACATGTGCGCGGCCAACATGAGCATCGCCACCATGCAGGCGCGCGGCTGGGAGAAGGTAACGACCATGAAGGGGTTCTATCCGGTCCAGGAATTTACCCTGATCGGCTTCGACTGGTCGGTCGTGGTCAGCGGCTTGCATCGGGAACAATACAAGCAGGCTGGCAAGTTCAGTCTGCCGCCGTTCATGGGCGTCGTCATGGCCAACGACAAGGCCGATTACGAAGCAGCCTTCGCGATCCTGGAAAAGCAGGAGCCCGTTCAATGAGCATGATCCGGCGGTTACTCGCTTTGGATGGCGTCAACGTGGTCTGCCATTTTCGTGACGACGGCTATCTGATCGAAGGCTATGGCCTGATGAGCCGCAACGATATGGGGCGGCTGGCGCAATTCGCCCGCGACTATCGGCGAATGATTCAAGGCAACGCCGATCAGTTGGCCATGTTCACCAACATGCGCGGCTGGACCCCGCCACGGGGTTGGGTGGTGCGCGGTGTGACCCAGTCGGTGTGCGGCGTCGCCAACCTGGTCTGCGTCGTGGACAGCGACGGCGCGCCGCTGAACGAAATCTTGCTGGAATTGAGAGAAGTTTCGCATTGGTAGGGGGCCGCCAAAATTATCGGTCGGTTCCATCGTCTAACCAAAGGCTTCTCGGTGTTTCTGGTGGAAACGAACGGCCAATCCCCACGAACATCGCTTCAGTTGGCATACGCCATGGGGCTGTCAATGTATCGGAATGGATGATTTTCGCGAATGCCCCTCAGGCCCGTCCGACGTGAACGGGAACCGACGACCGACCGAAGCCGAGGACATGGAAGATTTTGTTGTTATTTTGTGGCCAAGCCGTGGTTTTTTTGATACTCTGTGAGTATGATGACACGATTCAGTCTGTCCCTTGGAAGCCTTGGGTTTGTCGCCGCCATGTCTAAGCGAATTATTGTTTCTTTATGGGTTTGCAGCCTGTTGGGCGCATGCGCGCTCAATACCTGGCCGGTGGCGGCGCAAGCCGTCGGCGGTCCGGAAGCCTCGGCTCAAAACACCGCCGCGCCCGCCGTGGCGAGTTTGGACGCCTCTCAAGGTTCAACCTCCTTGAGGCCATCCAGGGAAATCGGGCCGACGGGTGACGAGATGGAGCCGGATGCGCCCGCCGAGGCAACGCCGGCGGCGCTGGAAACACCCGCCGGACCGCCGCCGCTGCCACCCTGTCCGGTGGGCGCGGCAAGTCTGGAAGGCCAGGTTGCCGTCCAGATTTGCCAGCGGGTGCGAACCGATCCACCGCCAACTCATTTGACCGTCGATGGTCGCGCCTTGCGGTCGCTGGAATCCACCATTCGGTTCTATGCCCAGCGCGAGTACCGGGCTGGCTGGCTTGACGCCAGCGGCGGCCCGTCGCCGGCGGCCGAGGATCTGTTGAAGGCCGTGGCCGAAGCCGAGCAGGAAGGGTTGCGGAGCGCCGATTACCGTCCGGCCGAGCTGCACAAGCGGCTCAAGGCCATTCAGCAGCAAGGATCGGCGGCGCACCCCGATGCACTGGCCGAATTCGACTTGCTGTTCACCGACACCTTCCTGACCTATGGCTCCCACCTCCTGGCCGGCCGACTGCCGCCCCGCAAGGTGGACCCTGAGTGGGCGATCAAGCCCCGCGCCCGCGATCTGGCGGTGGTGCTGCAGGAGGCGCTGGCGAAGGAAACGGTGAGCCAGTCGCTGCGGGCATTGCGGCCGCGGGAGAAGGGCTATGTCCAGTTGCGCGAGGTGCTGCGCAAGTACCGCGAGGTCGCGGCGGTCGGCGGCTGGCCGACGGTGGTCGCGGGCCTGGCGCCCGGAGCCCAGGGTCCCAGGGTGCGGGACTTGCGCGCCCGGTTGCAGGCCAGCGGCGACCTGTCCGGTAGCGATGCGCCCAACAAGAGTGAATCGGCGGCGTTCGACAAGGCGGTGGCCGACGCGGTGCGTCGCTTTCAGAAACGGCATGGCCTGGCGGAAACCGGAACTGTCAACGCCGAGACGCAAGCGGCGTTGAACGTACCGATCGCCGAGCGCATCCGCCAGGTCGAATTGAACCTGGAACGCTGGCGCTGGATGCCGGACGACCTGGGTTCGCGCTATATCCTGGTCAACATTCCCAGCTTCAAGATGAAAGTGTTCGAGGATGACAAGCGGGTCATCGAATCGAACGTGGTGGTGGGCCGGCGGGAGCGGCAAACCCCCGCTTTCACCGCCAACATGGCCTATCTGGTGCTCAGCCCGAAATGGTACGTACCGCGCTCCATCGCGGTGAAGGACAAGCTGCCGCAATTGAGGCGCAGCCCCCATGCTCTGGCGCGACAGGGCATTCGGGTGTTCAACAGCGCCGGCCAGGAGATTCGTCCGGGCGCGGTCAACTGGCGGGCGGTCAGCGCCAGTAACTTCAGCTATCAGTTGCGCCAGGATGCCGGACCCAGCAACGCGCTGGGTGGGATCAAGTTCATGTTTCCGAATCCCTACAACGTCTATCTGCACGATACGCCGTCGCGCGAACTGTTCAGCCGCAACCAGCGCACTTTCAGCTCCGGCTGCATCCGGATTTCCAATCCGGTCGAACTGGCCGAGTATCTGCTGAAATTCGACCCCAAATGGACCCGGGAGACGATCAGGACCGCTTCCACCAGCGGCAAGCAGCGGGTGGTCAATCTCCCCCGGACGGTGCCGGTGTATCTGTTGTATTGGACCGCCTGGGTGGACGAAGACGGGCTGGCGAATTTCCGTAACGACATCTATCAGCGCGACAAGTCGATGATTCGGGCGCTGTACGAGGGTGGCGGCGCGAGCGGCAAGAAGGGCGCGTAGCCTGTCCGACGCGAAGTCTGGACGATCCCCCGGCCGCCATGGCGGCCGGGGGATTTTTATTTTGAGCGGAGTCAACGAATGCGCGTGGCGGTGGGCGTGCAGTATGACGGGTCCAAGTTCCAGGGCTGGCAGGCGCAGCGGCCAGGCGCGCGAACCGTGCAGGCCGTTCTGGAACAGGCGCTGACCCGGGTGGCGGATCATCCAGTTCGCCTGATATGCGCCGGCCGCACCGATGCCGGGGTGCATGGCGTGGGCCAGGTGGCGCATTTCGACACTGTGGCGGCGCGTTCGGCGCGAAGCTGGATATTGGGCGGCAACGCCCATTTACCCGCCGACCTTAGCCTGAACTGGGCGCGGGAAGTATCGGACGACTTTCACGCTCGCTTTTCGGCGCTGGCTCGCCGCTATCGTTATCTGATGCTCAACCGACCGTATCGCTCGGCGCTGTGGCGGGGGCGGGCAACCTGGTGCTACCGACCGCTCGACGCCGACCGGATGGACGAGGCCGGGCAAGCCCTGATCGGCGAGCATGATTTCAGCGCGTTCCGCGCCGCCGAGTGCCAGGCGCGGCACCCAATCCGGGAAATCCGCGAGCTGACGGTGCGACGGCGAGGCGACGGCCTGGTGCTGGAAGTGGAGGCGAATGCGTTCCTGCATCACATGGTGCGCAACATCGCCGGGGTGCTGATGGCGATCGGGGCCGGCGACCGGCCGGTCGAGTGGGCGCGCGCGGTGTTGGAGCAACGGGATCGAACGCGGGCGGGCGTCACCGCGCCGGCGGAAGGGTTATATCTGTGGGCGGTGCGTTATCCAGACCGATTCGGCTTGCTAACCAGCGCGGAACTCATGCCGGCGTTTGGGATTTGAACGGCAAGGCGCTAAGGGCGGCGTGACCGACGACCGCCACCGCAGGGACTACCCTGGGTAAAGGCGCGCGCCGGGCGGCGGTCCAGCAGGGGTCGCTGGGGCAAGCTCCCCTGATTTTCCCGCTTCGGCAAGGGGGGAATGGGGGATTTTGCCCGGTCAGCGCGCGGCGGCAAACCGGTATGCTGGGTCATGAAAGCCTGTGCCCCATGTTTGCGTCCCGTCCGTGCGCCCTCACCGCCCGTCGCGCCCGTGCCGGCGGGTTGCCAGAGCGGAATCAGATGCCGCTTGCCGCTGCCGATCAAGTCCGCGCGGCCCATCCGCTTGAGCGCCTCGCGCAGCAATGGCCAGTTCTCCGGGTCGTGATAGCGCAGGAACGCCTTGTGCAACCGCCGCTGCTTCAAGCCCTTGGGTACGAAGACCACCTCGCCCCGGTCGCGGTGGATGCCTTTCAGCGGGTTGCGGCCGGTGTGGTACATGGCGGTGGCCAGCGCCATCGGACTGGGCAGGAACGCCTGCACCTGGTCGGCGCGAAAGCCGTTCCGCTTCAGCCACAGGGCGAGATTCAGCATGTCCTCGTCGGTCGTGCCGGGATGGGCAGCGATGAAATAGGGAATCAGGTACTGCTCCTTGCCGGCTTCCTTCGAATACTTTTCGAACAGTGCCTTGAATTGGTCGTAAGCCCCGATACCGGGCTTCATCATTTTCGCCAGCGGCCCGGTCTCGGTGTGCTCGGGAGCGATCTTGAGATAGCCGCCGACGTGGTGGGAGACCAGTTCGCGCACGTAGGCCGAATCGCGGATGGCGAGGTCGTAACGCACTCCCGAGGCGATCAGGACTTTCTTCACCCCCGACAGTTCCCGCGCCTTGCGATACAAGCCGATCAGGGACGAATGATCGGTGTTGAGGTTGGGACAGATGCCCGGATGGACGCAGGACAGCCGGCGGCAGCTTTGCTCGATCTCCCGCGACTTGCAGGCCAGCCGATACATGTTGGCGGTCGGTCCGCCGAGGTCGGAAATGACGCCGGTGAAGCCTGGTGTCCGGTCGCGGACCTCCTCGATCTCGCGCAGAATCGAGGCTTCCGAGCGGGACTGGATGATGCGGCCCTCGTGCTCGGTGATCGAGCAGAAGGTGCAACCGCCGAAACAGCCGCGCATGATGTTGACGGAGAAACGGATCATCTCGTAGGCCGGGATGCGGACGTTGCCGTAGCTCGGATGCGGGACACGGGCGTAGGGCAGGTCGAACACGGCATCGAGTTCCGGGGTGGTCAACGGAATCGGCGGTGGATTGAGCCATACATCGCGGTCACCGTGGCGCTGCACCAGGGCGCGGGCGTTGCCAGGATTGGTTTCCAGATGCAGCAACCGCGAGGCGTGGGCGTACCGGACCGGATCGCTCCTGACCTGTTCGTAACTGGGCAGGCGAATGACGGTCTTGGCGCGGTCGTGGCGGGGGGTGTGGGAACCGCTGTCGAGCGTCGAGTCGATTTCCAGCCAACCTTCCGGCCAATGGCCGCCATGGACGAACACCGTGCCCCGCAGATCACGCATGACCTTGGGAGATTCGCCGGCGGCGGCGCGATGGGCGACTTCGACGATGGCGCGCTCGGCGTTGCCGTACAGCAGCAGGTCGGCCTTGGCGTCCAGCAGGATCGAACGACGCACCGTGTCCGACCAGTAGTCGTAATGGGCGATGCGGCGCAGGCTGGCCTCGATGCCGCCGATGACGATGGGTGCGTCGGGATACGCCTCGCGACAACGCTGGCTGTAGACGATCACTGCCCGGTCCGGCCGCTGGCCGCCCTCGTCGTTGGGGGTGTAGGCATCGTTGTGACGCAACCGCCGGTCGGACGTGTAGCGATTGACCATCGAGTCCATGTTGCCCGCCGTGACCCCGAAGAACAGATTGGGCCGGCCCAGCGCCTGGAACGGTTCGGCGGTGGTCCAGGCGGGCTGGGCGATGATACCGACCCGGAAACCTTGCGCCTCCAGCAGCCGACCGATGATCGCCATGCCGAAACTGGGGTGGTCCACGTAGGCGTCGCCGGTGACGAGGACGATGTCGCAGGAATCCCAGCCGAGCGTATCCATCTCGGCGCGCGTCATCGGCAGGAAGGGCGCGACGCCGAAGCGGGCGGCCCAATGCTTGCGAGGGGAGAACAGCGGAGCAGCGGCGGGCATGAGCGTTTGGAAAAGGTAGGGCTTGGCGGTCGGGTGAGATGCCGGGGATTGTACGGAAGTCGCGGGTGGATGTCGCACCGCTTTGGGCCGCTGGCGAGGGGCATCCCGCGTGGCGGCAAGGTTAGCGGCGTGAAATTTCCTGTTTCAAATTGAAATCGTCCCAGTTCGCAAACGATGAAGCGGCGCCGATAATCCCTTCATGGATAACCATATCTATATCCGACGTGGTTATGGCGTGAAAGATGCCTGGTGGCGTCGGGTTCGCTTCGGGGGGATGGCGAACACGGCGGGACTTACGGAGTGTCAATATCATGCCGTGTTTATCCCGAAGTATCGTTGTGGGGGGTTGTATGCGTAACTGAGACGACACCAACTCCGCGCGAATCACGTGGCCGCCGCCTTTGAAATAGGGCCCTCATTGAAAAGAGATTACGATGAACGATAAAAAAAGACTCATGGCCAACTTCGATTCCATCCTGAAAATCCTGGGAAAAGCTTTTATCTTTTGCTTGATCTTATTGCTGTTGGCGCTTTTGTTTCCATTCGTGGTGATAGCTTTGCTTTTTGTCGTTGAGCATTGGTTCATTTCGATTCTTATGATTATCGCTATTCAACTGATTCTTGGTACGGTATCGGCCTGGATCGAACCGCCAAAGTCATTTTATAAATCGATCAACATCAAGCTCGCGTTTTTTATCTTGTTTCTTTTTTTTGCCAACATGGGATGCCTTTGGTTGCAGTGCATACCTGAGTTTTCACCGCATTAACCGCGGCAACCCGATTGGCCTCAGAAGACAACGTACCGCTCTATCGACTGCTCGGCGGGATTTTTAACCGGGTGGCGGAAGCGGAGGCGCTGGCGGCGCGATTTGAGCAGGCGTTGGCGGAATTGCGGCAAGTCGCCTGGGCTCGGCGGCGGGTGTTGTATTTGATTTGGCGCAAGCCGTGGATGGGCGTCGGTCGGGAGACCTACATCGCCCGGATGTTGGCGCTGGTCGGTTGGGAAACGTTGCCGGCGGAGTCGGAGGCGCGCTATCCCGAACTGACGCTGGACAAGGCGCTGTTGGACGCCGCCGATCTGATCCTGTTGTAACCGTTCAGACCCCTTGGGGTAAGGGAGCGAGAGGCCGTCCGGCGCGTCGGT
>CALGOO010000159.1 GCA_937960715.1 uncultured Candidatus Competibacteraceae bacterium
GGTTTGACTGGATATGCACATTATACGATGCTTGTCAATGCGTAAGTCCTATAATGATCTGTTTTAAAAATATTTAAATTTCAGATGGGCTTTGCGTGAACCCGGCCAGGTAATGATCCAGCAGCGAACGGGTCACGTCCTGAATCGGTCGCCCCCCCGCCATTTCCAGCTTCTGATCGAAGCCCAGGATGCAGATGCCGTGAACCCCGCTCCACAGGGCGCGGGCGGCCAGGGCGATATCCTGGGGGGACCGTCGGGGACAGAGCCGCGCCAGTTGTTGCTGCGCCAACGCGAACATGCCCGCCACCTTGTCGGTGAGGGACTCGGGCACGGGTTGACCCTCCGGCATCCGGTGCTGGTAAATGGCCAGCCAGCGGTGGGTTTCGGTCAGGGCGAAGGTGATGTAAGTCTGCGCCAGCGCCTGAATGGCGGCGGCCGGCGGCTGATCGGCGATGGCGGCGAGCAACCGGGCTTGCAGGCTTTCCAGCGTTCGCTCGTTCATCTGGACGATCAAATCGTCCAGATTGCGAAACACCATATACAGACTGCCGACCGTGTAGCCGATGTGGCCCACCACCTTGCGGGTGCTCAGGCCGGCCAGGCCGTGCTCGGCGACCAGATGCTCAGCGGCTTGCAGCGCGATTTCCCGCAGTTCCTCGCGCGTGTGTTCGTTGCGTCTACCCATGGCCATGCTCCGGCTGCGACGGGCCGCCTAACCGCGACGGCGCCGCCAGAGGGCGTCCAGGCCCGGCGGGAACACCCGCAAATCGGCCTGGGCTTGCGCTTCCCGCATCGCCTGGTGCATCAGGGCGATATTGAGCTGGGCGCGCTGTTTGAGAAGTTCCGCCTTGAGTTTAGTCAGTTCGTTGGGTCCCGCCAGCAACTCCTGTTCGATCCGCGCGCGTTCCTGGGCATATTGCCGATGCAGGCGGGCGATGGCGGCCGGGTCCACGCCTTGACGCGGATCGTAGCGGAACCGCTGCTCCAGCGCCTGACGCCAGCCCAGCAACGCCGCCGCTCGTTGGTGGCCTAGCCGCTGGCCGAAGCCGGGCACGGTTTTCAACGCTTCGGGGGTGACGTCGGCGGCGGTTTCGATGCCGTAGGAGGCCAACGCCATTTGGTCGGTGGTGAGAATGCCGGGAATCCGGGCCGCGTCGATGAAATAGCTCTCCAGGAACGCCCGCAACTGAATCTGGCGTCGGTCGGTTTCCAGCCGCCGCAGGTCCCGCTGTGATTCCACCGCCAAGGTCCGATACCGGTCGCGCAAGGCGGTCAGGGCTTGCAAGCGGGCCGCGAACGTTTGCCCGGTCGCGTGTTGGTTCCAGGCGGCGCGCAGCTCCACCCATTCCTGGCGCGCGGCGAACAGCGCCAGCCGGCGCCGTTGCATCTCGCGGCGGACCGCGTCGTCTCGCAGCAGCGACCAGGCCACGGCCGCCAGCGGCAGCCACAGCCAGACCAACCGCCCACGGACGAGCGTCGCCGCCAATGCCGCGCCGCCGATGGCCACCGCCTTGAGCGCGTTGGCGCGCTGGATCCGACGCAAGCCGTCCGGGAGCGGGGTGGGGGTAATCCCGGCGCCAGGCGCGGGCGTCGGCATCGCTTCGTCGGGGGGCGGCGCGATGGCCTGGATTTGGTTCCAGACGGATTCCAGATCGAAGGAGCCGGGACCGATACCCGGATCGTCCGCCGAAAAGCGTTCCAGGAGCACGAAGAACACGGCGCCGCTGGCCTGCTCCAGCGCGCACCAGGGGCACTCCGGCAAGGCGCGCGGGTATTTGTGCGCGCCGTTGCGGGCGCAGCCGCGCAGTTCGGCGCCGAACTGGTCCAGCGCCCGCCGCCAGTCGCGGGCGCTGGGGCGGCCCTGGGCGAGTTTGGGCGGAGCGAAGGCCCGCTCGAACAGGTCGATGATCGTGGTGGGCAGGACGGCGAACGGCAGGGTGTGGGGCGGGGGCTCCATCTGCCGAGTGAGGGCGTGGCGGCCGAAGGCGAAGCGACATTCTCGAATGGCGCGTTCGATGGGCATGTCGCCCTTGCCCCGGAAACGGCCAGCGAAGGGGTGACGGCCCATGAACAGCAAATGGAAGCACAACAAAGCCAGGCCGAAGGCGTCGTGGTCCGGGGTGCGCCGCAACCCGTGAAACGACTGACCCTGCAATTCCGGCGCGGTGAACTGCGGCACGCCGACATCGCAGGGAAACAGCCGGCCGCCGGCGCTGACCTGGAAGGAGTCGCAGTCGATCAGCTTGACCAGCGCCTGGGGCGAAACCACCACGTTGCCGGGATTGACGTCGCCGATGACGTGGCCCCGGGCGTGAATCGCCTCGAAAGCGCTGGCCAGGTTGCGAGCGGCATGGACCAGGAACGACCAGTCGGCCTGCGGGAACGCCTGCTTGCGGTGCGCGGGGCCGTAAAGGCTGTGGATTTCCCGATAGCCGTTGACCCTGGGCATGATAAAGCCCTGCGTCGGGCCGCCGGGCTGGAGCCGCAGCACGTCCACCGGCCAGGCGGCGATCTCCAGCAGGCTGGGATGGGCTTGTCGGGCCATGCTGTCCAGCTTGAGCGCCTTGTCGCCGCCGATGGGCTGGTGATAGACCTTGGCGACGAAGCCCGGCCGACCGGCGATTTCGTGGACCGCCCCCTCGCCGCCGCGCCCCAGGCTCGAACCCAGTTCGAGCGGATGGCCCGCGCCGTTATACAGCTTCGTCACCGCGTGCTTCCTGGGCGGCGAGCGGTGGAGGGTCGGGAGGGGCTGGAGCATCGGCCGGGGCGGAATCGGTGGTCTCGCTCGATTCGGCGGGTGAAGCGGCGACGCTCTCGATGGGCGCGACGGGTTGCCGGGTGGCCAGGATCAGGGTCTTGTCGTCGTGGGTGCGCTGGTTGAGAACGGGCGCGTCCAGAAACCGCGCCAGCGCGGCTTGCAGATCGGGCGGACAACCCGGTTCGGGGACGGCGCGCAGACGTTGGAACAGGGGCCGGAAGAAGGGTGCGTGGGCTTGCCGGGTTTGGTAATGCAGCGCCAGTGCCTGCAAGCCGTCGGTCAACAGGGCGATTTCGACGACCGGCTCGGCCAGGGCGGCGAATTCCAGCCGGGTGGCGGCGCCGGTATCGGTGACGAAGTAGGTTTCGTTGGCGTACTCGCCGGCCTGCGGCCAAAACACCGGTCGGTAGTCGTCCCCGGCGCCGATCACGATGGCGCCGTCGCCGATTTGCAGGAACAACGCCCAGTCCTCGGCCAGGACCGCGCCGAGCAGGGTACAGGCGAATTCCCGCACCGGTAGCCCGATCTCGATGGCGCGCTGGCTCAGGGCGGCTTGCACGCGCTCGGCCAGCGTTTCGGCGATGGTCCGGGTCCAGTCGGCGCCGGGCGCTTGCGCCAGTTGGGCCGCGCATTCGGCCAGCAGGGTTCGGCACGCCAGTTCCGCGCCGATGCGGGCTTCGGCGGCGCTGCCGGCCCCGTCGGCGGCAGCCAGCACCAAGGCCGGCGGCGTGTCGGGAGCGTCCAGCCACTGGACCGCGCAGGCATCCTGGCACTCGGCGCCGCTGGCGCGATGGGCCACGCCGGGGATGCTGGCGTACACATAGCGCCAGCCACCGGCTTCCTTCATATCGAGGCCCAGCCGTCGGGCGTGGCCGGATTGCTCAGCGGTACTTCCGTGCCGGGCACGGAACGCGATACCGAGCGCATCGAGTTCGACAGCCACTGGAACAACTCGCGAAAACGCAACCCTTTCAGCCGCAGCGGCTGGCGCAGGGCGATGCGCTGCAAGATGTCCAGATTGGCGCCCTCGACCCCGACCGCGAAGAAGGCGAAGGCGCGGCTTTCCTCGCCCTTGCGGATTTCGAGCGCGGCGGCCTGCCAGTCGTCGGTCGGGCTGCCGTCGGTGATCAGGAACACCCAGGGCCGGAAGAAGGGGATGCCGTGCTCCCGGTACAGCGCCTTGCGCTGGGCGAGCAGTTCCAGGCCACGAGCGATGGCCTGACCCATCGGCGTATCCTTGCTCGCGCTCAGGTGGGGCGGAGTGAAGCGCTCGGCGGTCTGAAACTCGGTGACCACCTCGACCGGGCCAAAGGTGACGATGGCGATCTCGACCCGCTTGGCGGCGAGACTGTCGGCCATCAACTCCTCCTTGAACGTGGCCAGCCCTTCGTTCAGTTCAGCGATTGGCGGGCCGTTCATCGACCAGGAATTGTCCAGCAGTAGCACGCAGGGGCAGCGCGGCTCCGGGTTGTCGGCGAATTCGGCGCCGCTGAAATCCGCGCCGAACGGGGTTTGTTGGGGAAGGTCGAGTTCGTTCATTTCAAGAATCCTCTGGGGCGGCGCGAGTGCAAACCGGCTGACTATAGCGTATCCGCCGCGATTGCGAATGGCCGATGAAATGCAACGGTTCAGGCAGGATGGACCAGGAAATCGTCATGAAGTTGACGCGGGCTGGTCAAACTTGTACCTACTGTCTGTCCGTTTAATTTTGCTGGCTCACAGGCTCGGTCGTGGATACCGCGCGGAGCGCGCCGGGGTAAACGACGGCGGCGATGTTGGCGATGCCGCGCCGCGCCCGCCCGCGCGCATCGCCCAGCACCACCTCGCGCGCTTGCGGGTGATCGGCAACTTGCCCTCGACGACCACGCGCAAGCCGCGCCAGTGGAACAGCACATCGGGCCGTTTCCGCCCGCTGGCCTGAATCGTCTCGGTGTCCGCCTGAACTCCGAAGCGGGACAGCAGAACCGCCAACTGGGTATTGAGGGTTTACTCGCGATGCCGGTAGGCGGTCATGCCCGCAACACCCGGACTTCGGAAGTAAGACCCTGCTCCCGCGCGGCCTTGCAGAAGTTCTGATCGAAGGTGTGCAGGATGGCCCTGCCACAGGCCGCGAGATGCAGGGCGTCGGCGAAATCGGCGCCCAGGCGATACCAGTCCAGCGCCTGGGCCACGGTGTCGTGGTTTTCGATCACGGTGTTGTCGGTTTCCAGCAACTCCGCGAAAAACCGGCTGATTTGCTCCCGTGTCTTGCGGTAGCCGGCTCGCAACACCCATTCCGATTCCAGTAGAACAGTGCGCGAGATCAATACCGTGTTGGCGGCTAACAGCGCCTCCGCCACATCGGCTTGCGCGGGGGTGTCGTCCACGAGCAAACGCACCAATCAGGTTGGTGTCGAACGCGATCATCGGCTGCGCTTCTCGGACTCTTCCCAGTCGGCGCGGTAATCCACCGGCTTGCACAATTCCTCGATGGGAATGGGTGGTCCATCGTGCTTCAACATCCCGCGCAAGTCCTCAAGACGTTTACCGGTCTTTTTGGGCTTGGTTTTCAGCAGGACGCCATTGTCGGCGGGGGTGACGGTCAGTTCGGTGCCAGCTTCCCAGTGCAGCGCATCACGGAGGTCCTTGGGAATGACGACCTGACCTTTGGTGGATAGAGTGACGGTGGCGATGGGCATGGCGACCTCCGGTAAGAAAAAAGGTAAGAAGATTAGTATGGTTCGGTAGCGATTAGGGCATAAGCCCGACCTGACCTCGTATTCCGCATCCCCGCTTCCCGCGCCGGACATTCGACAGACACCCTGGCGGAAACTATAGTTGCGCTAGGGCCATGCGCGCGGGCGGCGGCGTGGTGACGCTGGCCGAAACCCCGGTGAGCCAGGGCCCACAGACCTTCAACCCTTTCATAAAGGAAGCTGTCCATGTCCGTTCCCAGCGACCTGCCGGTCTGGCAAGAATTGCAAGCCCATCATGCCGCCATCGCCGACCTGCACCTGCGCGACCTGTTCGCCGCCGATCCCGGGCGTTTCGACCGATTCTCCCGGCGCTTCGGCGATCTGCTGGTGGATTTCTCCAAGCACCGCGTCACCGGGGAAACCCTCGGCCTGTTGATCGAGTTGGCCCGCCAGGCGCAATTGCCGGCCTGGATCGAGCGGACGTTCAACGGGGAAATGATCAACCACACCGAACGTCGTTCCGTGTTGCACGTCGCGTTGCGCAATCGGAGCGATCGGCCGATCGTCGTCAACGGTGAGGATGTCATGCCAGGCGTGAACGCGGTGCTGGAGCACATGCGCAAGTTCGCCGACCAGATTCGCCGCGGCAAGTGGCGTGGCCACACCGGCAAGCGCATTCGCGACGTGGTCAATATCGGCATCGGCGGCTCCGACCTGGGGCCGAAGATGATCTGCGAGGCGCTGGAGCCCTACGGCGATCCCACCCTGCGGATGCACTTCGTTTCCAACGTGGACGGCGCCCACATCAGCCACGTGCTGGCCGAGTGCGATCCGGAAAGCACCCTGTTCATCGTCGCGTCCAAGACCTTCACCACCCAGGAGACCATGACCAACGCCCACACCGCCCGCGCCTGGCTGATCAAGGAACTGGGCGACGAGTCGGCGGTGGCCAGGCACTTCGTCGCGGTGTCCACCAACGCCGCCGGGGTGAGCAAGTTCGGCATCGACACCGCCAACATGTTCGAATTCTGGGACTGGGTCGGCGGGCGCTACTCGCTGTGGTCGGCCATCGGCCTGCCCATCGTGGTCTATCTCGGCATGGACCATTTCACCGAGTTGCTGGACGGTGCGCACGCCATGGACGAGCATTTCCGCACCGCGCCGCTGGAGGAAAACCTGCCGGCGATCCTGGGGCTGCTGGGGGTCTGGTACATCGACTTTTTCGGCGCCGACAGCCACGTCATGCTGATTTACGACGACTATCTGCGCTCGCTGCCCGATTACCTGCAACAACTGGACATGGAAAGCAACGGCAAGACCATCGACCGCGACGGTCAACTGGTTCGGGTCAACACCGGCCCGATTCTGTGGGGCAGCCTAGGCAATAACGGCCAGCACGCCTACTACCAACTGCTGCATCAGGGCACGCACCTGGTGCCAGCGGATTTCCTCGCCCCGGCCCACAGCGCGAACCCGATCGGCGAACATCATCCGATCCTGCTGGCCAACTGCCTGGCCCAGGCCGAGGCGATGATGGTTGGCAAGACCGAGGCGCAGGCCCGCGCCGAACTGGAGAAGCAGGGCTTGAGCGGCGAGGCGCTGGAGAACCTGCTGCCTTACAAGGTTTTCCCCGGCAACCGACCCAGCACCAGCCTGTTCTACCGTCGCCTGACCCCCCAGGCGCTGGGTTCGCTGATCGCGTTGTACGAGCACAAGGTCTTCGTCCAAGGTGTGATCTGGAACATCAATTCCTTCGATCAGTGGGGCGTGGAGCTGGGCAAGCAACTGGCCAACGCCATCCTGCCGGAACTGAAGGGCGATCGGCCAGCCAGCGGGCACGATGCCTCGACCTTGGGGCTGATTCGATTCTGCCGCGACGAGGATTGACGACGGACGGTGGGCTGGGGCGACGGCCAGGGACGCGCCGACGCCGCCCCAGCCCGGCGTGACCGAACTGGATTCAATAACGTTTTTTCTGTTCGGCCTTGCGTTCGATGGCCTGGCCGGCGGCCTTGAGGTCCTGACCAGCGCCCTTGACCGTGTTGCAGGCGCACAGGCCGCCGGCAAGCAGCGGAAACGCGCCCAGAAACAACAGGGCCATGCGAATGGATTTTCGGCTCACCGGATTACCTTCCCTTATTGATTCAATCGGTTGTGGATATGACAGGCATTCGGTCGGCCAGGCCGCGGGGCTTGGGCCGACGAGCGGCAGGCGGATTGCTGGACCGTTGGAGCCGCCTGACGGTGGCGCGGACCGCTTGATATACTGAAACTTCAAACAACATTCATCTGTCCGCAACAGAATCCTGATAGGGGGATCACCCGATGCTTGGAGAGAGCCACGATCTGTTCCATGAGTTTCCCGAATATCGGGACCGCATCGCCGAACTGAAGGACGCCGATCCCGGATTCGCGCGTCTGTACGACGACTACCATGCGGTCAACGACGAAGTGGAGCGCATCGAACTTCAGGTCGAGACACCTTCGGACCACTACACCGAGGTCCTGAAGAAACAGCGTCTGCACTTGAAGGATGAAATTTACGCCATCCTGCGCCGGACGCGGGCGCGGGAACAACTGGTTTGAGGTCTTTCCCGCCATTCTCAAGGTTTGACGCAAACGCCGGACGCCGTCGCGGCGCCCGGCGTTCTTGCCGCCACGGACTGGTCGCGAGGGCGAACTTGGCCAATATCTAAAGGACCGGTGGCGATTCCTTGCCGCTGGTCGAATCCGCCAGTGTCGATGCCGCGATTCGATTCCGACCCCGCCGGGGCCGGTCGCCGGGCTGGCTCGGTTCCGCCGGCGCGCTTGGGAGTCGGCGCGACGAGGTCGGTAGCCGGCTAGCTTCGGCGATGGATCCGCCGCGCGCCCGCCGCAGCCAACCCAGCATTCGGCGTTCCAACGCGTCCTGCCCGGCGGGCGTCAAATCCCGGAAGATCAGCGCCCCAGTCCCCACCAGCAGCATCAATCCGCCCAGGAAAGTGACCAGCGGCTGCAGGAAGGCGATTGTCAGCGCCGCCAGGACGACCAGCAGGATGTGTCGAATTTTCATGGGGTGTCCTCCGTGGGTGGATTCTCGACCGGTCCAGGGCGGCGCGCGAGGATGATCGTGCAGTTGTCGTCCGGTTGGCTGCGCTGCCGACGAATCTCCTCCGCCAGTTCGGCCAGCAGTGTGTCCGCCAGTTCCTCAAGTGGGTGATACGCCTGTCCCAGCAGCGTCGGCCAGCGCTGGATAAATGCCTGGGGATGGGCAAGGTGCCAGAGACCGTCGCTGGCGAGAAGATAAATCCGCCCCGGTTCCAACTCCAGGGCGCGGCGGTCGTCCAACCCGCGCAGGAACAGCGGTAGGTTGCCCTCGTGCAGTTCGAACAGGTCCGCCGCGATGGTCGTGGGATAAAGCCAGGGAGCGCCCAGGGTGCTGCCCAACCCGAACGCCTGGCTGATCTGGGAATGAGTTTGAGCATGAACCCGTTGAAACCATTGCGCGCCATCCATCAGGCCGAGCAGGGCCATATGAGTGGCCGGCACATGGTCCACGGTCAGACCCTGAACTTGCCGCGCGTCCACGACATAGACCCGCGAATCGCCCACATGAAACAGCAGGGCGGGACCACTGGGGGGAATTTCAAGCAAGATCAAGGTGCAACCCGCTTCCAGCCCGGCCGCCTGGAATTGCCGGCGCAGCCGATGGTGCAGCGCGTCCAGGCCCGCGGAAATCGGGGCCAGGTCCACGGCGGCCGGCAGCCCAAGCAAACCCTCGAGAGTTTTTTCGGTCGCTTCCCGGCCATGGCTGTGGCCGCCCATGCCATCGAGAAGGGCCAGTCGCCGATGGCCAGGCGGCCAGTCGGGCAGGCGCAGCTCGGCTTCCTGTTCGTTCCACAGAAAGCGGGCCAGTCCCTGATCATCGACGACAAGATAATTGTCCTGATTTTCCTGGCGCCCATGGCCGGTGGGCGAACGCAACGACCGCACGGCGATTTCCAGGGGTGAGTCGGAAGGGAACGGCATGGGGTCGGAAGCGTCCGTGGTGTTCATCGTCTGGCCAATGGGCCTCGGTTGGAAGGTGGAAGTTGCGGGGCGGGCTTCGGCTCCGCGCGGGCGCGACCGAATCCCGCAAGCGGAATTGCCCCGGCGCGTGACGGTTCATCCTCTGCTAGACTAGATCATAATGCGATTGGACACTGTCCTGCCCAAATCAATCTTCGAACCATACTGACGGATTCAAGGTCATGGATCTCGAACCGCATCCTGAATCACTTGCGAAAGCCCGCGTCGCCAGCCAACCGGCCCAGACGGGAGCGGGGCGTCAGGACCCGGCGCCGGAATCATCCGGTTTGGACGCGGATGGGCGGTCTCCGCCGGCAAATGGCCCGACGACGGATCCTGCTCAAACGCTCGATCTGGACAGCGAGCCCGCGGTTGCGGAGGGTGGGACCGAAACGCTCGCGCCCGGAATGGCGATTGGGCCGGTCCAGCGTCAGTTTCGCTTGGTGAGCGCGCTGGGCGACCGGGGGCAAATCTGGCTGGCGCGCGCGGTGACGCCGGTCCTGGACGCGGCCGAGGGTGGGTTGGAGGCGCTTCGAGCCATCAAGATTTTTCTGCCCTCGGCTGGCTTCCGGGAAGCCGATCACGAGGAGCGGGCGCTGCGAGCGGACATGATCAACTTGCGCAGTTACCTGACTCGGGTCAAGGCGCGCGTGGATCTGGCCCTGAAGCTGAACCATCCGCATATCGCCCGCGCGTACGGTTGGTGGCACGGCCCCGACGGCTGGCCGTTCGTCGAAATGGAATATCTGGATCACCAGCACGGCCGCGACCTGGCGCAACTGCTGGCCGAACAGGGTCGGGACGGATTCCCGTTCAAGACCATGCTGGAATGGCTGCGGCCGGTCGCCGCCGCCCTGGATTACGGTCGCCGCGAGCACCGACTCGCCCATCAGCACCTTGACGTCGATACGGTGTTCATCACCGGCCAGAAAGAGGTCAAGCTGCTGGGATTCGGCCTGGCCACCGAACCGCGGGAACCGCGTAGCGTGTTGTTCAGCACGGGCAACCTGGCCGAGGCGCCCGGCCTGGTGGAGTCGGTGGCGGTCGAGACCACGTTCCGCCGCGATGTGTTCGCCCTGGCGCTGCTGGTCTATCGGTTGTTGATGGGACGGAGCGCCTACGAAGCCCAGAATGGGCAGGCCAACATGGTGCCGCGCCCGGCCGGGTTGACGGACGATACCTGGCGTGTCCTGCGGCGGGGGCTGGCGTATCCAAGCGAACTGTGTCCGACCGATGCCGGCCGATTCATGCGCGAGCTGGAAACCGCCCAACAACCCCTCATGGCGGGCACGCGCGAACGCGCGGCGGGCTGGAAGCGATGGGGTGTGGCCGGTGGTCTGGGACTGGCGGTGGTCCTGGGCGCCTACACGCTGGTCGAGCGTTATCTTGGCGGCTCGGAGCCGGTTCGACCGGCGACGACCGACCAGGCCGCCGCATTGGTTGCGGCGCCAGCTCCGAACGCCGGACTGACCGTTTCCGCGGGGGACGCGGAACGCGAGATCGATCAGCGCGCCTTCGAGTCCGCCAAGCGCGTGGATACGCCGCAGGCATACCGACTTTATTTGCAGCGCTGCCCGCGTTGCGGCTACGAGAAGGAGACGCGGGCCGCGATCGCGCGCATCGAGACCCAAGAGAAAGTGGATCAGCTCAAGGCCGATTTCGACAATCTGGCGCAGGTGTTGGAACGGGACAAGCGCGGCGATCGGGGTGACGAGGCCCTGTCCCGGCTGGAGGCGCTGGCGGTGCTGGCGCCCGACGACCCCCTGGTCGCCGAGGGCCGGCGACGCCTTGCGCTTGGCTGGGCGGCGCTGGCGCAGGCGGGCCTCAACCGAAAGGATCTGGCCGACGCCCGAAAATGGCTGAAAAAAGCCGAGGCGATCCAACCTAAACAGCTTGAGTTGGCCCGGTTGACCCAGGCTTTGGAACAGGCCGAAACCGAGGAGCAGGTCCGGCGACTGGACGCCGAGGCGTTCGCCATCGCCCAGCGCGCCAACACGCGCCGCGCCTACTGGACTTATCTCGAACGATGCGCGCCGACGACGTGCAGCCACCGCGCCGAAGCCGATGCGGCGCTGGCCCGGCTGGCGCCGCCCTATCCGATCTTGCGCGATCGCTTGAGCGATGGTTCGCAGGGCCCGGAGATGGTCAGGCTTCCAGCGGGTGGATTCCAGATGGGGTCGCCGGCCCACGAGAAGGGCCGTTACAACGATGAAGCGTATCGGGGAGCGCGGATCGGGAAACCGTTCGCCATCGGCAAATACGAAGTGACGTTTCAAGAGTATGATCGATTTGCGGCGGCGACCGGCGCGGCCCGGCCCAACGACCAGGGCTGGGGCCGCGACCGGCGGCCGGTGATCAACATTTCCTGGATGGGTGCCGTGGCCTATGCCGACTGGTTGTCGAAGCAGACGGGGGCCCGTTACCGTCTGCCCACCGAGGCGGAGTGGGAGTACGCGGCGCGCGCCGGGGTAGCGGCCAGCCGCTACTGGGGCGACGATCCCGACCAGGGTTGCGCCTACGCCAACGCCGCCGATCTGGACGGCAAACAGGCTTACGTGGGCTGGATAGCGATGAAATGCCACGACGGCGAGGTTCACGCGGCGCCGGTGGGCAAATACCGCAGCAACGATTTCGGTTTGCACGACATGCTCGGCAATGTGCTGGAATGGACCTGTTCGCTGTACGATCAGGGGGTTCCCTCGCCGGTTCAGGAATGCGAGGACCGGGCCGGAGACCGACAATTCGTGGTGCGCGGCGGCTCCTGGAACGACGAGCCGCGCAATGTCCGATCGGCCGACCGGCATCGCGCCCGGCCCGACTTCCAGGACTATTCCCTGGGATTTCGCCTGGTTCGGGAGTTGCCCTAGATTTTGTTTCCAACGCCGTGAGTGGATCGGTCATGGCCGCGACCCCGTCGACCCGTGGATGGTGGAGCCTCGAGTCCCTGGGGCGAGCCGCCCTCCGGTTGCCGGAGGGCGCGCTGGAGGAGCTGGATTTTCTGGCGGTCGTGCTGATGAGCGCCGGTTCGATGCCGCGGGGAGAATGGCCGTTCCTGATTCGGCACGCCTGGCAGCAGGTTTACTTCACGGCGGTGCAGCAAACCTATCTCTTCACGGCGGTGGGCGCGATCATCGGCGTGTTGACGGCGTTTCCGCTCATCGCGTTTCGGATCGAGGATCCCCACCTGCTGGGTCGCATCATGCACATCATGATGTATCACCAGCTCAATCCCATCTTGGCCACGTTGTTCGTGGCCGGGCTGTCTGGTGCGGCCATCACCGCGGAACTGGGCGAACTCAGGGCCAACCAGGCGATCGAACATCTGGTGGCGATGGGCGTCAATCCCCACAGCTTTTTCGTGTTGCCCCGCCTGATCGGCATGGTGGTGTCGCTGCCGATTCTGGTGTTGTGGTTGAATCTCGGCGTCACGGTCGGCGCGGCGACGATGCTGAGCCTTTACCAGAACGTGCCGCCGACGGCGTTTTTTCGGATGTGCCTGGCGGAACTGAACCTCGGATCGCTGGCCTTGACCGGCGGGATGGTGGTCATGCAGGCCATCCATGTCGTTCTGGTGCAAACCTCGCGCGCCTTTCGGGTCGGCGCCTACGTGGATATTCCGCGCACCCTGCCCAATGCCTTCGCGCGCTCGTTCATTGGCTGCCTGATCATCACGCTGTTGTTTTCACTGGTGCGTTATGGCTGAGACGGTGGTGCGCGCGCGCGGTTGGGTGCTGGATCGGCGACCGCCGCCGCAGCCGTTCGATTTCCAGGTCATGCCCGGTGAACTGTGGATGTTGGTGGGCGCGGTGAATTCGGGCCGACGCGAGCTGATTTACAGTCTGGCCGGGCTGGTCGAACCGCGCGCGGGCCACCTCGAGTTGTTCGGGCGCGACGTCGCCCGCCTGGGGCCGCGCGCGCGCGCCCACCTGCATCGCCGGATCGGCGTGGTGCTGGAGCAGCCGGGACTGGTGCCGGCCTGGAGCGTGTTCGAAAATCTGGCGCTGCTGGTTCGCTATCACCGCCTGGCGCCCGGCGGCGCGGTCGAGGACTATGTAGTGAGGTTCGTGGAGTCTTGCCGGTTGTCGCGCGCGATCCTGGGTCGGCTGGTCAGCGAGCTGTCGCCGCTGGAGAGCCAATGGATCGGTTTGCTGCGCGCGCTGGTCATCCGGCCGCGCCTGTTGCTGGTCAGCGCCTATCTGCCCCGGGAGACCCTGGTGGCGGGTTATGGGGTGTGGACGTTCTTCGCCGAGGTGGTCGCGCCGATGAACATGGCCATCCTGGTGGATGCCGGCCCGCAAGCCTTGCCCATCGGCCCGGAGACGCGCCTGCTGGTGATGGACGAGGGAACCTTGCTGGCGACGGGCCGGGCGCGGGAACTGGCGGAACACCCGGACGCGACGGTCCGAAGGCAGGTCAGGTTCGATCATGCTTGAAACCGCCATCGGCGCCCGCTATCGGCGCTATCAGCGCGCGGTCGGCCTGCTGATCCTGGTGACGCTGGGCGTGCTGTTCGCCCTGCTGTGGATGGCCAACCGCCAACTGGGTTTTTTCAGCCAGACCTATCGCCTGCACGGCTTTCTCGACAATGTCCGCAATCTTCGACAGACCACGCCGGTCACGCTGGCGGGGTTGAAGATCGGCGAGGTGCGCGATCTGGCCATCACCGACTACAACCAAATCCGCGTTGAATTGCTGCTTTACCGCGAATACCAGCCGCGCGTCCGCGCGGATTCGACCGCGCGGATCAAGACCGACGCCTTGGGGAACGCGACCATCGAACTCAACATGGGCGATCCGGCGCGACCCGTGCTGGGGGATGGCGCGGTAATCCCGTTCCAACGTGCTCCCGATCTCGAGGCCGTGATGCTTCAGGCTCAGGAACAACTGGGGCAGATCGGCGTGGTGCTGGCGAACGTCAAGGCGATCACCGATGAATTGAAACGGCCCGAGGGCGCCCTGCTGGGAACCTTGGATACTTTCGCTCAGGTCATGCGTGAACTGGCGCCGCTGTTGCGGAATCTGACAGCCGCCAGCCAGGAGATGAGCCAGTTGGCGGCCGATCTGGCGGTGGTCGGCGGGCGGATTCGCGCGGGACAGGGGGCGCTGGGTGAGCTGACGGAGAGCGCCAGCCCGCTCTCTCGCCAGATCGCGGCCAGCGCGCAAAAGCTGCAAGCGGTGATGACCGGTCTGGAAACCCTGGCGGCTCGCTTGCCTGGTTACGGCCAGCGGGTCGAGCGGATCCTGCGCCAGACCGAGGCGATCATGGCCGGGCTGGCCAGGGCCAGCGCGCATGCGCCCGACCTGATGGATCGAAGCCGGGGGGTGGCCGAAAGCGTGGACGAGGTCGTGGATTCGGTCAAGCGTAGCGCCGTGTTGCGCGCCCTGAGCCCGGCGTCGGATACACTCAGCCGGCCGTTGCTGGAAGCGCCCCGCGATTGGGGGGCGCTGCCCGGGGCGCCGCCCTAGCTGAACCGGAGGCGCGCGTTGATGGCGGGGTGGAGGGGCAGGGTGGCGCGAGGCATTGGCGGGCTGGTTCTAACCGGCTTGACGGCTTGCGGCGGTCTGGCCCTGACGCCCTTGCAGTCGCGATATCAGCGCGAGACCGAGCGCGCGCTACGCTATCATGCCCATGGCGAGTTGTCGCGAGCGTTGGCGAGTTATCGAGAAAGTCTGCGCTGGGCTGAAATGGCTGACGATCGGCCGGCGATGCTGGCGCAGGAGTTGAATGTCGGCGCGCTGGCGCTGGCGCTCGGCGACTGGGCGTTGGCGGAAGACGGGTTCCAGCGGGCGCAACTCATGGCGGCGGTGTTGTCTGATTCAACAGGCGAGTTGCGGGCGGGACTGGGTCTGGCCCAGGTCCGCCTGCGGCAAGGTCGGTTCGATGACGCGCGGCGGGCGTTTCAGCAGGCGCTGGATGATGCCCGGGGACGGGACGTCGCCGCCATGGTGGTGGCGTTGAACGGTCTGGCGCTGGCCAATCAGGCGCTGGGGCAAACGCCGGTGGCGCGGGCGGCGCTGGCCGAGGCCGAGCCGTTGGCCCGCGCCCAGGACGATCGACGCCTTCTGGCCGCGACCCTGGCGAATCGAGCGGCTTTGGCATTGCGGGCGGGCGAGGTGGAATCCGCGGAACGGTCGCTGGAAGAAGCCATCGATATGGATCGCGCCGCCGAGAACCTGCCCGGGTTGGCCCATGATTTGCTACTCTTGGGGCAGGTACGGCAACGGCAGGGCAGAACGCCCGCCGCCCAGGAGCTGGCCCGGCGGGCGAGAATCATTCTCCAGCATACCGGTCAGCATCCACGACCGTCCGGCGGCGCGACCGCAAGTCCGGTTTCCGAGGGCGTAAATCCTGGTGTGCGTTTGCGGCCAGCGGGATTAAAATCAGCCCGACGGGATGGTTCATCCCAATAATAACGCTATCCGGGGCGCCGGATGCTTGGAACGATCGCGCGACATGGGCGGCGCCCGCCAACCATCTCCACCGACGTCACGATGGGAAGTCATGAACAAGAAATCCAATACGCTGCCAGTCGGTTATCGCCTGCATCAGTACCGCGTTGAAGGGGTGCTGGGCGCCGGCGGATTTGGCATCACCTACAAGGCGGTGCATGAGGCGCTGCAAACCCGGGCGGCCATCAAGGAATATTTTCCGGTGGAGTGGTCCTATCGGGATCGTGACGATGTCAACGTCCTGGCCAATACCCAGGGCGCGTTGCCGACCTCCGAGGCGGGCGAGGATGTCTGCTATACCTGGGGCCTGGAGCGGTTTCTGAACGAGGCTCGCATCCTGGCTCAGGTCAATCATCCCGGCGTGGTGCGGGTGCGGGATTTCTTCGAGGCCAACGGCACCGCCTACATCGTCATGGATTACGAGGACGGCGAACCGCTCAGCCAAATGCTGCAACGAGAAAAAACCCTGACCGAGGAGCAGATCCGCCGTCTGCTCGGCGATGTGCTGCCGGCCCTGGAAGCGGTGCATGCGCAAGGCTATCTGCATCGTGACCTCAAGCCCGCCAATCTCTATCGCCGTTCGGATGGCCGAACCATCCTGATCGATTTCGGCGCGGCCCGGCAGGCGCTGGGCCGCCGCAGCAAGAGCGTCACCAGCGTGTTCTCGCCCGGTTACTCGCCGATCGAGCAATATCTGGTCGATGGCAAGGGCTACGGCCCCTCGACCGACATCTACGCCGTGGGCTCGGTGCTCTATCATTGCGTGACGGGCGTGGCGCCGATCGAGGCGCCGGCGCGCGTCCTCGACGACCCGCTCAAGCCCGCCGCGGTGGTCGCGGCCGGGCGCTATAGTCCGACGCTGTTGCGGCTGGTGGATCGCTCGATGGCGGTTCGGTCCGAAAAACGTTTCCAGACGGTCGCCGAGATGCGGGAGGCGTTGAACGCGCCGGACCCGCCAAGCCCACCGCCCCCGGCTCAACTGGACGAGGACGATGGCAACCGCACGGTCAAGTGGGAATCGCCATGGCGCCCGATTCCGCATCCGAGTGGCGAGAGGCCGCGCCTGGTGATTCCCGAACCGCCCAAGCCGCCGCCCCCTGGCCCCATCAAGCCTCCGTGGCTGAACTGGCGTCGGGGCGCGGGGATTTTGGCGGTGGTCGCGGTGCTGGCTGGCGGCGTGGAGGTCGCTCGGCGCCTCATTTGGCCGCCCGGCGGTGGTTCATCCACCCAGACGGAGCCGCCGACACCGGAGCCGCCGACACCGGAGCCGCCGACACCGGAGCCGCTGAAACCCAAGTCCGGCCAGGATTACACCGAGCCGACGACCGGCATGGAATTCGTCTGGATTCCCCAGGGTTGTTTTACCATGGGCAGTCCGGAAACGGAAAAGGGGCGTAGCACCAACGAAACGCCCCATCGAGTTTGTTCGCAGGGGTTCTGGATGGGTAAGTACGAAGTGACCAACGCCCAGTATCAGCGCTTCGAGCCCGGTCATGACAGTGGATTCTATGAATCCTACAACTTGAACGGTCCCGATCAGCCGGTGGTGCGGATCAGCTGGCAGGAGGCGATGGCTTACGCCGACTGGCTGTCGGATAAGGCCGGGTTGCGATTCCGCTTGCCGACCGAGGCGGAATGGGAATACGCGGCGCGAGCGGGCGGCTCCCTTTACCGTCCCTGGGGAGACGATCCCAATCAGGCTTGCCGCCATGCCAATATCTACGACGAGACCGCGCGCAAGACTAAGCCGCTGCCCTGGGCCAACTATCCCTGCGAGGATGGCCAGGGCGTGGTCGCCCCGGTGGGCAAGTACGCCCCGAACAAATTTGGTTTGTACGACATGCTGGGTAACGTCGCCGAATGGACCTGCTCCGAGTACGACAGTGCCTACGCCGGCGGCGAGACCCGATGCGCCGATCCGAACGCGGCCGGTGGACGGCGGGTCTTGCGCGGTGGTTCCTGGACCGAGTTCCCGGAATTGCTACGGTTCGCTTACCGGTTCCCCACCGTACCGGGAAATCGAAAGTTCGATTACGGATTCCGCCTGGTGCTGACGCCATGAGCCCGACGGTAAAGTTCGTTGGAGAGTGGGGTATGGGGAAAATCCTGTTGATGAGGGCATGGGGATTGCTGCTGGGGCTGGCGATCGCGCTCTGGTCGCCGGCCGGGCCGGCGCGCGCGGCGGGCACCGTGCCCGAGGCGCGAATGACGGCGGCGGTCGTCGAATTTCAGGTGCGGGGTGGTCTCGACGAGCAGTCCGGCGCCATCATCGCCGATCAGATGATGGCGGCCATCGCCAATACCGGCCGCTTCATACTGCGGGATCGCTTGCCATTGTCGGCGGCGGCCAAGATCGCCAAGGCCAGCGAGCTGGGCGAAACCGGGTTGCTCGACCCCAAGACCGCCGCTGAATTGGGTCGTTTGTACGGTCTGGACGCAGTGGTGACCGGCGGGGTTTACAAACTGGGAGACCTCATCACCGTCACCGCGCGCTTGATCGATACCCGGAATGCGTCGTTGCTGCGCAGCGGCCAGATTCAGGGCAAGGATATCGACACCATCCAGATCAAGATCAACGAATTGGCGACGATGGTCACGGCCCCGCCAGACGCCCCCAAGCTCTATGCGCTGACGGTCAAGACCGATCCGGCCGACGCCAACGTCCGGTTGCTGAACAGCCCCAGGCCGTATCAGCCTGGAGTGCAGTTGGCGGCTGGAGAGTACGAAATCGAATTGACCCGACCCGGATACGTGACGCGCAAGGAAAAGCTGCGGATCGCCGACCGTGATCTGACGGCGAGCGTCACGCTGGAAAAGGCCAAGTACGGTCTGACCATTCGGCCAGAGCCGACGGACGCGCAGGTTCGATTGCTCAACGGCCCGGCGGGTTATCAACCTGGCGTGGCGCTGGCGCCGGGCGACTACGAGGTCGAGGTGACGCGAGAAGGCTACGTGGCGCGCAAGTTCCCGGTGCGGATCGTGGACGGCGATGTGGCGGTGCAGGTGACGTTGCAAAAGGCGCCCCCGCCCCCGCCTCCTTCCCAATACCGCTTGACCGTGCTGCCCGATCCCCCGCGGGCCACGGTGCGGCTGCTGAACTCGCGGACGCCTTATCAAGCCGGCGTGCAATTGCCGCCGGGGGAATATCAGATCGAGGTTACCCTGGACGGCTATGAGCCAAGCCGAATTCCGGTGCGGATCGCTGGCAGCGACGTGACCTTGCCGGTTGGTCTGAAGAAAATCGAACGACCGGCGGCCTATCGCCTGACTGTGCAGCCCGACCCCGCGACTGCCCAGGTGCGGCTGGTGGATGCCAGCGCGGTGTACCAGCCTGGCGTGCCATTGCCGCCGGGTCGCTACACGGTCGAGGTGACCCAGGCCGGCTACGAGCCAGCTTGGGTGACCGTGCAAATCGTCGACAGCGATGTGATGGCGCCGGTCAAACTGACGCGAAAGACCCAGGAGCCGCCCAAGCCGTCGTCGTATCGGTTGACGGTGCATGCCGATCCCGCCGCTGCCCGGGTCCGACTGTTGAACACCAAGACCGCCTATCAACCCGGCGTGGCGCTGGCGCCGGGTAATTACACGATCGAAGTGTCTTTAAAAGGATACGAGACCAAGCAAATTCCGATACGGATCGCCGACAGTGACGTGACGGCGCCGGTCACGCTGGTCAAGGCGGCCGAACCCACGCAATACCGCCTGACGGTGCAGACCGATCCACCGGGCGCGCAAGTGCGCTTGCGGGGAACCAAGACCGCTTATCGGCCGGGGGTTTCGTTGCCGCCGGGTTCGTACACGGTCGAAGTCTCCCAGTCGGGCTATGAGACGAAACAGGTCACGGCGCGGATCGTGGATGGCGACGTGACGGTTCCAGTGACGCTGGTCAAGGCGGCCGAACCCACGCAATACCGCCTGACGGTGCAGACCGATC
>CALGOO010000160.1 GCA_937960715.1 uncultured Candidatus Competibacteraceae bacterium
GTGTACAGGCATATCATTGACGACCTGATCATCGCGGAAAAGCTGTTGCCGGATATGATTGCGGGCGGCGCGAGGACGAGGCCGTCGGCCTTAGCGGCATCATCGCTGTTGTCGCGGGTCTATCTTTATTTGAGGCAATGGGAGCGCGCTGAGGCTGCCGCGTCGAAAGCGATAGATCATCCTGCCGGCTTAATTAAGCTGGAAGATAGCCTGGATACTGTTTTTCTATCCGTAAGCGCCGAGGCGATATGGCAACTTCAGCCGGTGCGCCCCCTGCGGAATACCAATGAGGCGTTTTATTTTACAAAAGACAATACGCTCAGGCTGGCTTCCCTGTCGGATCAGTTCTATCAGGCGGGTTTTGAGCAAGGGGACAAACGAAAACAGCTATGGGTCAATAAAGTGGAGATCGGGGGAGCCAGCTATTATTCGCCCTATAAATATAAGATCGGGAAAAGCGAGGCGCTAGGGGAATACCAGAGCGTTCTCCGGCTGGCTGAGCTATTGCTTATTCGTGCGGAAGCGAGGGCGCAGCTGAATAAATTGATTCCCGCAACCCATGACCTCAATCGGGTCCGCAACCGCGCCGGCCTGAGCGATTTTAATCCAGGTTCAGGAGATCATTTGCTTGAGGCGATAGCCCGGGAAAGAAAGGCTGAATTATTTGCCGAAGCCGGCCATCGCTGGTTTGATCTTAAAAGAACAGGGCAGGCAGGTCCTGTGTTGGCGGCAATAAAAAGCGCCTGGGAGCCTACGGACAGGCTTTTCCCTATTCCGCAAAAGCAACTGGATAACAATCCCGGGTTTACCCAGAATGCCGGCTATTGATGCGCCGGCGCGCCGTCCTCCGCGCCCGCCGTGATCCCCAGTGGAATTTCCTGGCCATTCACAAACAGCCTGCCGCCTTCAAAGCGCGCGCTGGACCGATACTGATCGCCTTCAAGCCGGATGAAGCCAGCGGTCGTCAGCCCTTGGAGTTGCTGCGCGACCTGCTGCGCCGCCAGGTTCCGCACAACCGGTTCACTCGCTGGTTTACCCTGGGCCTGGGACTGGGCCATCAGTTGTTCCTTGATGGCGCCGATCAGCAGGGCTTCGACCAGCGCCTTGGACGCCGCGCCCTCCGCCGTGCCCTTCTCCACCACGCGCAGCAGGGCGGATGGATCCAGCAGCGGATTGGCTTCGCCGAAATCCTGAAAATTCAGCGTCAGCTTGCCCTGCCAATCGCCCTGGGCCAGCTTGGCCTGGGAATCGAACGTAAACTCCGGCTTACCGCGCAGCAGGGTCCTGAGCAAATTGATCAACTCATCCAGCGCCCGCGGATCCTCCGGCTGGCTAGCCAGCTTCTGTTGCCACTCCTGCAGCCGCGCCACGGTGACGCCGTCCAGATTACGTAGCGCCAGCCTCAAACTGCCGGAGCCGCTTTGCTGGTCCACAGTCACCTTGTCGGCCTTGATCATCACCGCGCCGGCGACCTGCTGCGCGCCTTGCGGATCGAGCGCGCCGGTAATGGCAAGGTTGGTCGCGACGAACGGGGCGCCGGTGGCTTGATCCTGAACGCGCAACTCGCCAATGCCAATGCTGGAATCGCCAAACAGCAGATCGAAGGCACCCTTGCGCTGGTTCACGTTCACGTTCAGTCCGTTGAGCTTTACCTGCGCTCCCCCGCTGGCCTCGGGTTTACCGACCAAATCGAGACTGGCGACGATCAGTTTGCCCCGCACGGCGGCGGCGCGCGGCGCGACCTGGAACTGCCCTTGCAGACCTGAGAACTTGAGGCTTTGCAACTCATTGACGTTGCTCAGGGTCAGTGGTGGCATGGTAATTCGCGTATCGCTGGCGCCGTCGAAGCCCACTCGCGAAATGGCCTCCACCGGTTCCAGTTTACCGTATAGCTTCGCCAGTTCGCGGGTCCAGGCGCTGCTCTCCGGGTCCAGGGTGGCGCGAATGACCGCCCCGCCCCATTGCATCGGCACGCCGGGAACGCTCCGCCCCGCCAACGGTAGCGGACCGTGATAGATATCTTGCCGGATCGAGAAGGATGGATCGACCTCCTTCGATTCACCCTCTGGCAACACAAGCTGCACGCGAGTAACGGATTGTGACGAGAACAACCCACGCTCGTAGCGCATCGTGCTGAACTTGACGTTGGGATTCTTCGCGCCTTCCGCCAAGGCTTCCCGATACCAGCGCTCCGCCTGCATTCCCGACCAATACGCCGCGCCGACGAAGCCCGCCGCCGCCAGTGCCAGGATAACGACGATCACACCAAACAGCTTTTTCATGCCTGTATCCCCGATGGTTCCAATGAACGGCATTATTCCATAAACCGCCCACAAAAAAGCCCCGCTGAAACGGGGCTCCTTTTCGATCGAACAATGTAATCATTCGGTCCCCTCTCCCCCATTCATGCCGCTCTCCCCCATTCATGGGAAGAGCGAAGCGAGGGGGCCGGGTTAGGGTGAAGGGGTAACCCTTTGAAACTGCTACCCTCATCCCCAACCCCTCTCCCGCAAGCGAGCGAGGGGAGTGAACGGTTACCAAACGATTTTCGGGCGACGCTTACATCATGTCGTCCATGCCGCCCATGCCGCCCATGCCGCCGCCTGGCATCGGCGGCTCCTTCTTCTTGGGCAGTTCGGCGACCATCGCCTCGGTGGTGACCAGCAGTCCCGCCACGGACGCGGCGTTCTGCAGGGCGAAACGGGTCACCTTGGTCGGGTCCAGAACGCCCATTTCCACCATGTCGCCGAACTCGTTGGTGGCGGCGTTGTAACCGTAGTTGCCGGTGTTCTCCAGCACCTTGTTCAGGATCACCGAAGGCTCCTCGCCGGCGTTGGCGACGATTTCGCGCAGCGGCGCTTCCATGGCGCGCAAGGCGATCTGGATACCATGATTCTGGTCTTCGTTGGCGCCCTTCAGACCGTTGATGGCTTGCAGCGCGCGAATCAGCGCCACGCCGCCGCCGGCCACCACGCCTTCCTCGACCGCCGCGCGGGTCGCGTGCAG
>CALGOO010000161.1 GCA_937960715.1 uncultured Candidatus Competibacteraceae bacterium
TTGCAGCACCTCAACCCACAATTTCAACCTCCTGTCAATGCGTAAATCCTAATCACAATAAAAAGAACCATCAGGCTCAGAACAAAAAAGGTCTCTACCGACATCACACTCCCCTCAACATCAGGCGGTCCGCAGTCCGCGTATTTTTACGATACCGATGGCGATGAAGGGAACGATCAGACCGATCAGGAGGACAGCGATCATCAGCGGCCCCAGTTCGGCGTATTGCCCACGGGATACCACGAACAGTTCGTTCAAATACTTCGTGCCCAGTTGCGACGCCGAGAGCGCCAGGTTGGTAAAAGACGCCATAACCGCGAAGAAGGTCGCCTTCAGGTGGCTGGGGGCGGAGTTCGCGATCCAGGCCAGCATGGGCACCATCGACACCTGACCGAGCGGCGATTCAAGCGCGGTATTGGCGATGGCGATAAAGCGGGCGTCCACCACGCCACCGGTCGCGACCGTTGTCCAGTGGTGCAGGCCGTAGAACATGCCCAGGCTCGGCAAGGCCAGGACGGTCGTGGCCAGCACCAGGAAAACGACGATCCGGACGATCGACTGCTCGGCCATGAAGCGCCGGAACAGGAACAGACCGGCCAAGGTGAGAGTACTGGTGACCAGGTCCAGTTTGGACAAAAAACCCTGATCGAAGCCCAGATCGTCGATCATCCACCAACTCGCGCCGGCGCCCAGCCCCGGCATGGCGCGGAAGGTGAAAATGACGATGGCGGTGCCGAGCAGGGTGCGAGCGGCTTCCGGGGATAATTCACGCAGCAGTTTGCTCATCATGAACGCGATGATGGCGAACGAGCCGACAAAGATGAGTTCCTGCCCGTAGCGGAAGCCGGACAGGCCGATGCCGAGGGTCAGGGCGATAAACACCGCGCTCCCGCCGAGAATCCACCGGTTGGGCGCGGTCGCTTCTTCCGGTTCGTGGAGCAGGCGGTCAATCGCGGCTCGGCTGTGACCCAGCGCCCGCAGGCGCCGGGCTTCGCGCCGCTTCAGCAGGCCGGCGAGCACCACGCCGCTGACCGAGAGCAGGGGAATGATCAGCGCCAGTTCGTACAGGCGCAGGTAAATCGCGACCTTGGCACTTTCGGCCAGCGCCTCGACACCCTGAAACAGGACCACGTTGGCGATGGACACCAGGATGCCGCCGCCGATGATGGCCACCCGCCCCAGCATCTGCATGGTGGTGTGCAGGCGGCGGAGGGTGGCGGCGTCCAGGGGCTGGCCGGCCTCATCCAGGCGCGGTACGGCCTCGACCGTCATCGCGTCCGCGACGGCGTCCTGCATCACGTAGCCGACCGGGGCCAGCAGGGCCGACAGCACGTACCAGGCGGACGCGGGCAGGATCGCGCCCATCGCCTGGGGCTGGCCGATCAGGCCGATCATGATCACCAGGCTGGCGGCGATCAGCGTGGCGCCGAGGTAGACCAGGCCGGCCTTGTGCCGCCAAAGCAGGTCCACCAGGTGGCCGAGGGGCATTTTCAGCGCCCAAGGGATCATGGCCCAGAAGCCCAGCGCGGCCAGGAAGGCGGCCGACAGGTCCAGGTACTCCTTGATGAAGAAGGTACCGACGATGCTGGTCAGGCCGGATACGCCGGCGGCGCAGTACACCATCAGTGGCGGCAGGTAGGACAGCCGCAGGTCGCGGCCCAGTTGCCAAATCGTGCGGTCGAACCAGCACCACAATCGCGAAATCACCGCTCTCATCTCCTCTGCGAAACAGCGCTATCTGGCGATCCAAATCGGTTTACCGCAGACCCCTACACGGACGGCGCTGGTTAAGCCATCACCAGCGGCGGTGATCGCCTTTCAAAAACGCGCCGCACCCCCGCCTCATCCGGTGGGCCATAGGGCGATCCGGTATTTCGCGGAGGAATCCCGCCGGGCTTCCCCGACCCATGGCGCGAACCCACACTCGTCGAGCAAAACCTCCACTTCTTCCTGAATATCCAGAGCATTATGAGTTTCTAATAAGAGCACCCCGCCCGGAACCAACAGGTCGTGAAACCGAAGGAGCGAGCGGCGCCGGTTGGCCTTGGTCGAGCAGCGCAGGCTGTTGCGGCAGCAGATCACCCCGAACGAGGGCAGGTCGGCGGTCAGCCAGTCGCCGACCCGGTACGCCACCGGCCCGCCAGGGGGTTGGCCCGGTGGCGGCCGGGGCGTCCAATAGATCGGGTAGGTCAATAATTCCTCCTCGGTCGGCTGGTGGTGTGACCCCATCTCGATGGCCTGGGGACATAGATCAATCGCCGTCACCTGGAACCCCCAGAATGCCAGGAGGTGAGGGATGAGCGCGATGCCGCAGCCGGCGTCGAGGAGCGTCCGCGGCGACGAAAGGGGCAGTTCCCCGGCTTCGGTGAGCATCCAGACGAGAAGACTGACATCGCCATGAATCGTCTGGTCGCGCTCCCAAGGATCGGTTTCGGTTAGCAGTTCCCGATACTGATTCGCCCAATAGGCGGGATCGTTCCAGTCCGCAGTCGGCTCAGCGCCCCAAGGAGAACCTTGAAAAGGGTCGTGGGGTTCCATGGCCTATTCCCGGTTACGCCACCAGAACCGGCGCCAGCGCCGCGCCGCTGGCAGCGCCAGCAATTCCCGGACCCGGCGCAGCCAGTCGGCCAGCCGTTTTCGCCCTTCTCCCGACCGATCACCCTCCAGCCAGACGATGAGGTCTCGCCCTTCCGTCACCAGCGCGGCGGCCAGATCGCCGAGGGCTTCGAGCTTCACCAGCCCCTTGTGCATCTCGACGATCAGTGCGGCGGGGTCCGGCGTCGGGGCGGTCAACCATGCATCCAGCCGGTCCAACCAGGGCCACTCGGGCGTTGGCGGTGGCGCCGGTGGGTTGGACGAAGAGGACCCGCTTGACCACTCATCGGGCGCGTCGGCCTCGGCGGCCGGCGATCGAGCGGAGCGCCGCAGAAAAGCAGGCATGTCAAGCAGATCTTCCAGGCTCAAATCGGCACGGCTCGCGATCTCGAAGTCAGCGTCCGCCCTCACTCCCCGAGATGCCGACGCGAAGGAGGGCGCCGCCCGAACCCCCAGCGGTATCGCCCACCCTGACGGCGGTTCCACCCCCTGGATCTCCTGGCGTCGTTCGCCATCGGGATTGACCACTTCGGAGCGATCCACCGCGACGAAGGCGGTAAATCGGCAGAGGACGCCATATTTCAATGAAAAAACGGTGATCGCATCGCTCAGACCCGGTTCGCGGTGGCCGGCGGCGAAGCGGTGTTCCAGATCGAGCACCCGCGCCCGTGCCCAGAGAATGCGCACCGCGCTGTCCGGCGTTTCGACCGGCGTCAGCGTCTGCCGGAAGATCTGGCCCTCCGCCGTGCGTCCGGTTACGGTGATGTGGGTGGGAACCGGTCCGGCGAACCGCCCGCCCAGTCGCAGGGGGACGCCGGGGAACAGATCGGCCGCATCGGGTGCCACGTCTTCGAGCGCCGGCTCCAGCCGCAGATCGGTCAGCAGCGGCGCGCCCAGCCGGCGATGCACGGCGCGCAGCACCTCGTCCAGCCGGTCTTCCGATTCGACCAACTCGCTGTGTCCGCCGCCGTAGGCGGCCAGCCGCTCCAGCAGGGAAGCGTTGACCGCCCGGTCGATGCCGATAGCGAAAATCCGGCAACCCCGCGCGTGGTTTTGAACCTGGCGGAGCAGGTGATCCTCGTTGCCGACCTGGCCGTCGGTCACGAACAGCAGCACCCGCTCGCGACCCGGATCGGGCGGGCTGGGGAAATACTGAAGTGCGCGGGTCAGGGCGGGCGCGATCTCGGTGCCGCCGCGCGCCTCGACCCGAGCCAGGAACTCCACCGCCCGGAAGCGGGCGCGGTCGGTCGCGGGCACCAGTTGCCCGGCGCTGGGCGCCGGTTCCTCAAGCTCGTTATCGAACAGGATCAAACCGAAGCGATCCCGTTCGGTCAGGGTGTCGATGAGGCGGGCCGCCGCGCGCCGGGCCGCCGCCATTTTCCAGCCGCCCATCGAGCCGGAGCGGTCGAGCAGCACCACCACGTCGCGGGGCCGGAAGGTCACCGGCAGCGTCGCCGGTGGCGTCACGGTCAGCAGGGCGGTCGTTTCGCCGTCCGGGTCCCGGTAGACACTGAGGCCGCTGCAAATGGCTTCCTCGCCGACCCGGAAGCGCAGAATGACATCCCGATCCAGCCGTTCGGCGCCGGGGGTGAGTTCGATCACCGGCAAGCCGTCCGGGGTCTGGCTCAAGTGCAGGACGTGCAGGCTGCTCCGTAAGTCGTCGAGCGGCAGGCCGGCCGGGTCCAGTTCTATGCGAAAGGTCAGATGAACCGGGTTGGGTTGTCCCGGCAACAATACTGGCGGACTGATGCGGCTCGCATCGGGCACGGCGTCGGTATCCCAGGCGGCGCCTTGCCCGACTCCCGGCCCGTCCAAGGCCATGCCGGGGATGTAGCGCGGTGCTACCACCAACGGGAAGCGGAAGGTGGCCTCGCCGTCGGCCACCGCCAGTGGGCCGACCAGTTCCAGCTCCACGCCAACCGTCTCGCCGGGCGGGATGTTACCCGCGCGCACCGTGAACACTTCGGGCCGCTCTTCTTCGGCGATGGCGGCCCGGCGACCTTCGCGGAGGGCTCGATCATATTCGGCCCGCGCCGCGCCCCGTTCCTTCAACACCCCGTCGATCACCCGCTCGCCGATGTGCAGTTGGAACCGAGTCACGCCCGCCCGCGCCGACAAAGGGAAGATATAGGTGGCTTCCAACGGTTCGGCGTGCACGTTGATGAAGGTTTGGGTCACCGTCAGCCGGTACGCCAGGCCCGTGATTCGCCCGTCCACCGCCAGCCGTTGCAGCGGCAAGCCGCCGCGAGCGGTTTGCAGGCAGCCGAACCCAGCGCCCTCGTCCGCGCCGTGGGCCGGATCGGCGTCGTCGATCATCGTGAGGTGGTCAAGCGTCATTGGTCATTCTCCCATTTCACCTTATCATTCCTTCTCACTACTTTTCCGTTTCCCCCCGCGCTCGTCGCGGACCGTGAGGTCTGATGCCCCCCCCCTCCCCTCCACCGCGCCGCCGCCGTCGCCCTGCCGGTGCTGCTGTGGGTACTAGCCGCCGGCGCTGGGGCCGCCGAGCCGGCGGCCCGCGTGATCTACCCGGTAGACTACACCGCGCAAAAGGTTCGGGTCTTCGAGAATGTTGAATGGCCCCTGATCGCGCCGCCGCCGGCCGGTGCCCTGATCGCGCGGCGTTACTGCGCCGTCGGTCAAGCCCGGCTGCTGTTGCCCCGGATCGACGGCGACCGGCTCCGGCTGGATCGGTTATCTGCTGGTGCTGATCGGCTTCACCGGAAATCCCCGCCCCCGGACGCCTGAGCGCGGCTGGAGGATGCGGCTTGGGCAGCTTGGAAGAGATCGATGCATCGTTAGGGCGCTTCGGCCACCGCTTGCACGGCCGGCAACTGAGCTAACTGTGCGGCCAGTTCCTGTTGTCCCATGGCGACTTGCTGCTGGAATCGTTCGAGGATCTGGGCGCGCAGGGTCTCGACCTCGGCGCGAAATCGGGCGTCGGTCTCGTTGCACGAGTCTGGGGTCAGGCGCAGGATCCGCCCGGCCAGGAGGGGTGGCTCGCGGTGGCGGGGGTCCAGGGCGATCGCGACGCCGGGATGGGGCAGCGCGGCGCTCGGTTCCACTGTGGCGGTGCAGCCGGCGCGGGCGCAGAGCCGCAGCGACCGTTAGATCCGCCCCTTACCTACAAGTCCATATTTGGTAATAAAATCAACAAATTTTTCATTTACAGCCATATGATTGACTCTATTATTTTTTATCGATTTATCGGTAATGGCATTGGCTTTCACTACGCTGCAATATTACCCAGTCTCCACTTTACTTGACGTATCTGATACTTCCAGTTTATTGCCAAAAGCATCTTGCGCCGTGTCTCCCGCAACAAGCACTGATTTTCCGCTGTCTGTCAATGCAGTGTTTTTGGCTTTCAGTTGCACAGATGATGGGATGGGCGGAAGCGGAACAGGCGGAGTACCGGGAGTAGACCCGCCAATATATGAAAACGTCGCGGTAGCAGAATGAATCGCTTCGCCTTTCTCCGTTTTCAAATTGAGCGTCAGTTCTTTGATTGGCACCCCCATCACTTGCCAACTTCCAGTTTTGTTCACATCGGCTGGATGTTTTTGGCTACTCGCGGTAGGTTTAATATCAGCGGCTACTTTTGGCATCTTGATTTCCTCTAGTTTTTTGTTTCTTAGGTAGTGTCCCTAAACTTCCGTGATAGGCATACCCCCTTTTTGAGGACAGGTTGGCATCCTCGATGAAGATCGTATTTTCATCGAGGATGCCAACTTGGACTGGGAGACGCTGTATTGCCCGAATCTTGGCTGTGAGTATTATGGAAAACCTTTCAAAATCGGGCGGTTGGATCGCAACGGCAGTAGTCGAGGCGAACCGCAAGCCCGCTGTCAGGCCTGTGGAAGTAGCGTGACCTTGAACTACGGTACGGCCTACTACGGCTTGGGGTCGGATGCGGTGGAATTCGAGATCGCCCTGCGCGCGCTGGCCGAGGGGAATTCGCTGCGGGCGACGGCGCGGATGGTCGAGGCGGATAAAGATCAGATCGGTGCTTGGCTGGATCGAGCGGCGCGCCAATGCCGGGCGGTGATGCTGTTCCTGTGGCAGGATCTGCCGGCGACGGAGTGCCAACTGGATGAATTGTGGAGTTTTATCCATACCAAACAGGAAAACTTGCCCGGCGCCAAGGACTACGTCGAGACGTATGGAGACGCCTGGGTGTGGTTGGCGTTTGCCCCGGTCTGGCGCCTGGTGTTGGGCTTCGTGATCGGCAAACACGATCAAACCAGCGCGGACCGCTTGCTCGAGCAGGTCGCGTGGGTGACCGATGACACCGTACCCTTTTTCACCAGCGATCAATGGCCTGCTTACACCCAAGCGTTGTTGAAGGTCTATGGGGAATGGTACTGTCCAGCGCGGCGCGGGACGCGCGGTCCCCATCCCCAACCTCGACGCCGACCGCGTGCCGACTTGCTGTATGCCCAAGTGATCAAGCAACGAACGGGGGGACGGATCACGGCAGTTTATACCGACGTCGTCTTTGGGGATCGAGCGGCCGTCACGGCGCGACTGGCCCAGTCGCCGGTGAGTCAGCGGATTAACACCCGTTTTGTGGAACGGGATAACTTGACCCAGCGACAACAGAATCGTCGTCTGACCCGCCGCACCAACGGCTTCTCCAAGGATTTGACTTGGTTTGAAAAACAGTTGTGGCTGTCCTTGGCTTACTACCATTTGGTATTACCTCATGCCAGAACGCCGTTGTCGGTGCCCGAACCGACCCATGGCACCGGTTCACTCCGTCGTTGGCGTCCCGTCACGCCCGCGATGGCCGCTGGCATCACGGATCATGTTTGGACAACCCGCGAACTGTTGTCTTACCGGGTCTCGCCCCTTCAATCGCAAAAGCGACCTGTTCCAGAAAAATTGTTCCCCAGTTGGCCCGAGGTTCATCACGGAAGTTAAGGGACACTACCGTTTCTTACAGGTTAACCACATATTTGCGAGTACCAGCTTTGATCTGCTATCTATCACCATTTCACCTCGATTTCTCCAATCATTATGAGTTGCACAAATTGGCACGATCCACCATAGACGATCCCGTCTACCATCTGTTGATATCACATGTCCACCACGATTTGCTAAACGACTGCAACCAAGAACTGCGCAGGTTATCCGTTTTCCTCCGGTAAAATTATTCCAGTGTTCTGTCCATGAATTACAAGGACTATAATGGACCCCAAATTTCGGACAGGCAAATAAGGTGGTACTCTGCAACGTAA
>CALGOO010000162.1 GCA_937960715.1 uncultured Candidatus Competibacteraceae bacterium
GTGGTGCCGAACACCGCGTTGGCGCAGACGATGTGATCGCCGCTTTTCAGCAGCGTCATGCAGGTCGCCAGGATCGCCGCCATGCCGGAGCCGGTGGCGATGCAGCATTCGCCGCCCTCCAGCGCCGCCAGCCGCTCTTGAAAAACCCGCACGGTCGGATTGGTGAAGCGGGAATAGATGTTGCCCGTGGCGGTGCTGAAACGGGCGGCGGCCTCGGCGGCGTTGGCGAACACGAAGCTGGAGGTGAGAAAGATCGGTTCGGCGTGCTCGCCCTCGGGCGTGCGCGTCTGGCCGGCGCGCACCGCCAGGCTGGCGAAACCAAGCTCGGCATCGTCGTCGCGGGTATTCATTGGTTGTGGAGATCGATCAGGGTGTTGTCGGTGCTTCTTCGACCGGCTTTGGTGGCGTCGGACCGCGCGCGCGCCAGGCAGTCGAGATAGTCTCGATCGATATCGCCGGTCACGTATTCGCCGGTGAAGCAGGAGGCATCGAACCGTTTAAGCTCAGGATTGCCGCGTCGCACCGCCTCCTCCAGATCGGCCAGGTCCTGGAAGATCAGATGATCGGCGCCGATGGCCCACGCCACTTCCTCCTCGGTGCGGCCGTGCGCGATCAACTCGCGGGCGGCGGGCATGTCGATGCCGTAGACGTTGGGATAGCGCACCGGCGGCGCGGCCGAGGCGAAATAGACCTTGCGGGCGCCGGCCTCGCGCGCCATGCGGATGATTTCCCCGGACGTGGTGCCGCGCACGATGGAGTCGTCCACCAGCAGCACGTTCTTGCCGCCGAACTCCAGGTCGATCGCGTTCAGCTTCTGCCGAACCGATTTCCGGCGAATTTTCTGCCCTGGCATGATGAAGGTGCGGGCGATGTAACGGTTCTTGATGAAGCCTTCCCGGTACTTGAGGCCCAGGATGGAGGCCATTTGCAACGCGGCGGTGCGGCTGGTGTCGGGGATCGGAATGACCACGTCGATGTCCTGGTCCGGCCAAACCCGCAGAATCTTCTCGGCCAGGTACTCGCCCATGCGCAGCCGGGCCTTATGCACCGACACCTGATCCATGATCGAGTCGGGCCGCGCCAGATAGACGTACTCGAAAATGCAGGGCGAATGGATCGGGTTTTGGGCGCACTGGCGGGCATGGAGGCGTCCGTCCAGATCGAACAGCACCGCCTCGCCGGGAGCCACGTCGCGGATTCGCCGAAAATCCAGCGCGTCCAGCGCCACGCTTTCGGAAGCCACCATATACTCCAGGCCCTCCTCGGTTTCGCGGCGGCCGAACACCAGCGGCCGTATCCCGTTGGGATCGCGGAACGCCACCAGCCCGAAGCCCACGATCAGCGCCACGGCGGCGTAAGCGCCCCGCACTCGCCGATGCACCGCCGCCACCGCCGCGAAGATGTCGTCGGCGTCCACCGACAGCCGGCTGCGCTGCTGCAATTCGTGGGCGAACACATTGAGCAGGATTTCCGAGTCGGAGTTGGTGTTGATGTGCCGCAGATCGGAACGGAACAGTTCGTCCTTGAGCTGAGCGGCGTTGGTCAGATTGCCGTTGTGGGCCAGCGCGATGCCGAACGGCGAATTGACGTAGAACGGTTGCGCCTCGGCGGAATCGGCGCTGCCGGCGGTCGGGTAGCGAACGTGGCCGATACCGGTGTTGCCGTGCAGATCGCGCATGTGGCGGGTGCGGATCACGTCTCGAACCAGGCCGTTGTCCTTGCGCAAGAACAGGCGACCGTCATCGCAGGTGACGATGCCCGCCGCGTCCTGGCCGCGATGTTGCAACACCGTCAGCCCATCGAACAAACTCTGGTTGACCGGACCGCGCCCCGCGATACCGATGATTCCACACATCCGCGATTACCTGTCGCAATGGACGGTTGTCACCGTCGTCAGGAAACGAACTCAAGAGCGAAAATACTGGGCCAACTCCCGTGGCATGAGTCCCCGCATCTGTAGAGCGATGTTTTGGAAATAGGGCAGCAGTTGCGATTGTCGCCACCAGGGGTCCTTGGGCAGGGGTGTCAACCCTGCCGCCAGCACCAGAATGGCGATCACGATCGCGCCGCGCCCCAGCCCGAAGACCATGCCCAGCATCCGGTCCGTGCCCGTCAGACCGGTGTAATCGACCAGTTGCGAGGCGACAATACCCACCAGCCCGCCGATTAGCAGCGTGGCGAGGAACAGACCGCCAAAGGCGGCGACGCTGCGCAGCGAGGGAACGTCGAGGTAAGGCGTCAGGTGGTGGGCGCCGTCTTCGGCGAACAGGAAAGCGATGGCAAAAGCGGCGATCCAGGTCGCCAGCGAAATGACTTCGCGCAACAGACCTCGCCAGAGTCCAATCAACACGGAGAGGGCGATGACGATGATGATAAAATAATCCGCCCAGTTCATGGGTCGCCGTATCCCGCCTCGAAAGGTTCGTTCGCCGGGCCGATCCGGCGCGTCGGTGGCCGGCTTTTCAGGGAAATCATCTTAACAGAATCAAATTCGAGCCGAAACGACGGCTTCGAGGCGGATCAGCGCCAGATACGCACTCGATACATCGTCCGGCCGCTGGTCATGACTTCTTCCACCACCGCGCGGATTTTCTGGCTGCGATAGTAATCGCGCAGGGCATTGGCGTTTTCCCGCAGGGCATAATTGCCCACCACGGCGCCGCCGACGCTGGCTGGCGCTGGTTGGGAAGGTGTGGACGCGCCCGCGGGCGGCGCGGACGGGCGGGCGGTCGCCGACAGCGCCTCGGATTTGGCGACCAGTTCGATGTTGGGCAGGGCGGCGGGTGATCTGGTCCGGGCATCCTCGGTGCGGGGGGGTTCGGACCGAGCACGCGCGTCGCTGGCTCCGGTTGCTTCCACCTGGGCCCTGCGGCGAGCGGCCTCGGCGCGAGCGGCCTCGGCCAATGCCGCTTTCCGGACGGCTTCCTCCTGGGCGGACTTACGGGCGGCTTCGGCGCGGGCAGACTCTCGCCGCGCTGCCTCCGCCGCGCGGCGACTTTCAGCCTGGGCGGCCAACGCCTCGGCCGGCGAGGACTGGTACGGCGAGGTTGCTTCGTCCTGAGTCGCTTCGAGACGGGCGACCTCCGCCTTGGCGGCGGCGCTGCGTTCGGCTTCCATCTTGGCGCGGGTCTTGGCGGCTTCGGCTTGCGCGGTTTTCTGCCTGGCTTCGGCCCGCGCCCTGGCGGCGGCGCCGCGCTCGGCTTCGGCCCTGGCTTTGTTAGCGGCGGCCTCCTGGGCCGCCTGGCGCCGCGCGGCCTCCCCCGCAACGGTTTTGGCGGCCTCGATTGGGGGCGGGGTGCTCACTACGGGGGGTGTCGGTGGCAGTGCCGATTTGGGGCGAGAAGCAGGTGCGACGGCGGGCGACGGCGCCGGTCGCGCCGGTTCGACCATGGCGGGGGGCGCTGGCGCCGGTCGCGCCGGTTCGACCATGGCGGGCGACTCTCCCGTTTCCGACCACCCCTTCGACGTGGGAGCGGAAACAGAGGGGGACAGTGAGGGAGGCGGTTGGGAAAAAGTCAAGGTCGGCGGGGGCGAGGATGTCGGCGGCTGAACCACCGGTGGCGGGGCAACGACCGGCGCAACTGACGCATGCTCCTGTTTTTGCAACATTCTCGGCACGAAAACGACCGCTAGCGCCATAATGACAGCGACGCCCACCAAGCGTTGAGTCAGGCGATTGTCCAAGAGCAAGTCTCCCGTAAGTGCGGCAACGAGGAATCGAGAATCCATGGCTGGGCGGCCAGCACGGGAGCGACCAGATGGAACGAGCCCAGCACGACGACGCGGTCGCCGATGCCGGCCCCCGCGCGCACGGCTTGGCAA
>CALGOO010000163.1 GCA_937960715.1 uncultured Candidatus Competibacteraceae bacterium
CGATGGTGCGGAACACCATCTTGTAGCCCTGCTGGGTGATGGCGGGGTTGGTGGCGGCCGGCGTGATCATCAGGATGCCCTCTTCCTCGTACAGCTTGGAAGCCGGCTGGGTGGAGCCCGAACACAGGTGCCCGACCACGTACTTGATCTTCTGGTTGACGATCTGGTTGGCGATGGCGACGGCCTGCTTGGGTTCGCACACGTCGTCCATCAGCACCGCTTCCAGCTTCTTGCCATTGACGCCGCCCTTGGCGTTGATCTGTTCGACCGCCATCTTGGCGCCGCTCATCTGCATGTCGCCGTACTGGGCGACCGGGCCGGTGATCGGGCCGGCCACGGCGATCTTGATGGTGTCGGCGTGCGCCAAACCTCCCAGACCCAGGATGACCGCGCCGACGGCGACACTCAGGGCATTACGGCTGATCTTGTTCATCAAGCGACTCCTCTCCTCGTGATGGATTTGTGACGAATGAAATTATAGGGGGTGAAATGTGCCGCAACCGCCGGCTGGTCCGCAATACCGAATCGCAAGCCGGACAAAACCGCTTTTCAAGCCGCCTCGCGCACGTCCACCACCAGTCGCTTGCCCAGGACCGCCAGTGCGGTTTCGATCTGTTCGATGCGGCTTTTGTGGTGCAGCGACAACAGCCGATCCACCAAGGTGGGCGCCAAATTGAGCATCCGCGCCAAGTCGGCCTTGCGCTTGCCCGCCGCCAGCATCGCGTTGTGGAGGGCCACCTTGCCGGCGGCAGCGACCTTCAGCGCCACGCCGGGCCGGCCGTTCAGCGGGGAAGGTTCGGGAATGGGCTGGCGGTCGTCCATGTAGGCGGAGAGCATGACCAACAGCGCGTCCTCGGCCATCAGCAGCGCCTCGGCTGCGTCTTCGCCCTGGGTTATCGCTTCGGGTATATCTGGAAAAGTGACGACAAAGCCACCTTCCGGCTGCGGTTCCAAGACCACGGGATAAATCAACATCGCGCCTCCCGCCTATTTAAGGCCCAGTTGCTTTTTCACGCCTTCGACCAGCCCCTTATTTTAATTCCTTGGAGCCATGCATCGGGATTTCCGATTTCCGGCTGCCCAGCCGCACGACCAAATGACCGGAACCACCCGGTTTAGTCTCGAACGTGCAACCCTGTTGGCGCAGCCAGGCTTTGAACTGGTTACTGTTCATAGATCAAGAATACACAAAAATGTTTATCTTCTCCATGTCAAATGACCTTCGAGAACCGCTGCTGCTTCTGCTCCCGCAGATAGCGGTCGAACGCCATGCAGATGTTGCGGATCAGCAGCCGTCCCGGCGGCAAGACCTGAATCCCGGTCTCGGACAGCGCCAGCAATCCATCCGCTTGCATATCAGCCAGTTCCGCCAGTTCTAGCGCGAAGTAATCCCCGAAGCGGATACCGAATCGACGTTCGACGGCGGCGAAGTCCAGGGTGAAATGACAGATCAGGTCGGTGATCACCGCCCGCCGCAACCGGTCGTCGCCATCGAGCCGTACCCCCCGGAACACCGCCAGCCGCCCCGCGTCGATCCGCGCGTAATAGTCCTCCAACCCCTTCAAATTCTGGCTGTAGCTGTCGCCGACCATGCCGATGGAGGTCGCGCCGAGCCCGATCAGATCGCAGTCGGCGTGGGTGCTGTAACCCTGGAAATTGCGATACAGCGTCCCAGCCTGTTGCGCCAGCGCCAGCTCGTCGTCCGGTTTGGCGAAATGATCCATGCCGATGTAGACGTAGCCCGCCTGGGTCAGCCGCTCGATGACGGTCTTGAGAATCTCCAGCTTTACCGCCGGCGGCGGCAGGGCGCTGGCGTCGATCTGGCGCTGGGTCTTGAACAGGTCCGGCAGGTGCGCGTAATTGAACACCGAAATCCGGTCGGGACTCTGCGCGATGATGTCGTCGACGGTGCGCGCGAAGCTGGCCACGCTCTGGCGTGGCAGACCATAGATCAAATCGACGCTGATGGATTTGAAACCCTCGCGCCGAGCGGCTTCCATCGCCTTCAGGGTGATTTCGCGGGACTGGATGCGATTGACCGCTTTTTGCACGTCGGGATCGAAATCCTGCACGCCCAAACTCAGTCGGTTGAATCCCAATTGGCGCAACAGGGCGATCGTGCCGTCGTCGGTCTCGCGCGGGTCCACCTCGATGGAATATTCACCGCTGTCGTCGTCGAGCAGCCGGAAATGCTCGCCGGTGACCCGCATCAACTCACGCATTTCGTCGGCGCTGATGAAGGTGGGCGTGCCGCCGCCCCAGTGCAACTGGGTGACGGACCGGCTTCGGTCGAACAATGCGCCCTGCAAGGCGATCTCCCGATACAGGTGGTCGAGATAGGGCGCGGCGTGGCAGCGATTCTTCGTGACGATCTTGTTGCAAGCGCAATAGAAGCAGACCGTGTCGCAGAACGGGATGTGGACGTACAGCGACAGCGGCCGGCCGCTGGCGTTGCTGGCCAGAGCCAGTTCCCGGTATTCGGCCCCGCCGAAGCCATCATGGAACTGCACGGCGGTCGGGTACGAGGTATAGCGGGGACCGGCCTTGTCGTACTTGCGGATCAGGGTGGGATCGAAGGCGATGGCGGTATTCATCATGCAGTGGATTCCCATGGTTGCGGCGTGGCGCGCGCGCGCAGCCATGCCACGAGCTGGTCGGGGGGCATGGGCCGGGCGAACAAATAGCCTTGGGCCATCGCGCACCCCAGGCCGCGCAGAAACTCCGCCTGTTCCTGGGTTTCCACCCCCTCGGCAACCGAGTTCACCCCCAGCTTTTGGCTCAGCCCGACGATGGTTTCGGCGAACAGTCCACCCTGGTTCCGGTCGATCTTGTTGATGAAGCTCCGGTCGATCTTGAGGCAGTCGATGGGCAGGGATTGCAAGTGCCCCAACGAGGAGTAACCGGTGCCGAAGTCGTCGATGGCGAGCAGGATGCCCAGCCGCTTGAGCGCCCTCAGCCGTTGCACCACCACTTTCGGCTCGTCCATGGCGATGCTCTCGGTGATTTCCAATTCCAGCAAGGACGGCGGCATCTGGTGATCGGCGAGGATACAGGCGATTTCCTCGACGAAATCGGCCTTGCGAAATTGCGGCATGCTGACGTTGACCGCGATTTTCAGCGACTCGAATCCCACCATCGCAAGCCGCGCGTGTTGGATGCACGCCTGTTCCAGCACCCAGGCGCCGATCTGAATGATCAAGCCCGAATATTCGGCGAGCGGGATGAAGACATCGGGCGGCTGGACGAAACCCCGCTCGCCCGGCCAGCGCAAAAGCGCCTCGATGCCGACCACGTCGCCAGTCGCCAGGACGATTTGTGGCTGGTACCAGACTTGCAATTTCTCTGCCTGGAAATCCAGCCGCAGGCGTCGGATGATTTCCACCCGCTGGCGGGTATTTTCTTCCATGGTCGCCAGATAGTACTCGTGGTGGGTCGAAAGGCTGCGTTTGGCGTGGTTGAGCGCGACGTTGACCCGCTTGAGCAGATCGAGGCCGGATTTGGCGCCGTCCAGGTTGCGGCACAGGCCCAGGGCGATGGTGACGGGCAACTGGTATTCGCCGACCTTGAAGGGCGCGTGGAACAACGCCATCAGATCGAAGGGATTGACCTGGGCCTCCGGTCCCAGCACGCCGAACAGGTCGGCGCCGAGGCGGGCCAGGCGGCAGGTTGACTCCAGCCGGGCTCGAAGCCGTTCGGTGACCGCCACCAGCAGCAGGTTGCCGGTATCCTCGCCCAGGCCATCGTTAAGATCGGCGAAATGGTGGATATCCAACAGCGCCACCGCGGCGTCGGTTCTCGCCTGGATGGCCACGTCGAGATCGGCGACGAAGCGCAGGCGGTTGGGAAGCCGGGTCAACGGGTCATGATAGGCGATGTAGTTGAGGTGCTCGACCAGGTTGACGTTGCGAAAGCAGGCGGTGATGTTGGCGGCGAAGACCTCGACCAGCGGCCGGTCCAGCTCGGTGAGCGTCTGGCCGGAATCGAGAAAGATGGCCACTTCCTGGCGCGGAGCGGCTTTCAGATACAAGACCGTGTAATCGTTGTTGAAAACATGTTGGTTTCTGGTGACGCTCTCCAGAATGGCGTCCACGATCCGTCGGTTGGGCAATCGCTCCAGCGGCTGGGCGATGTAGGGCGCGTAATGGCCGGCGGCCCCGACCACGTAGCAGCGCTCGGCGTCGACGCCGAACGGCGAGCCGCGCTGGGTGCAGACGACGCCGTCCAGGGGCAGCTTGAGCAACGCGGCCAGTTGGGTGAGGATG
>CALGOO010000164.1 GCA_937960715.1 uncultured Candidatus Competibacteraceae bacterium
CTGCCGCGCTAAACCGAGCGGGATTATAGGCGCTTCCGGAACGATGTCAACGCTGTCTCATCACCCAAATTCCCCGATTGAAATTCTCACAGCCCGAGGGCGGGGATTTATCCTATTTTCCTCCGTTGAACACCCCGCAAAGGCTGCGAACCATGATCTGATGCGGGATTGAGGCGAATGAGGAGGGTCACCCGATGGGTGAGGCGGAATTCAAGTCGAATGGCATGGAAGCGGCGGTAATCGGCGCGGTGTGCGACATGGCCAGCGCATCGGCAAGCGAGATGCGCCTGGTGACGCCGGGAGGGCGCTACCGGGTACGCTGGGACGAAGGCGGAAGTGCCACGGCGATGGGCCAGTTGCCGTTTTTTGCCGAGTTTCTGGAAGTTAGCGGAGTGTTCGAACGCTGGGTCAGGGGCTGTCCGATGGACTACACCAGCCCGAACGCACCGGAGGCGAAGGATGTGCTGGGCACTTGGCTGCTGTCGATCCTGGACGGTCAGTGGCGCTACGCGCACATCACCGGGCTGCGCGGCGACAGCGTCGCGCCGGGGATACTGGGGATGACCAAGATCGTCAGCGACGAAAGCCTGCGGCGCGGACTCAAGCACCTGGCGCCGGCCCTGGACCGCGGTCCGGAGGATGAGCGGCCGGCACGCGAAGCCCGGTTGGCCAAGACCACGGGCTGGATGGATCAGGCGCTGGCCGAAAGTACCCGCGAAGCCTTGGTGGTCGGCTGGATACTCGACATCGACACCACCCTCAAGCTGCTCTACGGCCATCAGGATGGCGCCGAGATCAGCTATAACCCGACCAAGCCTGGACGGCCCAGCCACGTCATCCACACCTACTGGATCGCCAACCTCCGGCTCGTCCTCGACACCGAAGTTCAGGGGGGCAAATCCCATGCGGCGCGCCACAGCCTGCCCCGGTTGATCGTCCTGCTCAAGGCCTTGCCGGTGGAACAACGCCCCCGCCTGGTGCGTGGCGACATCGCCTTCGGCGTCGATCCGGTGATGCGCGAACTGGAAGATATGGGGCAAGCCTACCTCTTCAAGCTCAAGCAAAGTGCGGGCGTCAAGCGCTTGATCGAGCGTCTGTGGCGGAACAGCGACTGGCAGGACATGGGGGATGGCTACCATGCCGCCGAAACCCGTCTGAAACTCTCAGGCTGGGAGCAGGAGCGGCGTGTCGTCGTGGTGCGCCGGGCGGTCCGGCAATCGTTGGCGGTCGAAGCGAACGCAGACGGCACGCGTACAGGCCAACAGACGTTGCAGTTTGCCCATGTCGAGGCCGGCAAGCTCTGGGAGTATGCCGTGCTGGTGACCAACAGCGACTACCCCTTGGCGGCGATCGGCCAACTCTACCGGGATCGGGCGGACTGTGAGAACGGCTTTGACGAACTGAAGAATCAGTGGGGCTGGGGTGGTTACACCACCCAGGATCTGGAACGCTGCAATCTGTCGGCCCGGGCGGTGGCGCTGATCTACAACTGGTGGAGCTGGTACGTGCGCCTGGCGTATCCCAAGGCTCGTCTCGAAGCCATTACGGCGCGCCCGCTGTTGCTCGCCGGCATTGCCCGACAGACCTCCCACGCCGGACAGACGCGCTTGCTGGTGACGCTGACTCATGCCTGTGCCGATCAGGTCAAGGCCATGATCGCCAATGTGCGCAAGGGCTTGGACTTCGTCATGGCAAGTGCGCCACAGTTGACCAAACCCGAGCACTGGATCGCCATCGTCCGGTACATCATTGCCAGAATCCTTCCCGAAACCCGTGGAAAAAACCCCTCTCAACCCCATTTGGCTCCACCAGATATTGCTACTGCCTGCGGGTAACTGAGGAAAATAGGTTGAAACCATCGCCTTTCATGGCCTGGAAGCCCTGCGCCTGCAGGGGCCGGGCGGCTCTTCCGCCGTCATCAGCCGGCTGGGCGGG
>CALGOO010000165.1 GCA_937960715.1 uncultured Candidatus Competibacteraceae bacterium
TGCCTGTGTGGGTTATAGAATTCAAACCTTGCCCTGATGAAGAAGGGATTAAGACTCATCAAGGCCGTTGGACTCGATTCCCTTCTCGATTCAAACCTTGCCCTGATGAAGAAGGGATTAAGACGGGCATCCAAAGGGTGCCTGGTGGCCTTCGGTTTATTCAAACCTTGCCCTGATGAAGAAGGGATTAAGACGAAGATCGAGCACGCGATAACCGGGGCGGATGTATTCAAACCTTGCCCTGATGAAGAAGGGATTAAGACGGCGCACCGCGAGCAGTGCTGAATCTATAAGAGTTTTATTCAAACCTTGCCCTGATGAAGAAGGGATTAAGACGGCACTGACGTGTGTGGGGTGCTATGGTTTTTTGGATTCAAACCTTGCCCTGATGAAGAAGGGATTAAGACATATCTGAACGCTTTGATGTTTTATTCGTAATTGGCATCATATGGAGATAACATGGCAGACTATACTGGCAAAGAAGATGGTAGAGAATTATCTGTAATAGACCCAGTCGAGCCGAATACGGTTTTTGATCTCAAACCAACGGGCGTGCCAGCAGGTGCTGTACCGATATTTGATGATGATTTCAGTGCAGTAGTAGGCTATCGTCACGAGAGCGTGATTGGAGTTTATAAGATTTACGATCTTGAAGGAAAAATCATTGGCATAGAAGAAAAGGGACTTGAAACTCCTCTATTCGATCCAATTGATTTGCTCTTTTTTGGGGGAGGGATTGTCCGGGCTATTGGAAAGGGGATACTCAAGGGAACTGTCAGAGCAGCTCCGAAAGTTGCTGCGCTTACAGCCACGAAACTCTCTACACGGACGCTCACTGCTTCGATTGTCGGCGTACTACGTACAACCTTTAAAGGTTTATCAGCGCGGAGTTTAAAATTTACCGCAGTGACAGCGAAACGTATGGAGATACAAGGCCGCCATGTTCCCTTGCATATCCTCCATCTTGCGCTCAAATATGGAAAACGGGTAGCGGATCCACAGGGTATTAAAGGAGCTTTTTTGTATACTGTGAAAATGTTTCGGAATGGAAAAGAATATACCTTGGAGGTTGTTGTACGCGAGTCTGATTGGACCATTCTCCATTTTCTCTACAAGTAATTATTGAGTCTATATGAGCATGAAACCTCTACGCCTCACTTTTCAAGCCACAACAACAGAATGCCACTCTCAAATACAATGGGATGAGGATTCATTCTTGTTGTCGGTTTTCTTTCACTATTCTAATGGAAAGATAGAAAAATCCTCTCTGTTAGAAAAACTTGATCAGGTTTTTGGTATTAGACAAAAAGAATATCGAATAGCTCTTGGAGAGCTAGATATCCTCCTTGATGCACAAAAGCGTATTACTCTAATTGAGATTCGCACGAACCCTCTTTTGTGGAAGCATGAAGCGCTTCGCCCAGTCTCCAGTATTTCAGAGGCGGTTTTTGTGAATTTCTTGGTGAATTATGACGAAAATTATATTGCTCAGTATGATTTGCCGCTCCAAATAATTCGTGATATATCAAGCCAAACGCTCAGCTTTTCATTTGGAGATTTTGTTTCTTCTCAGTGGATATCTGTTTCTCAAGAATTTCTTATTGGAACGACGTTAGATGGTTTTTTGAGTGAGTTTCGAATCACAGGTATAAAGGGCGGTTTTTTAAGGCGCAATTTGTGATCAAAATCTTGTCCTGATGAAGAAGGGATTAAGACTGCATGGGAGTCCCATACAGGCTACTAAGCCTTTGCATTCAAACCTTGCCCTGATGAAGAAGGGATAAGACCTTTCGGTGTCCGCCCAGGTCATCTGGACTCATGCCATTCAAACCTTGCCCTGATGAAGAAGGGATTAAGACCTTTAAATTGCGATACTAGGCTGGTCTGCCAAGCTCATGAAGTGGTTCTTTGGCGTAGCGGGGATTTTTGGCGTAGCAGGGGTAATAACCGGGAGTCTGAGCGGGTTCCATTCCAAGGGCTACTTCCATCCTGATTCAAAACTCATGTGAGAATAATGCAGTGGTCGCGTCGACTTCCAAAGCCATCGCCCCAGTCGCCGATATCGACTTCTGGTTCGATTTCGCCAGCAATTACAGCCATATCAGCGTCATGCGCATCGAGCGGGAAGCGGTCGGGCGCAACGTTCGGGTGATTTGGAAACCCTTCCTGCTCGGCCCCATCTTCAAGGCGCTGGGCTGGGCTACCTCGCCCTTCATCGTGCAGCCGGCGATGGGGGCGTACATGTGGAAAGACATGGTGCGCCAGTGCGCGAAGTACGGCGTGCCGTGGCGCCGGCCGACCGCGTTTCCCCGACTCTCGGTGCTGCCTCTGCGGGTGGCGCTGATCGGCGTCGACCAGCCGTGGATCGGCGACTATTGCCGGCAAATCATGCGGCGCAATTTCGTCGACGATCAGGACATCCACACTCCCAAAGCGGTCGGCGCCGTATTGACCGATCTTGGGCTTCCAGCGGACGAGATCATCGCTCTGGCGCAGTCGGAACCGAACAAACTCAGACTTCGGGAAAACACCGAGGCCGCGCAAGCCTTGGGCGTTTTTGGTGCTCCGACGTTTTTCGTGCGCGGGGAGATGTTCTGGGGCAACGACCGGCTCGACGACGCGCTGGATTTCGCCACCCAGGGAATCACTCCCTGAAGGCTGGGCGGCGATGCGCGCGTCGGTTCAGGGTTTGATATCGCCGGCCTGCAACTCCACCCGGCTCTGCTTCTGGTTGTAGCCCATCCGGGCGATCACCTCGTAATCCAGTTCCACCTTGCCGCCGGCGGGTATTCCGGTCTCGAACTGCACGGTCTGGAAATCGTGCAGGGTCGGATTCAGCCGGCTGCGGAACACGATGTCGCCGGCGTATTCGCGGCGGATTTGCACGTTGATGGGCTTGCGGGTGTAGTTGCGGATCTTCTGCCGATACACCGTATGCTCGTCCCAGCCGGCGACCTGGCTGTCCAGTTCCAGCTTGAACCCGTCCTCGCCCAGCTTGCGGTAGAGATTGCCGCCCTTGATCTGGAACCAGAGGTTGTCGCGGTAAACCTTCTGCTTGAGCAACTCGAACACCACCGCCGGGTCTGGACCGAGATTCAGCTCGATCTTGTCGCCGATGGGCACGTATTTCAGATTTTGCGCTGCCAGATAGCTCAAGCCATCGCGGCCGTTGGCGCGGAACACCCGCAGCATTCCATCCGGCAGTGGCGTGGTTCCCAGTTTCGAGGCCGCGTCATTCCTTAGCCAATACAGCCGGGTCAGTTGCTCGCCGTACTCGCGGGATCGGTAGCGGTACTCGACCGTCATCGGCACGCCCGCCGCCTCGAAACTGCGCAACCGCTTGGCCCAGCCGTTGGGCACGGTTTCCGTCCCTTCGATGGTGTAAATGAAATACTCGCTCAACCCTTCCTTGATGATTTCCTTGGGCGCTTCCATTTCCGCCACTGCGTCGTAGGCGGCCCCAGCCATCATCATCGGCGCGGGCGGCGCGGCGGGCGCCATCATCTTGCGGGCGGCCTTCTGGCGCATGTCCCGATATTCGTTCTTATCCAGTTCGCCGATTCGCCCAACCGGCACTTTCGCCAGCTCGGCGATCTTCTCCACCAGGTTGATGGCGCCCACCACCAGCCGCACCTGGGCGTTTTCATAATCCTCGCCGGACTGATTGCGCACCCGGACGAAGCTTTCCAACCGCAGCGTCTTCTCGTCGGCATCGGCGATGGCGACATAATCCGCCGCCCATGAAATGCCGGATGTGAAATAGCTGATCTCGATGGTCGCCTCGCGATTGGCGTCGCTATGCACGTTCCAGTACAGCATCTGCGGCTTGTCGTGCGGGAACGTGGTGTCGAGGACTTCCAGCCCGGCTTTGGGTCCACGGAATTTCAGTTCGACCGAGGTCGGGTCGATCAGGGTATTGGCCCAGGAAAATTGCAGGGGGTTGACGCCCTGTTTGAAGGTCACCACCCGCGTTTCCCGCACCAGGGTCAGGTCTTCGGAGTTGTAGATGGTCAACTGCACCGTGCTTCGGGTGGGCACGGTGGCAAGATCGACGTTGCGGGCCGGCAGCGCCAGCGGCAGCAGCAACCCGAACAGGCACAGCAACCAACGAACAGTCAGGTTGGAAGTCATGGCACTCACCACTCGTTGTTCAGGGTTAGCCGCAGGGTATGGATTTGCTTCTTGGCTTGACCGTCGGCGGCGCGGGCTGGTAGATCGACATGAAACAGCAGTTTGTCGGCGTCGCTCTTTTCAAGATCGGGACTGCGCAGGCTGCCGTCGCCCAGTTGCCATTCCGGGTCGCGGCCACTGTCGCCGCGAATCTGATCGCGAATCTGACGGACGCTTTCGGCGATGTCGAGCGTAACCGGCGTATCCTTGAAATTCTCGATCTCGTATTTCAGGGTCACGTCGTAGCGGTACAGATTGCCGGCGATGCGCTGGCGCTCGTTGCGGTCCACGGTGCGCCGCACCGCGATGTCGCGCGCCAGACCCAGATACAGCTTGAGTTCGTCGTCGGGCGCGGTGAACTTGCCGCGATCCTCGCCCAGGAAGGCGCTGCCGCCCTTGCCGTCGTCCTGGAAGATGCGGGCCTTGCCCTCCGGCAGCGGTTCCTTGCCGAGCGCGCCGCCGGCGTTCTTGATCACGTAGTGCATCGGCACGTTGAGCTTGTCCTGGGCGCGGTCGAGATAGCCGAACTCCACTGGATGGCTGGTGTAGGTCTTGCGCACCGGCACGGCGGTAAAACGGCTCAGTTGCACTTCCTTGGTCTCGCTCAGGCCCAGCGGCTTGCCGAAACGTTCACCGACGCCAGCCCAAAATTCGGCGGCGTCGTAGGCTTCGTTGGCGTTGTTGTTGACCCGCAGGAATTGCGCCAGATTCAGGGCCTTCTCGTCACGGTCGGCCACCGCGCGGTAATGGAAATCCTTGCCCAGCCCGCCCAGGACGTAGCTGATGCGCACCCGCGCCGCGCCGGAAGCGCTGGCGGCAACCGCCCAGACCAGCGCGGTTTCGTTGGGCGGATAGCTGACCGAGAGTACCTTGGCGTCCAGCGGCTGATCGGCGGGCGGCGGCAGGATGCGCAGCACCAGAGTATCGGGGTCGATGCGGGTATTGGCCCAGGAGAAATCCACCTGGTTGACGCCTTTGACCAGGGGAACGATGCGCTCCTCCTCGACCAGGGCGATCTGGGGATGATCGAGCTGGATTTCCACCCGCTCGCGTACCGGCAGGGTGGTGAGCTTGATCCGGGCCAGTGCGTCCAGCGGCCCGGCGCCGAGCACCAGCAGGACGCCTAGCGGATACAGCCATCGGGTTCGGTTCATGGGTTATCGCCTCCAGAAAATGCAATGGATCGGTATAACCATAAACGCCCTTGCGGCGTTGTGGGGTCAGCCCACGGATTAAATCCCCGGACCAGGGAAAAGCGCGTCGCTCACCGCCCCGTTTCCTTGACCCGCGCGGCCAGCGAAAAGTGCCGGCCCCGGGTCGGCAGCAAACCCTGCGGACGGATCACCATCATCACCATCATCACCAGCCCGAACACCAGCATCCGGGCGCCGGCGAACTCGCGGAACAGTTCCGGCAGACCCACCACCAGGAACGCCGCCAGCAACACGCCGGGAATGCTCCCCGCCCCGCCGAGAATGACGATCATGAACAGCACCACCGACTCCCAAAAATTGAAGGACTCTGGCGAGATGATGGTCATTTTGGCGGCGAAGAGTGTTCCAGCCATCCCAGCCCAGGCCGCGCCCAGGCCGAACGCCGCCAGCTTGTAATGATCGGTGTTGATCCCGCTGCCCTCCGCCGCCACCTCGTCCTCGCGCAGGTAGTTGAGCGCCCGCCCGAACCGCGACTGCTTGAGCCGCAGGAACAGGAAAATGGTCAGCCCGACGAAGCCCCAGATCAGATAGAAAAATTCCTCTGGCCGGCGGATGACCCAGCCGAACAGCCGGGGCCGGCTGATGCCGAAGATGCCGTTAGCGCCACCGGTGATGCCGAACACGTCGTTGACCAGGGCGATGCGAACGATCTCGCCGACGCCGATGGTGACGATCAACAGATAATCGCCGCGCAAATGCACGACGGGCCGCGCCACCGCCAGCGCGAACAGTCCGGCGGCCAGCCCGCTGAAGGGCAGCGTCCACAGAATGGGAATCTGGTAGCGGGTGTTGAGGATGGCGGCGGTATAGGCTCCCATCGCATAGAACGCGGCGTGGCCCATGTTGAACAGCCCGGCCTCGCCCAGAATCAGGTTGAGGCTCAGCGCCAGCAGCGCGTACAGACCGATGCTGTTGAGCACGTCCACCTGATAGGTGTTGAGAAACAGCGGCGCGACGGCGAATAGCGCCGCGCACGAACCGGTGCCAAGCCAGGCGGCGCGGTTCATATCTTGTCCGCCACCCGCTCGCCCAGCAGACCGGTGGGCCGGACGATCAGAATCAGAATCAGCACGCAAAATGCGATGGCGTCCTTCCAGGCGATGGAGACATAGGCCGCGCCCAGCGCCTCGATCACCCCGAGCAGCAGGCCGCCCACCATCGCGCCGGGAATGTTGCCGATGCCGCCGAGAATCGCGGCGGTGAACGCCTTCATGCCGTAGACCCAGCCCATGGTGAAATTGACCTGGCCGTAGTACAGCCCCACCATCAGCCCCGCCGCGCCGCCGAGCGCCGGCCCCAGCAGGAACACCAGCAGGATTACCCGGTTTACGTCGATGCCCATCAGCCGCGCCGCGCTCTGGTCAATCGCCGCCGCACGAATGGCCGTGCCGATTCGAGTTTTCTGGATGAACAGGTACAGGGCGACCATCATCGCCACCGACGCCAGCACGATCAGCACCCGCATCAGCGGGATGTACAGGCCGAAGACATCGAGCGTGGCGGCGGGCAGGATTTCATCGGGATAAACCTGGAAGCGCGCGCCGTAGACCAGCATCAGGGTGTTTTGCAGAAAGATCGAAGCGCCCAGCGCCGACACCACCGCCGACAGGCGCGGCGATTCGCGCAGGGGACGATAGGCGGCTCGTTCCAGCATCGCGCCCAGTATCGCCACCAGGCCCATCACCATCAGCACCAGCACCAGCACGCCCAGCGCGAAGCCGACCCGGTCGGTCAGCGCCAGCGAGGTCAACAGGGTCAGGCCGAGATAGGCGCCGTAGGTGAACAGGTCGCCATGGGCGAAGTTGATCAGCTTGAGTACGCCATAAACCATGGTGTAGCCCAAGGCGATCAGGGCGTAGATGCCGCCCACGGCGAGACCGTTAGTGAGTTGCTGGAGGAATTCTTCCATGATGTCGCTGGGATTCAGGCTGGAGGGAAAGGACCGGCAAATACTGGCGTGGTTGCGGCGGCTTCCTCCGGCAGGGGAGAAAGCCGCCTAGCCGCCTTACAGCTTCTGCATCACGAACTTGCCGTCGGCATCCACCTTGTAGACCCGGTACACTTCGCCCTCGCGGTCGCCCTTGGCGTCGAAGGCAATCGGGCCGCTCAGACCGGAAAAATTCTTCAGGTCCTTGTGCAAATAGTCAGCGATCTTGGTGGCATCAGTGGACTTGGCGCCCGCGATGCCCGCCACCATCACCCGGAAGCCGTCGCCGGCCAGCACCGCCCAGATCGAGGGCGGCAACTCGTTGTATTTCTTCTGGTAATCGGTCAGGAACGCCTTGGCGTCCGCCGTATCCAGGTCCTGCGGCTGCGGCGGACTGAGGAAATAAAAGCCCTCGGCCGCCTTGCCGGCGATCTTGATCAGATCGGCATTGTTGTTCGCGTCGCCGCCGATGAACGGCACGTTCCAGTTCATCCCTTTCTTCTGCTTCAGCAGCAGGCCGGCTTCCGGATAATAACCGGTGAACAGCACCACATCGGGACCAGCGCCCTTCAGCTTGGTCAGGATGGCGGTGTAGTCGCTTTCCTTGGGCGTCAGCGCGTCGAAGAATACGACTTCCGTCCCTTTTTTCTTCAGCAGGGCGTTGGCCTCATCCGCCAAACCTTTGGCATAGGCGCTGCTGTCGTGCAGGATGGCGACCTTCTTGAAACCCAGTTTTTCGATGGTTTGCGCCGCCATGCGGCCCTGCTCGTCGTCACGCGGCGCGGTGCGGAAGAATTTCTTCAAACCCTTCTCGGTGAGGCGGATCGCGGTCGAACCGTTGGCGATCTGGGGAATACCGGCCTCGTCGTAGATGTTCTGGCTGGCTTCGGTCACGGCGGAGCCGTAGGTGCCGACCACCGTCGCCACCCCCTTGGTGGTCAACCGTTGCGCGGCCAGCGAAGCGGTGCGCGCATCGCCGCCGTCGTCCTCGGTCACCACCTCGATCTTCTTGCCCAGCACGCCGCCCTTGGCGTTCTGCTGCTCGGCCAGCAGCTCGACGATCTTCTTCATGCCTTGCCCTTCGCTGGCCCAGGACCCGGTCAGCGGCGCCATCAGGCCAATCTTGACCGTATCCGCCGCCTGGACCATCCCGCCGCCCAGCGCCAAACCGACCGCCGCGACCAAGGTCAACAGTTGTTTTTTCATGCGGTGACATCCTCCTGGCGAATTTTGGGAAAGAGCAACGATAACAGCGAATTTCAAACAGCGTCAAACTCGCCGAACCGGCGGGAAGGGTATCCTGATCTCCGTCAGGGACGCGGCGGCCATCGGCGCGCGGGCCTCATCCTCGTCGTCCATGCCCGCGTCTTCCGCCTCATCGCCTCCGCCGGGCAGCCAGGCCGAGGTCCGACCCCCCGTGCGGGAACCGAGTCCGGCGAAATCGAACAACCGGGCATCGGCCAGATGCGAGGGCGCCACGTTCTGAAGCGCGGCGAAGAGGTTTTCCACCCGCCCCGGAAACTGCCTCTCCCATTGTCGCAACATGGCCTTGATCGCCTGCCGTTGCAGGTTCGGCTGCGAACCGCACAGGTTGCAGGGAATGATCGGGAATTGCCGCGCCTCGGCATGGGCGGCGATATCGCGCTCCCGGCAGTAGGCCAGCGGCCGGATCACCACGTGGCGACCATCGTCGCTGAGCAGTTTCGGGGGCATGGCCTTGAGCTTGCCGCCGTGGAACAGGTTCAGGAACAGGGTTTCCAGAATGTCGTCGCGGTGATGGCCCAGCGCGATTTTGGTCATGCCATGCTCGGCGGCGAAGGTGTAGAGAATCCCGCGCCGCAGACGCGAACACAGCCCGCAGGTGGTCTTGCCGACGGGAATCACCCGCTGGACGATGCGGTAGGTGTCCTGCTCGATGATGTGGAAAGGGATGCCGATGTCGCGCAGATAATCCGGCAGGACGTGTCCGGGAAAGCCGGGTTGCTTCTGATCGAGATTGACCGCCACCAGTTCGAACCGCACCGGCGCCCGCGCCTGGAGATGACGCAGAATGTCGAGCAGGACGAAGGAATCCTTGCCGCCGGACAGGCAGACCATCACCCGGTCGCCGTCCTCGATCATGTTGAAATCCTGAATGGCGCGGCCCACGTTCCGTCGCAGGCGCTTTTGAAGCTTGTTGAAATGGATCTGCTGTTTCCTGGCCGCCGTCATCGTTGTCATTCCCCCCGGGAACCGCCCGCGCGGCGGGAGACTTTACCTGAAATCCGGTCTGGCCGCGCCGGGTTCATCCCTTGCTGGACGCCGGGCGGGGGACTAGACTCCCCCGGTATTACCGATCGCCATCATTCAAACCGTGGTTCGGCGTTTCTCGTTCCCGGCCCGCCGGCCCGCACCGACCGCCATTCCCTGGAGGCTTTTCACCATGGAGACTCGTGACATCGAACATTACCGACACCGGCTCGTCGAACTGCGCGTCGAGCACCGCGACCTCGACGACGTCATTGCCCGCCTCGCCAAGGATCCTCTGGTTGACGAACTGGAACTGAAACGGCTGAAGAAGCGCAAGCTCCTGCTCAAGGACATGATCGCCCATCTCGAAAGCAAGCTGATCCCCGATCTCAACGCCTGATCCCGCCCAAACGAATGGAGCCGCCCGACCTCGCGATCGGCGGCCCCATCGCCTCCATCCCCTGATTCGTTCAGATCGCCTTGCCGTGCTTTTTGAGGTACAGGGTCTTGGCCTGACCGATCCAGTCATCGCGATGAACGCGACCGCTGAAATTGATCACCTCCGATTCGAGCCGCTCGATCTCGTCGTCGGTCAACACCGCGATCTGCCGATACGTCGTGATGCCCGCGCCATTGAGCTTGCCTTCCAATACCGGACCGATCCCGCTGATCAGCTTCAGATCGTCCTGCTCCGCCGGCGGGGTGGCCGGACCAGCGGCCTGTCGATCCTCGGCCAACCCCCGAATCAGATCGTTCATCGCTTCAAGGCGCTTGGCGATGCCCTGCAAATCGTCGCGAGTCGGCACGCCCAGCCGTTTCAGGGCGCGAGCCACCCGCTCCTCGAACAACTGCTCCAAGTTGTCCAGGGTATCGACCGTCCTGGTCTTGACGCCCTCGACCATGCCGCGCACCTCATCCACCCGCTCCTTCACTTCCTCGACTTTTTCTCCGGCCAGTCTCAGCGTCTGATCGCGCAGTTTCCCGCCTTCCCTGGCCAGCGAATCCATCACCTTGCCCGCTTCTTCCTGGGCCTTGTCCACCGCGGCCCTGAGTTGATGCGCCACGGATTCGGGCGCCTGTTTTTCGGTATCATTGCTCATGTCGTACTCCTTGCTGGGCGATTGCCACGAATGGATCGTGATTTTCATCCTAGCGACGAAAACTAGTGTAAACACCCTAGGCGGCGTTTTATCCGGTCTCGTTCAGCCAGCGGCCCAACCGCCCCCGCTCCACCGCTATGATAGAGTAATCCATCGATGTACTTCCGATCCGACGGCCCGCCTCGCCGCGGCCGGCGGAGCCAAACCTGATCCAGAACCCCGCAACCATCCCATGATCCTGAGCCGCTTCCTCAAGCCCAAGTGGCAACACGCCGATCCCGAGACCCGCAAACAGGCTTTACGGGAACTGGAAACCACCAATCCGACGCTGCCCGAACTGGCTCGGCGGGACCCCGATCCGGACGTGCGGCGCGCCGTGCTGGAACGCCTCGGCGATCTTGACCTGCTCCAACTCATCGCCTGCGAGGATGGCGACGCCGGGGTGCGCGCCGCCGCTCAGGAGCGCTACCGCGCCCTGCTGGCCGGCCAAACCGCCGACGGTCCGACGCTGGCCGAGCGTCTGGAGCGACTGCGACGCGAACCCGACGCCGATCTGGCGGACTACCTGCTGCGCCATGCCGCCGAACCGGAACTGCGGCTGGCCCTGCTGGAACGAATCGACACCGAGCCGGCCTTGGCCGAAATCGCGATGGGGGACTATCATCCCGACCTGCGGCTGGCGGCGCTGGAACGGGTTCACGATCCCGAATTGCTCGACCGAATCGCCCGCCACAGCCGCAACCGCGACAAGCGCCTGCACCGCCGGGCGCGGGAACGCCTGGACGCTCTGGCCGCCGAGCAGGCGCGCGCCGCTCACGCCGAGCGGTTGTGCGTCGAGATGGAGAACCTGCGCTGGGACGGCGAGAGCGGAGTCAACGCCGGGCGCTTTCCCCGACTGGAACAGGAATGGCGCGACCAGGAAACCACCGCGCCGCCCGAACCGCGAGAGCGCTATGTCCAGGCGCGCGCCCGGTTTCTGGCCGAGCGCCAGGCCAGCGCCAGCCGCCGCGGCCAGCGATTGGAGTTGATCGCGACGCTGGATGCCCTGCTGGAACGGCTGCGCCAAGCGGCCGAACCGAGCGCCGAACTCGACGCGGCGGTTCAGTACGCCACCCACGAGGCGCCGGCGGCCTGGACGGCTTTCGGCCCCTCCCAAAGCGCCGAGAGCCGGCGGCTGGATGAGCGGTTTCGGCAACTGGAGCAGGACATCCACGACCAGGACCGCGTCCTGCACCGCAACCATGCCCGCGCCGAGCGCCTGCGCGACATGTTGCGACAGGGCGAGGCACTGCTTCAGCAACCCAGCGCGGTTCACGAGACCGACCTCAAACACCTGCGTCAGCGCTGGGAGGCGCTGGAGCGTCCCGAGACCCACGCCCTGGCCCTGGAGCTGCAGAGCCGCTTTGAGAGCCTGCTCGACCAACTGCGCGCCCGCCTGCAACGGCAGGTTCAGCAGCGCGACCAGGAATGGCGGGAGTTGCAGGAACTGACGGAACAGCTTGAAACGGCGGCCGAAAACGGTGAGCTACAACAGGCCACCCAGCTTCAGGACCAGATTCGCCACCGGCTCAAGCACAACATCGGCCTGAGCCGAGCGCAGATGGCGGGGATCGAGGAGCGGTTGCAGACCTGCGCGGGTCGTCTGGGCGAACTGCGCGACTGGCGCCGCTGGGGCGCCCACCAGGCCCGGGAACAACTGTGCGCCACCGCCGAGGGTTTGATCGACCTGGCGGCCGAACCGGCCGAGATCGCCCAGCGCATCCAGCAGGTCCGCGAAGCCTGGAAGGCGCTGGATCATCAGGAAGGCGCCGCGCCCAAGGCGTTGTGGAAACGCTTCAACGCCGCCTGCGAACGCGCCTACGCTCCCTGTCAGGCCTACTTTGAGGCCCAGGCGCAGGAGCGGCGGCGGAACCTTGAGAGCAAACAGGCGCTGTGCGCGCAGCTGGAGCAGTTCGAAACCGCCACCGACTGGCAACGGGTGGACTGGCGCGAGGCCGACCGACTGCGCCGCCGCGCCCAGGAACAGTGGTACAAGCTTGGGCCCGTCAACCGCGCCGACCGCAAGACCCTGGATCGCCGGTTCCAGCGGATCCTGCGCCAGTTGGACAACCGTCTCGACGCCGAGCGCGGCCGCGAATTCCAACGGCGCCAGCAACTCATTCGACAAGTACGCGCCCTGGCGGAAGGCGCCGACCTGCGCGTCGTCATCGAAGCCGCCAAGAAAGCGCAAGCGGAATGGCACCCCACCGTGCAGGCGTTGCCCCGTCAGGAACAGGCGTTGTGGAAGGAATTTCGCGTCGTCTGCGACGCCGTGTTCGCTCGCCGCCAGGCCGAGCAGCAGGCCGTCGATACCGAGCGGCAGGATCATCTGCGGCGCAAGCGGGAGCTGTGCGCGGAAATCGAGGCGCTGGCGACTATCGACTCCAGGCAACTGGCCGAAGCGCGCGCCCGGCTGCAAGCCATCCAGCAGGAATGGGAAACCGCTGGCCCGGCACCCAAGACCGAGCAGCGTGCGCTCGACCAGCGCTTCGAAGCGGCCGTGCGCCAATTTGCCCATCGCGAGCAAGCTCTGCGGCGGACCAAGGTCCGGGAGGCTTTCCAGCACTTGCGCCAGCGCGCCCGTCTTTGCGCTGGCCTGGAAGCCCTGCTCGCCGACCCAGTCGCCGATATCGAAGCCACGCTGGCCGAGGCGCGGGACGCCTGGGAAGCTCTGCCGGAATTGCCGGTGGCATTGCTGGAACCGATGCGGCAACGCTTTACCACTATTGTTCAGGCCCTGAGCGATGCCAGTCCCGCTCCAGCATCGGTGGTGCGCGCCAGCCTGGAACGCAACCTGGAGCGCAAGCGCATCTGGTGCGTGTGCATGGAAATCGTCGCTGGGATGGAATCGCCGCCCGAGTTCGCCGCGTTGCGGATGGAATATCAGGTCGCCCGGCTGTCGGCGTCGCTGGCCGGCGCCGCCGTCAAGGCCGACGCGATCTATGACCCTCGCCGGCTACAGGAACAATGGTGCCTGACCGGGGCGTTGCCCGCCGAAGCGGAGACGGCGCTGGACGCCCGCTTCTTGCGCGCGCTGGAGGCCTGGCGGCGACGGGAGGAAGCCTGAAGCCGCCTGACGCCGCCCCACCGGACCTGAAGCCGAGCGATCTGTTGCTGGCGCTGCTGGCCAACGCCGCCTGGGCGTTCAACTTCGTCGCCGGCAAGGTCGGCGTGACCCATTTCCAACCGTTCCTGTTCACGGCCCTGCGCTTCGCCGTGCTGCTGCTGGTGCTGTTGCCGTTCCTGCGCTGGCTGCCGGGCCGAATGCGTGGCGTGCTCGGCATCGCCCTGGTGCAGGGTGTGCTGCATTTCAGCCTGGTGTTCGCCGGGCTGGAAGCCAGCGGCGATATCGTCTCGGTCGCCATCGCCAGCCAGTTGTACGTCCCGTTCTCGGCGCTGCTGGCGGTGGTCTGGCTGGGGGAAACCCTGGACGGGCGGCGATTGGCCGGCATCGCCTCGGCCTTCGGCGGCGTGCTGGTGATCGGTTTCGATCCCATCGTCTTTCAGCATCTCAACGCTTTGCTGCTGATCACCGCTGGCGCGGTAGCCATGGCGGTCGCCACCATCCAGATGCGGCAATTGCGCGGGGTGGGCGTGTTCGCGCTGCAAGCCTGGATCGCGTTGTGCGCCACCTCGGCGCTGTCACTGCTGTCGCTGCTGTTCGAGCACGATCAATGGACCGCCCTGCGCACCGCGACCCTGCTGGAACTGGCCGCTCCGGTCTATTCCGCCCTGGGCGCGTCCCTGATCGGCCACGGCATCGTCTACCACCTGCTCGGCCGCTATCCGGTCAGCGTCACCACCCCGCTGATGCTGCTGGCGCCGGTGCTGGCGGTGGTTTTCGGCGTGCTGCTGTGGGGCGATGTGCTGACCTGGAAGCTGGTGCTGGGAGGGATCCTGACCCTGACGGGCATCGCCGTCATCACCGGGTCGGCGGCGAACCGCCACGCCGCGGCCTCGTAGCGCGCTTCAATGCTCCCGCCGGGCCAAGCGCTCGATCAGCGGTTGCAGAATCAGCTCCATGGCGAATCCCATCTTGCCTCCCGGCGCCACCAGGGTATTGGGCCGCGACATGAAGGAATCGTGGATCATGCTGAGCAGATAGTGAAAATCCGGTTGAATTTTCTGCTTGGCGCTTTTGAACCGAATCACCACGAAGCTCTCGTCCAGGGTCGGGATGTCGCGGGCGGTGAAGGGATTGGAGGTATCCACGGTGGGCACCCGCTGAAAATTGATGTCGGTCAGCGAGAACTGAGGCACGATGTAGTGGGTGTAGTCGTACATCCGTCGCAGGATGTTCTCGGTCACCGCCTCCTGGCTATAGCCGCGCTCGGCGGTGTCGCGGTGAACCTTCTGAATCCATTCCAGGTTGACGATGGGCACCACCCCGATCAGCAAGTCCACGTAGCGGGCGACGTTGACCTTGTCGGTGACGACGCCGCCATGCAACCCCTCATAGAACAACAGGTCGGTATCGGGCGGCACCGATTCCCACGGCGTGAAGGTTCCCGGTTCCTGACCGTGGCGGGCCGCGGTTTCGCGGTCGTGCAGATAGTGGCGCCGCAGTCCGCCGCCGCGCTCGCCGTACTCCATGAACAGCGCCTCCAGCCGGTCGAACAAATTGCCCTCGGGACCGAAATGGCTGAGATGGCGGCCTTTCCGAAGCGCGCTTTCGACCTGCCGCTGCATTTCCAATCGACCATAGCGATGAAAGCTATCGCCCTCGATGATGGCGGCCTTGAAGCCGTCTCGCCGGAAGATGTGTTCCATCGCCACCCGCACCGTCGAGGTGCCGGCGCCGGACGATCCGGTGATCGCGATGATGGGATGCTGTTTCGACATGACCGCTCCGCGTGAAAATCCCGAGCGGTATTATAGCCCGACTTATATTGCGATGCAGCATGAAATGATCGAATCGCCGACATATGGCTTGCGGATCGCTCAACTCGGAAGGTCCGTTTTGGCGGTTGTCCGACGAGGTCTCGACGCCTTTGGCGAAGCGCGCGGTCGAAGGGTCGCAAGGCCACGTTGGCGCGGACGCCGGGCATCCGCGCCGACAAGGAAGTTGGGCGAAGCCTAATCTTTTGACTTCACCCCTGTTTCGAGGGTCGGGCCCACTTCAGGCGATCTCGTCGAGCACGGCGCGGACACGAGCGCCGATTTCCTCGATGGTCCCGGTTCCCTTGACGGTGCGCAGCAGGCCCTTCCGGGTGTAATAGTCGATCAGCGGCGCGGTCTTCTCCTCGAAGACCCGCAACCGGTTGCGGATGGTTTCCTCGTTGTCGTCGGCGCGACCGCGTCCCAGCAGGCGCTTGACGATCTCCTCGTAGTCCACCTCAAAGAACAGCACTAGATCGAGCGGCTGGTTGATCTTGGCCAGCAGCTTGTCCAGCGCCTCCGCCTGGGCCAGATCGCGCGGGAAGCCGTCCATCATGAATCCCCTGGGATTGGTCACGGCCAGGGTTTTCAGACCGTTCTCGATCATGCCCAGAACGATGTCGAAGGGCACCAGTTCGCCGGCGTCCATGTAGGGCTTGGCTCGTTGCCCCAGTTCGGCGCCGGCGGCCACCTCGGCGCGCAGCAGATCGCCGGTGGCGACCGTGGAGACCCCATGGCGGGCGATGATGGCGTCGGTTTGCGTGCCCTTGCCCGAACCGGGGGCGCCTAGTAGAACAATTCTCATGGCGATTGCACTCTATGAAAAATTTTGGCGGAAAAACATTAGAATTTCAGCGAAAATCCACGGGGGGCCGAAGCGGTTCCATCGACCCGCCCCACGCGGTGGTTGCGTGGGCGTGGCTGTCCAGCGTTCGACCTTCGCGGTAGTATAGGCACTCTTTCAGGTCTTAACCGCCACATCGAAGGTCGCCACCATGATTCTCGACCGAGTGGACGCTGGTCAGCACTTTTTCGAGGAGTTCGGCGCCGGCGTCGAGACCCCAGCGCATGCGGATCCAGAAGCTGTAAGAAAACCAACTACAACCCCAACCCCTAACCCCTAACTACAACGAGGAGGAACCATGCGGTTCATTTATCCACAGACTGAGGGATTTGCGTCACAGATGGGAGGATTCGCATCATGGCGACATTAGGATTGCTCATCGCATTGGCCTGCGCCGCTGGCGCTCTGTATTACGGTTATCAGTCAATACACTGGGTCCTGGCCAAGGACGCCGGCAACGCCCGGATGCAGGAAATCGCCGCCGCCGTCCAGGAGGGCGCCCGCGCCTACCTGAACCGGCAGTACACCACCATCGCCATCGTCGGCGCGGTGGTCGGCGTCATCATCCTGATTACCTTGGGCGTGCTGTCGGCCATCGGCTTCGTGATCGGCGCGGTCTGCTCGGGCGTCGCCGGCTACATCGGCATGTACGTCTCGGTGCGCGCCAACGTCCGCACCGCCCAGGCCGCGCATGACGGTTTGAACGCGGCTCTGGATGTCGCCTTCCGCGGCGGCGCGATCACGGGGATGCTGGTGGTCGGTCTCGGCCTGCTCGGCGTGGCCGGCTATTACGTGTTGCTCTACGCCTTCGCCGGCAAGGTTCCCGATCTGGGCCCGCTGGTCGGACTGGCTTTCGGCAGCTCGCTGATCTCCATCTTCGCCCGTCTGGGCGGCGGTATCTTCACCAAGGGCGCGGACGTCGGCGCCGACTTGGTCGGCAAGGTGGAAGCCGGCATTCCCGAGGACGATCCGCGCAATCCGGCGGTGATCGCCGACAACGTCGGCGACAACGTCGGCGACTGCGCCGGCATGGC
>CALGOO010000166.1 GCA_937960715.1 uncultured Candidatus Competibacteraceae bacterium
TGTCGGCGTTCGCGGCGAACTGGCGGGCGACGGTGATGATCTGTTCACGCGGCGTTCCGGTGATTTTCTCCTGCCAGGCGGGGGTGTAAGGCACATCGTCGTCATAGGTTTTAGCGACGTTACCGCCACCCAGACCGCGATCCAGACCGTATTGCGCCAAGGTTAGATCGTAAACGGTGGCGACCCGCGCTTCGGAGCCATTTGCCAGCTTGACCTTCTTGGCCGGCACGTTGCGCACCTGCACGGCGTCGTGTTCGGTGCAGGCGAAATGCGGGTGCCGGGTCGAACCGAAATAAGGGAACGCGACCGGGACCACTTCGTCCCGGATTTCGTTCACCGACAGCCGCAATTGGGTTTCGGCGCCGGTCAGGGATTCCTTCGGCTCCAGGTTCCACTTGCCGGCCATCCCATCTTTCTCGCCCCAGCGGAAACCGATCGAGCCATTGGGAACCAGCAGATGGCCACTGTTCTCGTCGAACGCCAGGGTTTTCCATTCCGGGTTGTTCGCCTGGCCCGCGTTATCGGCCAGGTCGGAAGCGCGCAGGAAACGGCTATTGATGTAAGTTCCGTCCTTGCGTGGATCGAGCATCACCAGATAAGGAAAATCGGTCTTGGTGCGGACGTAATCGGTGAAATATTCGCTCTTTCCGTCGAGATGGAACTCGCGCAGGATGACATGGCCCATCGCCATCGCCACGGCGGCGTCAGTGCCTTGCTTGGGATGCAGCCAGATGTCAGCGAACTTAGAGGCTTCTGAATAGTCGGGGCAGACCACGACGATCTTGGCGCCCTTGTAGCGCACTTCGGTCATGAAGTGGGCATCCGGGGTGCGGGTCTGCGGGACGTTGGAACCCCACATCATCAGGAAAGTGGAGTTATACCAGTCGGCGGATTCCGGTACATCGGTTTGCTCGCCCCAGATCATCGGGCTGGCGGGCGGCAGGTCGCAGTACCAGTCGTAGAAGCTGCCGCAGGCGCCGCCAATCAGCGACAGATAGCGGGAACCGGCGGCATAGGACACCATCGACATCGCTGGGATCGGCGAGAAGCCGTAGATGCGATCCGGTCCGTATTGTTTAGCGGTGTAAACGTTGGCGGCAGCGATGAGCTGATTGACCTCGTCCCAGGTGGCGCGGACGAAACCGCCCAGGCCGCGCTTGGTTTTGTATTCAGCGGCCTTGGCCGGGTCTTCAACGATGGACGCCCAGGCGTCCACCGGGTCTTTCTTCTCCGCCAGCGCCGCGCGCCAGAGTTTGATCAGCTGTCCGCGAATCATCGGATATTTGACCCGGTTGGCGCTGTACAGATACCAGCTATAGGACGCGCCGCGCGCGCAACCGCGTGGTTCATGGTTCGGCAAATCGTCGCGTGTGCGTGGATAGTCGGTTTGCTGGGTTTCCCAGGTGACGAGACCATTCTTAACGTAGATTTTCCAGCTACAGGAGCCGGTGCAGTTCACGCCGTGGGTGGAGCGAACGATCTTATCGTGCTGCCAGCGGGCGCGATAAGCATCTTCCCATCCACGATCTTCATTCGTGACGACACCGTGGCCGTCAGAGAAGGTATCGGTTATTTTTTTTAAAAAATTCAGCCGGTCGAGAAAGTGACTCATAGTAATTGACCTCAGATGAAACGTAGGTTGGGCTCGGCTATCAGGCCGTAACCCGACAGGGTTGTCGTGATGCGCTCCCATGTTGGGTTACGCGCTGTGCGCTCACCCAACCTACTAACAACTACTCATTTACTGATTACTAAGGAACAGGGCTGCTCAGGGATTCTTGAATTCCGCCTTGGGGCTGAGGTAGTACCACCCATTCAGCACCAGGCAGATGAAGTAAAAAATGGCGAAGCCGTAAAGCGCATATTCCGGCGTGGTGGCCTTAATCTGCTCGCCGAACACCTGCGGGATGATGAAAGCACCGTAAGCGGCCACCGCCGAGGTCCAGCCCAGCACCGGCCCCGCCTGTTCCTTGGGAAACACCATAGCGATTGTGCGGAAGGTGGAACCGTTGCCAATACCGCTAGCGGCAAACAGGGTCAGGAACAGCAAGAAGAACGGCATGAAATACTGCTCCGGCGTTGCCGACTGATAGGCGGCGCTCATGTAATAGGCTACACCCAGCGCGGCGGCGATCATTACGACCGTGATAATTTGCGTGACCAGCGCGCCGCCCACCTTGTCGGAGATCCAGCCGCCGATGGGCCGGATCAGCGCTCCAATAAACGGACCCATCCAGGCATACATCAACGCGCTGGGCGCATTGGGGTTAACCGTAGTATGCGTTAGCACCCCATCGGCACCGGCGATATGGCTGAAGCCGAAAATTACCTTGATTGCTAAGGCAAACGCAGCGGAATAACCGATGAAGCTGCCGAAGGTCATGGTATAGATCACGCTCATGACCCAGGTGTGCTTGTTGCCGAAGATCAGGAATTGCCGTTGCAGATTGGGCTTGATCTCGCCCGGAATCAGCTTGAGGAGAAACACGGTCAGCGCGATGATACCGGGCAGTACGATCCACTTGGCCCACGAGGGTAGTCCAAGCCCAGCAGGCGCCGGCAGGATCAGGTACAGACCCACGCCGGCGGTAATGAAGCCGATGAGCAACATGCCGGTGATCTTGGAGATCGCGCCCACGGGTGAACCGATATGTGGCGAGACTTCCTCGGTGTGGATGTTGTTCATCCCGAACCAGCCGATGAAGGCCAGCGGCACGAGCAGGAACAGCCAGACAAAGCCCGCGTTCTGAATGTAGGTCGGCGTGCCCGCAGCGATCTTGCCGACCAGTGAACCGGATGCCTGTTCCAATACTACGGGGTCGCCACCAAAGCTGCCCAGCAACGGGATGGTCATCACCAGCGGTACCAAAACTTGCATGGTGGTCACGCCCGCATTACCCAATCCAGCGTTCAGACCTAACGCCAAGCCTTGCATCCGCTTGGGGAAAAAGAAACTGATGTTGGACATGCTGGAGGCGAAGTTGCCGCCGCCGAAACCCGACAGGAATGCCAGCAGTTGAAACACCCACAAAGGGGTTTCCTTGCTTTGCAAGGCGATACCGGTACCCAGCGCAGGAATCATCAGC
>CALGOO010000167.1 GCA_937960715.1 uncultured Candidatus Competibacteraceae bacterium
GTGACCGGCGCCTATCTGCTGGACGACCATCACGAGATGATGCGCGAGACCTTCCGCCGTGTGGCCGAGGAAGTGGTGATGCCGCTGGCCGAGGAGGTTCATCGCCACGACCTTGACATTCCCGACGCCATTCTCGATCAGGTCAAGGAACTGGGCTGTTTCGGCATTTCCATCCCGGAACGCTTCGGCGGCATCCAGAGCGACGAGCAGGAAGACAACCTGGGCATGATCGTGGTGACGGAGGAGTTGACGCGCGGCTCGCTGGGCGCGGCGGGCAGCCTGATCACCCGACCGGAGATTTTGTCCAAGGCGCTGCTCAAGGGCGGCACCGAGGAACAGAAGAACAAATGGTTGCCGCAACTGGCTTCGGGCGATCTGCTGTGCGCGGTGGCGGTGACCGAGCCGAACTACGGCTCCGACGTGGCCAACATGCGGCTGAAGGCGACCAAGACCGAGGGCGGCTGGCTGCTGAACGGCGCCAAGACCTGGTGTACCTTCGGCGGCAAAGCCGGGGTGTTGCTGATCCTGGCTCGCACCAACCCCGACATTTCCCTCGGCCATCGCGGCCTGTCCATGTTCCTGCTGGAGAAGCCCAGCACTCCGGGCCACACCATCGATTTCACCCAGGAAGGCGGCGGCAAACTGACCGGCAAAGCGATTTCCACCATCGGCTATCGCGGGATGCACTCCTTCGATCTGTTCTTCGACAACGTGTTCGTGCCGGACGAAAACATGCTGGGCGGACCGAAGGGCGAGGGCAAGGGCTTCTATTTCACCATGGCCGGTTTCGCCGGCGGGCGCATCCAGACCGCCGCCCGCGCCGTGGGCATCATGCAGGCGGCCTACGAGAAAGCGTTGAGCTACGCCCAGGAGCGCATCGTGTTCGGCTATCCCATCGGCGATTACCAGCTCACCCAGGTTAAGCTGGCGCGGATGGCGACTTATCTCGCGATTGGCCGCCAGTTCACCTATTCGGTGGGCCGGTTGATGGACAAGGGCGAAGGCGACATGGAAGCCAGCATGGTCAAGTTCTTCACCTGCAAGACCGCCGAATGGGTGACTCGCGAAGCCTTGCAGATTCACGGCGGCATGGGCTACGCCGAGGAAACCCCGGTCAGCCGCTATTTCATCGACGCGCGAGTGCTGTCGATTTTCGAGGGCGCGGAGGAGACGCTGGCGTTGAAGGTCATCGCGCGCTCGCTGGTGGACAACGCCAAGGCCAAGGCGGAAGTGGGAGGCTGAACCATGAGTTTCTCGATGCGATTGAGCGAACAGGCGGAAGTCGCCGGGTCGGTGGCGGTCAATCTGGAATGGGCGCGGCGGCCACAGTACGGACGCTATTTGGACGAGTTCGTGCCGGGTCAGGTGTTCGTCCACACCCGTGGCTTTACCTTCGACCGGGCGACGATGCTGCATTTCGCTCGCGTCTTCATGCAAACCAATCCGCTGTACCTTAACGTGGAGTACGCCAAGGCGCATGGTTTTCCGGATTTGCCGGCCAGCCCGCAGATGGTGTTCAACGTGGTGCTGTCGTTGGGGGTGCAGAACGATTCCGAGAAGGCCATCGCCAACCTCGGCTATTACAACGTGCAATTCCTGCGGCCGGTGTATCCGGGCGACACCTTGCGCAGCTACACCAAGGTAATGGACCGCAAGACGCGCGGCGAGGGCCAGCCCGGTATCGTGTTGATTCGGACCCTGGGAGTGAACCAGCATCACCAGGTGGTGTTGCAGTACGAGCGCAAGATCATGGTGGACTGGCGCGGCAGCCGCTTGCCGACCACCCCGGCGCCGAACATTCCGGTCGAGTTTCCGTGGGTGGAGCATCCGGTGGTGGAATTGCCGGTCGGTGGCGGTCCCTTCCCGACCGAGTTGACCGGCCCCAACACGTATTTCGAGGATTTCGCGCTGGGCGATCTGATCGTCCACGCCAACGGCCGCACCATCACCGACGAGCACATGGCGCTGACCTATCTGGTCGGCAACACCCATCCACTGCACTTCGACCGGGTGTACAGCACCGGGCTGTCGGGCAAGATGAGCGGTGAGCCCATCGTTTACGGCGGGCTGGTGTATGCCTGGCTGGAAGGTCTGGCCAGCCGCGATGTCAGCGAAAACGCGCTGTGGGAACTGGGTTTCACCGAGGGCTACCACACCCAGCCGTCGGTGTCCGGCGACACGGTGGCGGCGATGTCGCGGGTCATCGCGACCGAGTCCTTGCCGAATACCGATGCCGCTGGCATCGTGACCTTCCAGTTCATCGGCGTGAAGAACATCAGCGCCGCCGCCGCGTTGGAAACCTACGGCGCGGATCTGTTCATCAAGGAGAACGACAAGCAGAAGCTGAGCAAGGAGAAGATCGGCAACAAGATCTTCGAGATCGA
>CALGOO010000168.1 GCA_937960715.1 uncultured Candidatus Competibacteraceae bacterium
CCCGCACCCCGACGCCCTCGTCGCGCAGCAGGATATTGCCGAGGCCCAGCACCACGATCCTCATCCGAACGCCTGCACCTGGACGATGGGCCGCCGCCGGGTATCGACCAGATGGATGGCGCAGGCGAGGCAGGGATCGAAGGAATGCACCGTGCGCAAGACTTCCAGCGGCAGTTCGGGATTGGCCACCGGATTGTCGAGCAAGGAAGCCTCGTAAGGCCCCAGCGCGTCGGCGTCGTCGCGCGGTCCGGCGTTCCAGGTACTGGGCACCACCGCCTGATAGTTCCGAATCTTGCCGTTTTCGATCACGGTCCAGTGCGACAGCACCCCGCGCGGTGCTTCGTGATAACCGAAACCGCGAATCTCGCCCTTGGGAAACACCGGACGGTTGAAGGTGGCGAAATCACCCTTGGCGATGTTGTCGATCAGTAGCTGCCATTGATTTTGCAGCGATTCCAGCAGCACCGCGCACCGCACCGCCCGGGCGGCGATGCGGCCGATGGTCGAATGCAGCGCCTCGACCGGAATTGGAGTCCCCGCGACCGAACTGGCGATTTCCAGCACCCGGTTGAGATGGCGCTTGGTCGGTTCGTGACCGGCGGCGACCATGGCCAGCACGTTCGACAACGGCCCCACCTGGACGCGCTGGTCGTAAAAGGTGGGCGCCTTGACCCAGGAATATTTGCCGTCGTCCTGGAAGGCGGTGTGATGTGGGTGGGTCTGGCCGTCGTAGGGATGGCGGGCCTTGTCGTCGCCCTTGTACTGATACCAGGCGTGTTTGACGCTTTCCTTGACCCCGTCGCGGAAGAACCCATCCTGATAGCTGGTGATCGGCTTGAACGTCTTCAAGTCGCCCTTGGCGATATAGCCGCCGGGCAGTTCGAAGCGGGTGCCCTTGGTGTCCAGCGGCAGATCGGGCACCGACAGGTAGTCGGTGACGCCCGCCCCGTATTTCGTCCAGTCGGCGTACAGCGCGCCGACGGCGGCCACGTCCGGGATCATCGCCTTGTTGACGAATTCGCTGAGCTTGTCGATCTCCGTCTTGATGGCGAACAGCCGCTCCAGGGTCAGGGTGGACTGACTGTCCGGATTGATCGGGTTGGCCACGCCGCCGACGGCGAGATTCTGGATATGCGGCGTTTTCGAGCCGAGAATGGCGACGATCCGGTTGGCGATCCGCTGATATTCGAGAGCATGGAGATAGTGGGTCGCGGCCAGCAGGTTGACCTCCGGCGGCAGCTTCATCGCCGGATGGCCCCAGTAACCACTGGCGAACACCCCAAGTTGCCCCGTGCCGACGAAGGCCTTGAGTTTCTCCTGAACCTGGCGGATTTCCGGCAACCCGTTGCGCCGGTAGTCCGACAGGGTTGCGCCCAGCTTGGCGGCTCCCTCGGGACTGGCCGACAGCGCCGACACGATGTCCACCCAGTCCAGCGCCGCCAGTTGATAGAAATGCACGATGTGGTCGTGGACGCCGTGCGCCGTGATGATCATGTTGCGGATGTACTGGGCGTTGAGCGGCACTTCCAGGTTCAGGGCATTCTCGACCGCGCGCACCGACACGATGGCGTGGACCGTGGTGCATACGCCGCAGATGCGCTGGGTGAACACCCAGGCGTCGCGCGGATCGCGGCCCTGAAGGATGACCTCGATGCCGCGCCACATCTGCCCCGACGACCAGGCATTGCTCACCTTGCCATTGTTGACCTCGCAATCGATCCGCAGATGGCCTTCGATACGGGTAATGGGATCAATGGTTATTCGGGTCACGACGGTCTCCCATGGGATTCAGTGGTGCTGCCGTGCAGTATCGGCAGAGTCTTGATGAACAGTAGATACAACATGATTTCCAGGCAGACCACGCCGATGGTGATCATCAACTCCGGCGCCGAGGGGAAGTAGGTCCAGCCGTTGCCGGGCTGCACGGCCATCAGATAGGAGTTGAGCCGGTACAGCGAACCGCCGGCCAGCAGACTGATCGCCGCCAGGAACTGCCAGCGCTGGCTGGCGCGGCGGCGCGAGAGGAGCACGAAGACGGGCGCCAGGAACAGCGCGGTTTCGATCAGGAACAGATTGCCATCCCAGTCGCCGGCAAAGGCCAGACCCAGATAGCCGCGATAGGCCAGATCGCCCCAGCGCAGCGCCAGGTAGCCTATCAGCAAACCGGCGACGACCTGCGCCAGCCGCGCGAACAGCGCCGCCTCCGAGGGGGTCTTGAACGCCCGTTGCACCAGAGTGGCCTCCATCATCACCACCCCGTAGCCCATGGTCAGCGCCGAGATCAGGTACAGCAGCGGCAACCAGATCGTGTTCCACAACGGTGAAAGCTTGTAGCCCAGGATCAACAGCACAGAACCCAGCGAGGACTGGTGCATGGTCGGCAGCAGCACTCCCAACGCAATCAGTACGTACATGTACCGCTTCAGAAAGGCTTGCAGGCGGTCCAGACGGAACCGTTGCCTGATCTCGGGCGACATGCGCTCCAGAAACGCCGGGCAAAACTCCAGCCATAGCACGGTGATGTAGGCCATGACGCACAGCGCCACTTCGAAGATCACCGAGTTCGGCTGGGCGTACCAGGGCAGCAACAGATTGAAGGCGTTCCAGTAGCGACCCAGGTCGATCATCACGGCGAGGCCGGCCAGGGTGTAGCCGAACACCCCGCCGAGCAGGGCGGGCCGCATCAGCGGGTGGTACACCTTGCGGTTGAAGATGTAGATCAGCAGTGCCATGGCGAAACCGCCGCAGCCGAAGGCCGTGCCGATCACCACATCCAGCACCACCCAGGTGCCGATGGGATAGCCGTTGCTCATATTGGAAACGTCGCCCATCCCAAACAAAAAGCGGCGTAGGATGAAATACGCCCCGATCAGCAGAAAGAGGCCGAGAAAAAGGAAGGGCTTGGTGACAATCCGGCCGCCGAGCGGCCGATGGACGGTCGCGGTCATGACGGTGAGTCCTCGTCGTTGCGGGAAGGGTCTTCGTCGCGGTGTGACTGGGCGCCGCGCCGGGCTAGGACCACCAGGCCGCCGAGCAGGACCACCGGGGCAATCAGGCCCTTGTACAGGGTGTGTTGCATTCCTTCGGAGACAGCGGCGAAGGAGTGATCGGGCAGCTTGGGCAGACCCAGCTTCTCGTGGGGCACGCCGGTCAGGTAGCGCACTTGCGTCCCGCCCGCCTCCTTTTCGCCGTAGATATGCGGCTGATAGTGGCCGACCGGCGCCGTCTGGCTCGGCCGATCGCCGCCCAGCAGACCGCGCGGGAATTCGTACATTTCCCCGGGTTTGAGCGCCAGCCGCCGTTTGGCCTCGGCCTGCAAGTCCTCGACCCAGCCAAACAGCGAGGCTCCGGTCGGGCATACGTCGCAACACGCCGGAATCCGGCCTGGCTGACCGCCCTCGCTCATCAGGCTTGCCGCGGTGGCGCCCGTCGTCGTGCCCTGGCCAGATTTGGAAAATAGCGGGTTGTCCTTGAGCCGATGGCTGCAAAACTGGCATTTGGCGATCCGGCCGAACGGCTCGTCGAACTGATATTGAGGAACGTTGAACGGGCAGCCGTAAACGCAGTAGCGACAGCCGATGCAGGCATCGGGATTGTAGGTGACGATGCCGGTCAGTGGGTCCTTTTGCATCGCGCTGACCGGGCAGACCGAGATGCACGACGGATCGACGCAATGCAGGCAATGGCGCTTGACGAAGGCGTAGCCGTCCTTCTCGCGATCCTTCTCGGTCATGGCGCCGTTCTGATAGACCCGGATCACGTTCAAGGTCTTGCCGGAAATATCCTCCGCCGTGTCCCAAGTACCCTCATTCCATTGAGCCAGATATTGCGGTTGCTCAACCGGCTTGCCGTTGGCTTCCTTGCAAGCGGCGACGCAGGCCTTGCACCCGATGCACTGGGTGGAGTCGTACAGCATCCCGATGGCTTTGGGTGGCAACTGCTTCGGTTCGCGCGGCGCGAAGGGCGCGCTGGCCGCCGCGACCGGCGCGGCGACGACGACCGCCCCGGCGGCGCCCCGCAAGAATTGTCTGCGACTCATGTCCATGACGCGCCTCTCATTTTTCGCCGTCGCGCGGATTGGCGCTGGAATCCGCCCCATCGTCCATGCCGCGCAGGGCCATGGCGCCCGCGCCTATCGCCAGTCCGGCGACGCCGGCGACGATGGCGGCGGCGGCCGGGCTGATCCCCTCGCCCTTGGGCGCGTTGACCACCGGGAAGGCGGTCGGCGGCGCGAAGGTCTGGACTTTGGCGAGGGCGTGGATCGGCTTGGTGAAGCCGACGCCCTGCTCGGTGCAGCCAAAACAGGGACTGCCGATCCCGACCGGCCAGTTGCCCTCGCCCACGTCGCCGAAGCCGATGGCCGGGCAATTAGCATGGGTTTCCGGCCCCTTGCAGCCGATCTTGTACAGGCAGAAGCCCTGACGGTGGCCGTAGTCGCCGAATTCCAGGGCGAAGCGACCGGCGTCGAAATGCGGGCGCCGTTCGCAGTTTTCGTGGATCAGGCGGCCGTAGGCGAATTTGGGTCGGTTCTTCGTGTCCAGCGCGGGCGGCTTGCCGAAGGTGAGGAGATAGAGCACGGTGGAGAGGAAGTTGTAGGGATTGGGCGGGCAACCGGGAATGTTGATCACGGTCTTGCCCGGCAGCACCTCATGCACCGACTTGGCCTGGGTCGGATTGGGGTCGGACGATGGAATGCCGCCCCAGGACGCGCAGGAACCAATGCCGATGATCGCCGCCGCGCCTTCCGCCGCTTCCTTGACGACGTCCAGGATCGGCTTGCCGGCGACCATGCAATAGACTCCGCCGTCCTTGGTGGGGATCGAACCATCCACCACCAGCACGAACTTGCCCCAGTTCGCCTTCATCGATTTGGCCTTGTACGCCTCGGCCTGATGACCGGCTCCGGCGCAGAGGGCCTCGTGATAGTCGAGGGAGATCATGTCGAGGATCAGGGTTTCGAGCGTCGGATGGTAGGCGCGCAGCAGCGATTCGGTGCAGCCGGTGCATTCCTGCGCCGACAGCCAGATGACCGGCGGCCGGGTCGCGGCGGTGGCGGCTTCCGCGATACGGAGGCCCATCAGCGACGACAAACCCAGGGTCGCCGCGACTCCGGTGCAGTATTTCAGGAACTGACGGCGGGTCAGTCCGCCAAGCGTGCCCCGATAACCGTCGAGGTCCTGAACCGTGCAGGTTTCAAGATCGTGATCGCTCAAAGAATCCATCAATACGCCCTCTCTTTCCGGACTGGTTGTTGATGGAATCTAGTAGAGCAGTGGCCGGATTAATTGACGATGGTCAAATTTTGAAAATTTTTTATCAGGCGAAATTGGCGGTCGATGCGGATGGGTTCCCGCGATCCGCATCGGCCATCAGTCCAGCAGCGTCGACGGTCCGATTTCATTGAGCAGCGAATGCGACCGCGCCACGTACACGGTACGCCCGGAAAAGCGGGCGATGCCGTCTTCCTCCAATCGGCCGATGATTCGCGACAGGGTTTCGTGGCGGGCGCCGATCATGGAAGCGAGGTCGCGTCGCGACAGCGGCAGTTCCATGAATCGGCCGCCATCGGTGGCGGTGCGGCCATGACGGTTCAGCAAGGCCCGCAGGAGATGGATGAACTTGTCCCGGTTGGACAGGGTGGCGTTGCGCACCAGGTGGTCGTGCGCCTCGTCCATGTCGCTGGCGATGCGGCGCAGGAACTGTTGCCCCAGGGCGGGATTCCGTTCGAGCAGCAACTTCACCACCGCGCGGTCGACGAAGCAGATTTTGCTCGGCCCAAGCGCCTCGGCGTGGTAGCGGCGATTCTCGCCAAGCAGCAGGCCCCGATAACCCAGGGTATCGCCGGGATAGGCGAGTCGCAGCAAAACCGTATTGCCCTCGGCGTCGCCCTTGCGGATGGCCGCCGTGCCCGAGGTCACGCAGTAGATGCCATGGCTCGGTTCTCCCGCCGAGAAGATCGTTTCGCCCGCCCGATACCGCCGTTTTTTCAGATGACGCGAGAGAAATCGGGTTTCCTCCTCGTTCAAAACGCACCACTCGCCGCGTTGACGCAACGGACAACCCATGCAACCGGCGCCCGCCGCGCCTCCGCCTTGCTCCACCATCGCTACCCTCCCAAGTGTTGGGGTACTCGCGCCTCCAGGACGCAGCCTAGCCTTCCCTGGAAAAAACGGCTTTTCGATCGATCGGCGAGGATGCCTGGAACCAACCGCTATAATTGACTTGAAAAATATAGTTCAAGTCTGGTCAAGTGAAACCAACGCGGAGGATTGCAACATGAAAAAACAGTGGATTCGCCCGCTCGTGGTCATCGCCATCGTCTTGTCCCTGGCGAGCTCGCTGGGGGTCATCGAGCCCGCCCCAGGTCTCCTGGCCCTTCTGGTTCCACCCGCCTCGGCTCAGGAAGGTAGCCGATACGCCGCGAAGCCCGCCGGCTGGGATGGGCCGGCGGGGTCGTGCGTCGTCTGCCATGATCTGGCGAAAGGCGCGTCCTGGCGGGTCGCGCCCAACCTTTGGGGCATTGTCGATGCACCCAAGGCGAACGCCAAGGGGTACGGCTATTCCCTCGCCCTTGCCCAGGCGGGAGGAACGTGGACGGCCAAGGAGTTGGACGAGTATTTGACCAACCCCAATCGATTTCTGCCAGGCACCAACAAGACGATCAGCGTGGCCGATCCCGAGGAACGCGCCCGGATCATCAAATTTCTGGGCGCGCTGAAGGATTGAGCGACCGCTTTCTCTTACCCACCCCATGCCGGATTTCATCCTGGTCGCGGGCGTGGACGAAGCCGGGCGGGGTCCCCTGGCCGGTCCCGTCGTCGCCGCCGCCGTGATTCTCGACCCGGCCCGTCCCATCGTGGGCCTGGCCGATTCCAAGCAACTCAGCGCGGCCCGGCGCGAGCAGTTGGCGGCGGCCATCCGCGCCAACGCCCTGGCCTGGGCGCTGGGCCGCGCCGAAGTCGCCGAGATCGACCGGCTCAACATCCTGCAAGCAACCCTGCTGGCGATGCAACGGGCGGTGGCGGCTTTACACATCGCTCCAGAACAGGTGCTGGTGGACGGCAACCGCTGTCCCCAACTGGCTTGCCCCTGCCAGGCCATCGTCAAGGGCGACGCCACCGTGCCGGCCATCAGCGCCGCCTCGATCCTGGCCAAGGTCGCGCGGGACGCCGAATTGCGCCAACTGCACGAGTGCTATCCCGACTACGGCTTTGCCCGGCACAAGGGCTATCCGACCGCCGCCCACCTGGACGCCTTGCGTCGGCTGGGGCCATGCCCCGAGCATCGCCGTTCCTACGCCCCCGTCATCGCCGTGCTGCAAACCACCTTCGAGACACGAGGATGACCATTCCTTTCGTTCATTTGCGCCTGCATACCGAGTATTCGCTGGTGGATGGACTGATCCGCATCAAGAGCCTGGTCAGACAGGTCGCCGCCGCCGGGATGCCGGCGGTCGCGGTGACCGACGTCAGCAACCTGTTCGCCCTGATCAAGTTTTACAAGGCCGCGCTGGGGGCCGGTATCAAGCCGATCGTCGGGGTGGAAACCTGGGTGCGGCGACAGGACGAACCCGCCCGGCTGGTGCTGCTGTGCCAGAACCTGGCCGGTTATCGCCATTTGACCCGGCTGGTCAGCCGCGGCTATCTGGAAGGCCAGCAGCGCGGCGCGCCGGTGCTCGACCACCGCTGGCTGCGCGGTAACACCGAAGGTCTGATCGCGCTGTCCGCCGGGCGCGAGGGCGAATTGGGCCAGGCGTTGCTGAACGACCGGCTTGACCAGGCCCGGGACTGGCTGGCCGACTGGCGGCAACTGTTTCCGGATCGGTTCTATCTGGAAGTGCAGCGCACCGGTCGGCCCCAGGAGGAGGACTATCTGGAAGCTGCCCTGGACCTGGCGGCGGCGACTGGAACGCCGGTGGTGGCGACCAACGAAGCGTGTTTCCTCCAGCGCGAGGATTTCGAGGCCCACGAGACGCGAGTCTGCATCCACGAGGGCGCGGCGCTGAACGACCCGCGCCGGCCGCGCCGCCACAGCGACCAGCAATATCTGCGCGCGCCGGCCGAAATGGCGGAACTGTTCGCCGATCTGCCGGAGGCCCTGGAGAACAGCGTCGAGATCGCCCGCCGCTGCAATCTGCGGCTGGACCTGGGAAAAAACGTGCTGCCGGATTTTCCGGTGCCGGGGGGGATGACCGCCGACGCCTACTTTACGGTCCAGGCCCGCGCCGGCCTGGAGCGGCGGTTACCGCGACTGCTCGATCCTGTCGCGCCCGATTTCGCCGACCGTCGCCGGCCCTACGACGAGCGGCTGGAAACCGAGTTGAAGGTCATCATCCAGATGGGGTTTCCCGGCTACTTCCTCATCGTGGCCGACTTCATCCAGTGGGCGCGTGACCATGGCGTGCCGGTCGGGCCGGGGCGCGGCTCCGGCGCCGGTTCGCTGGTGGCCTACGCGCTCGGCATCACCGACCTGGATCCCTTGGCCTACGAGCTGCTGTTCGAGCGCTTCCTCAATCCCGAACGGGTGTCCATGCCGGATTTCGACATTGATTTCTGCATGGAAGGCCGCGACAAGGTCATCGACTACGTCGCCCAGCGCTACGGTCGCGACCGGGTCTCGCAGATCGCCACTCACGGCAGCATGGCGGCCAAGGCGGTGGTGCGCGACGTGGGCCGGGTACTGGGTCATCCCTACGGCTTCGTGGATCGCATCGCCAAGCTGATTCCATTCGAAATCGGCATGACCCTCGACAAGGCCATCGAGCAGGAGGCGGAACTGCGCCGGCTGTACGAGCATGACGAAGAAATCAAGGCGCTGATCGATCTGGCCCGCAAGCTGGAGGGATTGGCGCGCAACGTCGGCAAGCACGCGGGGGGGGTGGTGATCGCGCCCACCAGCCTGACCGATTTTTCCCCGCTGTATTGCGAAGAGGGCGATTCCAGTCTGGTCACCCAGTTCGACAAGGACGACGTGGAAGCGGCCGGACTGGTGAAGTTCGATTTCTTGGGTCTGCGGACGCTGACCATTATCGACTGGGCGGTGCGGACCATCAACGACCAGCGCAAGGTCGTCGGCGAACCACCGCTGGATATCGCGACCATTCCGCTGGACGATGCGCCGACCTTCGACCTGCTCAAGCGCCATCGGACCACGGCGGTGTTCCAGTTGGAGTCCAGCGGCATGAAGGACCTGATCCGTCGCCTGCAACCGGATTGCTTCGAGGATATCGTGGCGCTGGTGGCGCTGTTCCGACCGGGGCCGCTGCAATCGGGCATGGTCGACGACTTCATCGACCGCAAGCATGGCCGCGCCCGGATCGAATATCCTCATCCAGCCCTGGCGTCGATTCTCAAACCGACTTATGGCGTCATTCTTTACCAGGAACAGGTGATGCAGATCGCCCAGGTGCTATCGGGCTATACCCTGGGGGGGGCGGATTTGCTGCGGCGGGCGATGGGGAAGAAGGATGCCGAAAAAATGGCCAAGGAACGGGATGGGTTTGTGAAAGGCGCGACGAATCGCGGGGTCGAGCCGGAGACGGCGTCTTATATATTTGACTTAATAGATAAATTCGCGGGTTATGGTTTCAACAAGTGCTTAAGTGGCAATACCGTGGTCATGGAAGCGAATACCGGGGAAATAACGACGATTGAAGCGCTTTTTAAAAACTCACGCCAATTTGCGATTCATGCACTGGATGACTCTGGTAAATTACAGGTCAGGCAGATATCCGCTGTGGTGTGGAATGGTCGAAAACCAGTATTTGAACTCACTACCGCACTAGGTAAACGAATTACCGCAACCGCCAACCATCCATTCCGGATGCTGGACGGTTGGATTCCTCTGGAAAACCTTCGTATCGGTGATCGTATTGCCGTTCCCCGGAAGCTCCAAACCGCCACGAAAAAAACCTGGCCCCGGCACGAGCTGATTACCCTCGCGGGCTTGCTATCGGAAGGTAATACTTGCCACCCGACTTGCCTGTATTTTTATGGCAATGAACCGTTGCTGGTGGAAGATTTCGCTGCCGCCGCGGCGAAATTCCCCAATTCGGTCGCACGGGTCTATCGCCGTTCCAATAACCGTCTGGAAGTGTGCGTCAGCACCGGTCAGGATCGGCGCTTCCGCGCGGGACAAATACCCTGGAATGCCCGCCCCGCGGTTTGCGGCTCCCTGGCGCTGGCGGTGGAGTGGGAGGCCCTCCCGCGTCGCAGCGGCGCGTTTGAGTGGGCGCGGGCATTGGATCTGATCGGTTGCAAGGCCACGGAAAAGCAAATCCCATCTCCCGTGTTTGAATTGTGTGATGCCGATTTGGAACTGTTTCTGGGGCGCTTGTGGGCCGGCGATGGCTTTATCGCCACCGGGAAACGGGCGGCTTTACCCCCCTTTTATGCGACCTCTTCACGGAAGTTGGCTGATGGGGTGCAAAACCTGTTATTGCGTCTTGGAATCGTTAGCCGGATCGAATTGAAGCAATTCAAGTATCGGGATAGCCCGCGTCCAGGCTTTGCCGTAAGGCTGCTTGGAGAATCGATGCTGGAAACCTTTGTCGAGCATATCGCGCCACATGTCGTCGGGCGTGAATCACAGCTTGAAACCTTGCGTCGGTATTTAGCCTCCGTGCAACCGGCCATGACCAGCAAGGATACGATTCCAGCCGAAGTCCGCGCGTGGGTTGCCGCTGAACGCGCCCAGCTTGGCCTGACCTGGAAAGAACTGGAACAACGCTCCGGGGTATCCATGAAGGAATTTCTCGGTCAAGGGTCAACGGTCAAACAGGGTTTCCGGCGAACCACCATCGGGCGTTTGGCGCGATTTCTGGGTGGGCAACGTCTGAGCAATCTGGCTGATTCCGATCTGTTCTGGGACCGCGTGGTCTCTATCGTGCCCAAGGGGGTTGCGGATACCTACGACTTGACGGTCCAAGAGGACCATAATTTTGTTGCCAGTGGGATCGTGGTACATAACTCCCACTCCGCCGCCTACGCGCTGTTGTCCTACCAGACCGCCTGGCTGAAGGCGCATTATCCGGCGGCGTTCATGGCGGCGGTGCTGTCCTCGGACATGGACAAGACCGACAAGGTGGTGGTGTTCGTCCAGGAATGCCGCCGCATGGGCCTCACGCTGACGGCGCCGGCCATCAATGGGTCCGAGTACCGGTTCACGGTCGGCGAAATCGGCGAAATTCGCTACGGCCTGGGGGCGATCAAAGGCGCGGGGGAGGGCGCCATCGAGGCGCTGGTCCAGGAGCGAGATCAGGGCGGGCCGTACCGCGACCTGTTCGACCTCTGCCAGCGGGTGGATTTGCGCAAGCTCAACCGCCGGGTGCTGGAGGCGCTGGTCCGTTCCGGTGCGTTCGACGCCCTCGGCCCCAACCGGGCGACGCTGATGGCGCAATTGCCGGAGGCATTGCAACTGGCCGAGCAACATTCCCGCAACGACGCCGCTGGCCAGAACGATCTGTTCGGGCTGGCCGTCGCCGAGAAAACAGCGGCTCGACCCCTGCATATCGCCAAGGTTCCAGAGTGGGACGAGGAGGAGCGACTGCGCGGCGAGAAGGAAACGCTGGGCGTCTATCTTACCGGTCATCCCATCCATCGAGTGGCGACGGAACTGAACGCGCTCCAGGTCACCCGGCTGCGTGACCTGACCGAGCATGGCGGCTTTCCCCGCCGGGGCAACGAGCGCCCAGTGTTGATTGCTGGCCTGGTGGCTGGCGTGCGCGTCCGCAACGCCAACCGGGGTGGGCGGATGGCTTTCGTGACCCTGGACGACGAGGGCGGACGCATCGAGGTCCGTCTCTTTCCGGAAGTGTACGAGCGGCACCGGCCCCTGATCGTCGAGGACGCTCTTTTACTGGCGCATGGGACGCTGGGCTGGGACGAGTTCAATCAGACCACGCGTCTGACCGTCGAGCGGGTGTTGGATCTGGATCGAGCGCGCGCCGAATATGCGCGGCGGCTGATCGTGCGGCTCGACGCCCGGCGGTGCCAGGAAGGCGTGTTGCGCCGACTGGCCAGCGTATTGGTCGAGCATCGCGCCGACGGCCATTGCGTGGTGTGGGTGGAATACATCGGCTCCGGCGCGCGGGTGGAACTGGCGTTCGGTCCGAACTGGCGGGTCAGGCCCAGCGAGGCGCTGTTGAAGCGGTTGCGCGAGTTGACGGGCGCGGAGGCGGTGCAATTACGCTACGACCCGCAAGCGGCGAATCGCGACAATTTGGTTTGAGCGTTTGAGTTCCAATGGAAAATGCCTCTCTGATTCTCGGCGCGCTGGGTCCCGTTTTCGCGCTGATTCTGCTGGGCCTTGGATTGCGGCGGCTTGGCTTTCCCGGCGATGGATTCTGGCCGGCGGCCGAGCGCTTCACTTATTTCCTGCTTTTTCCAGCGCTCCTGGTGCAGCGGCTGGCGGTGGCGCGATTGGGTGACTACGCGGTCGGGCCGGTGGCGGTGGTCATCGTGGCGATATTGCTGGGGATGACGGCGCTGATCTACGGGTTCCGACCCTGGCTGAGGGTGGACGGGCCGGCGTTCACCTCGGTCTATCAGGGGGTGATCCGCTTCAACACCTATATCGGGCTGGCGGTGGCGCTGGCGGTGTTTCACGCCGAGGGCGGGACGGTGGCGGCGCTGGTGATGGCGATCATGATTCCACTGATCAACGTCTTGTGCGTGCTGGTGTTGACGATTCACGCCGGTGGTTCGGCCACCGTGACGGGGGTGGCGCGCGGTTTGATCACCAACCCGCTGATTGTGGCTTGTCTGACCGGGATCGGGTTGAACCTGAGCGGCATCGGCTTGCCGTGGGGTTCGGCGGCGGTGCTGGAAATTCTGGCGCGGGCCGCGCTACCGTTGGGCTTGCTGGCGGTGGGGGCTGGGCTACGGTTGGAAGGTCTGCGGCGGCCGGGGTTGCTGGCGGCGGCCAGCGGCCTGAAACTGCTGGCCTTGCCGGCGCTGGCGGCGGGGCTGTGCTGGGTGGCGCAGCCGGGCCGGCTGGAAACGGCGGTGCTGGTGACGTTCGCGGCGCTGCCGGGAGCGTCCACTGCTTATGTCCTGGCGCGGCAACTGGGCGGCGACGCGCCGCTGATCGCGGCCATCGTCACGGTGGAAACGGCGGCGGCGTTGGTGACCCTCCCGGCGGTACTGATGTGGGTCGTATGAGGTCATGGATTTCCCTCGCCCGCTTGCGAACGAGGGATGGGGGGGCAGTCACGATTTCGTCGCCAGTTGTCGCAACAGGAGTTGTAGATGCAAGGGAAATTCCTGGTCGATCGGTTTTTGATGAGCGTCAAAGAGTTTCAGCAACGCATCGGCCTTCGCCTTGTCACCCATGGCCAAGCCGGCGGCCAGGCCGGCGGTGAGTAGATAGGTCGCTTCCTGCGGTGAGAGCTTGTCCTTGGGCATGGTTTCGATCAGGCGCTGGGTGAGCGCCGCCATCGTCGGCGCGTCGCGTTGCCCTACCGCGCGGTGCAGGGCGAACCAGTCGCGCGTGGTTTCGGACAGGGCGTTGTAGCCTGGCTGACTGGCCAGATAATCCCACAAGGGCGCTGTCCGGCTGGCGGGTAAATAGGGATTGATCAGTTCGGCCGTCTTCAACAGCAGGGCGCGCACTATGTCATCCACCGGTTGTTGCGGGGCACTGACCGCCAACTCCCGCATCAGCAGTTGCAAGTCGAATCCGGATTGGCCCAGTTGCGCTGGCGTCATCGGTTGCTGGGACAACAGGGTTTCGGCGATGCGCGCCGCGCGTTGCTGAAATTCCGACGCGTTGAAAAAAGGTGCCCTCGTGGCCGGCGTTTCACCCACCCGGCGATGACCATCCAGCATTTCCAGCACCGGGATCGGCGCCAGGTGCGGTTCGTTCAATACCGTGGCGGTTTCCTGCAAGTAGCGACTGCGGGGGGCGTTGAGGCTGAGATAGGGGAAGAAGTCGGAATTGGCCGGTGCGTTGAAAGCCGCGAACAGCGGTTGCAGCAAGGCCTTGTCGCCGAGGCGGCGCATCTGGATATCCTGGAGCGAGCGGATCCCCACCCGATTCAGTGCCTCTTGCAGTTTGGGTTCCGCCAGAATCCAGGGGTCAAGTGGGTCGAGAGGACCACCGTTGCTGGCGACGATCAAAATATCCAGACTGTCCGTATTGAACACCACGTAATCGCTAAAGTGCTGGTTTAGCGCCTTGAATACCGACAAAGCCAGCATCGGATTGGATTCGTACAACTGCAACCACTGCACCAGCAAGCCGCGTTCGTTCAGGTGATTCTTGATGTAGCGGTAGAACTCTTCGGAAAACAGGCTGGCGACGCCGCTGACCCAGGGATTGGACGGTTCGGAGATGATCAGGTCGTAGCGGGCGTTGTGACTGGAAAAATAGGTTTTGGCGTCTTCGATATGGATGCGGCTGCGCGGGTCGGTGAAGGCCCGTTCCGCGAATCGGCCGAAACCCCGCGCGCCCTCCACCATCGCCGGCTCGATCTCCACGGTATCCACCCGCTCGATCCGATCCGTACCCAGCAGATTATGGGTGGTCATGCCGGAGCCGAAACCGATATTGGCGACGGTCCTGACGTCGGGCCGCAGGGACAGTGGCAGTACGGCCGCCATCACCATGGTGATTTCGTCGAGCGAGCTGACCGCCGTTCGGGTTTGGACGCTGGCGTCCGGTTTGCCGTTGGTGGCGATGATCATCTGACCATCCGGGAGCAGATAACGAGCAATGCTGGCGGTCTTGCCGTCGCGGTAGTACTGCATCTCGGTATTGGGTGGCAAGTGGGTACGACCATGACGGTACACGCCGCCCGCCATGCGCAGAGGATCGAAACGCACCGCCACCAGGACTACCGCGAACGCCAGTGCCGCCACCCCCACGCTGGCCGGCAGTTCCCAGCGCCGGGATCGCGGTCGGACCAGCGCCAGCAGGGCGAGGCCCACGACCACATCCAGCAGCGCCCCCAGACTGACCAGCCCCTTGACGCCGATGGCGGGCATTACCACATGCACCGCCAGCAATACCCCCAGGATCGCGCCAACGGTGTTGGCGCTGTAAATCCGGCCAATGCTGCGCTCGCCCACGCCGCGTTGCAGCAGGGCGTAGGTGAACAGCGGCAGCGTCATTCCGGCCAGAAAGGTGGCCGGGATCATGATCGCCATCGCGATGGTTTGACTGGTGAGATTGAACAGCGTGTAACCGCCGTCGCTTTTGCTCAGGCTGCCGATCATGAAGCCCATGAAGTCGAAGCTGGCGTTGTACAGCGGCAGGGTGCCCACCGCGCACAGGCCCATGAGTATCTGCACGTAGCCGGCGTAGCGCAGCGGCGCGGCGATGCGATCCAGCCGGCGGCGAATCCACAGCCCACCCAGCGCCAACCCGAGAATGAAGGCGCTCAGCATCAGCTCGAATGCCTGGGTGGAACTGCCCAGTACCAGGCTGAGCATCCGAATCCAGCCGATTTCGTAGAAAAACGAGGCCAGGCTGGAGCTGAGCGCAAGGGTCAGCAGCGCCACCGTCAACCATGCAGAGGATTGACCGGACTCGCTCGCGCTTTCCACCGGCGCGGGGACGCGACGCTCCTTGGCGATGCCCCACATCACGATGGCCAGCAACACGTTCAGGATGCCCGCCGTCATGATCGTGCCCGGCAGGCCCACCGCCGGAATCAGGACGAACACGCTGACCAGAACGCCCGCCGCCGCGCCGAGGCTGTTGGTGAAGTACAACATGCCCAGCGTCGCACCGGGGGTGTCGGGGTACAGGCGAATGATGCCGGCGCTCATCAGCGGGAAAGTCGCGCCCAGCAGCACGGATTGCGGCAGGATCAACAGCGCGGCAAGGGTCCATTTCAGCGCGTTGATCGTGCCGGGATCGCTCAATGCTGGAATCCAGCTCAGGTACAGCGCGTCCAGCACGGTGGTGAACAGCGGGTGAAAGGTCAGCCCCAATAGACCGATGAACCCCTCGGCGATGGCGTAACCCAGCAACAGATTGCTCCAACGCCGGGAATAGCGGCTGGTCAGCCACGCCCCCGCCGCCATGCCGCCCATGAAGATCGCCAGCACCAGGGTTTGCGCGTAGGCGGCGTGGCCCAGCATCAGCTTGAGGTAATGCGACCAGATCGATTCATAAATCAACCCGCTGAAGCCGGAAAGGACGAATAAACTATATAATGCGATGCGTAGCGCGGGTGGAGCGGGGCGCGAAGCCATGTTGAGTCAATCCAGGTTGGTGATGGCGCGGTTGGGTCGGAAATCGGAAAGCAATAATTCGGCCAAGGCGCCTGACTCCATCCCTGGCAAATATGGATGGATCAAAAAACGATGAACTCAGGCAATCCGTTGAGCATTATCCTGCCAGCCCGCAATGAGGCGATCAATTTACGCCCTCTGCTGGGCAAGTTGACGGAGCGGTTTCCCGAAGCGGAAATCGTCGTGGTGAACGATGGTTCCACCGACGAGACCGTCGAAATTTGCCGGTCGTTCGGGGTGCGGGTGGTGACCCATCCGTACAGCCTGGGCAACGGCGCGGCGGTCAAGGCCGGCGCGCGCGCCGCTCGTGGCGAGACACTGGTGTTCCTGGATGCGGACGGCCAGCACGATCCGGCCGATATTCCCCGGTTGTTGGCGAAGCTGGAAGAGGGCCACGACATGGCGGTCGGGGCGCGGCACGATCATTCCCAGGCGTCATGGGGGCGGGGCGTGGCGAACCGGATCTACAACCGGCTGGCCAGTTGGATGACCAATTACCAGGTACTGGATCTGACTTCGGGGTTCCGGGCGGTGCGGGCCGGGCGGTTCCGGGAGTTTTTGTATTTACTGCCGAATGGTTTTTCCTATCCGACGACGATCACCATGGCGTTCTTCCGCAGTGGTTATCCCGTGGCTTACGTGCCGATCGTGGCGGGGCGGCGGGAAGGCAAGAGCCATATCCAGCCACTGCAAGATGGGGTGCGATTCCTGTTGATCATCTTCAAGATTGGAACCCTGTATTCGCCGCTCAAGCTGTTTTTTCCCGTCAGCCTGGGGTTCTTCCTGATAGGGCTGGTCTACTACGTCCATACCTACGTGGTCGAGCATCGGTTCACCAACATGGGAACCCTGTTGTTCAGCATTGCCGTGGTGGTGTTTTTGATGGGGCTGGTGTCGGAACAGATCACCAGTCTGTTCTATCAGCAATCGGGAAGCACGACCGAACGGCAGCCATGAAAAACCGCTCGGCCACGAAACGCGGTGAAATTGGATGAAAGTCCTGTTCGACATCAATCACCCTGCGCATGTGCATTTTTTCCGGCATCCCATCGCCCTGTTGCGGGCGCGGGGCCACGATATCGTTGTCACCAGCCGCGCCAAGGAAATGGCGATGCCGTTGCTCGACGAACTGGGCATCGCCCATCGCCCGCTGAGCGCCATGAAGGGCAAGGGTCTGCTTGGCCTAGGTCGGGAACTGTTGCAGCGGGACGCCGCGCTCTACCGGGTCGTTCGCCGGGAGAAGCCCGCAGTCCTGGCGTCCATCGGCGGAACTTTCATCGCCCATGTCGGCTGGCTCACCCGCACTCCGTCGCTGGTGTTCTACGATACCGAGAACGCCCGGCTGCAAAACGCCATCACCTATCCGCTGGCCAGTCAGGTGATCGTGCCGCGCTGCTATCAAAGCTGGACGCCACGCCGCCGGACCCTGCGCTATGCCGGCTATCACGAGCTGTCCTATCTGCACCCCGCCCGCTTCACGCCCGACCGGGTGGTCGCCGAGCAAAATGGCTTCGACGCGGCGCGCGACAACTTCTTTATCCGCTGCGTGTCCTGGCAGGCCAGTCACGATCTCGGCGAGCGGGGCTGGAGCGAGTCCCTGCTGAGCGATCTGGTCGAGTGGCTGGCGGCGCGTGGCAAGGTGCATATCTCGTCCGAAGCGCCGTTGCCCGCCGCGCTTGCCGCCCATGCCTACCGGGGCAAGGTCAGCGCGGTGCATCACTTGATGGCGCATTGCCGGCTGTTCATCGGCGAGAGCGCCACCATGGCCTCGGAGTGCGCGGTGTTGGGGGTGCCCGCGATCTACGCCGCCCATACCGGGCGCGGTTATACCGACGAGCAGGAACAACGCTACGGGCTGGTGACCAATCTCCGGCAATTTGATCTGGATCGCCTGCGCCAAGCCATCGAAGCCCTGCTGGCCCGGCCAGCGGCGGATTATCAGGCGCGGCGGCAAGGCTTGCTGGTGGATACCATCGATGTCGCGGCTTTCGTCGCCGAGCGGATCGAACAGGCGGCGAGAACCCGCTGATGTGTGGCCTGAGCGGGTTCTTCTCGGCGACGCCGCTGGATCCGCTCGCGGAAACGGCGCGTCTCGACCGGATGCGCGCCGCGCTCGCCCACCGAGGGCCGGACGGTAGCGGCGTCGAAATCTTCGACCGGGCGGCGCTGGTCCATAATCGGCTGGCCATCATCGACCTGGCGGGCGGACACCAGCCCTTGTATGGCGCGGCCGGGACCTGCATCGTCTTCAACGGCGAGATTTATAACTACCGCGAATTGCGGGCGCGGCTGCCGGATTACCCGTTTCGCACCCGTTCCGACACCGAAGTGATCGTCGCTCTGTACGAGCGCGAAGGGCTGGCCGGTTTCCGCCATTTGCGCGGGATGTACGCCTTTGCGCTGTGGGATGGCCGGCGTGGCGTCCTGGTCCGTGATCCGGCGGGCATCAAGCCGCTGTTTTACGCTGTCCAGGGTGATCGGCTGCTGTTCGCCTCCGAGGCCAAGGCTATCCTCGCGCATGGTGGCGGGCCAGTCCGCCTCGAACCGGCGGCGTTGCACCTGCTGCTCAATTTTCGCTATGTCGCCGGCGACGCCAGCCTGTTCACCGGCATCGCCCAGGCGCCGCCCGGCTCGGTGCTGGTCTGGACGCCGGAGCGGTTGGAGCATCTGACCCTGGCCGAGCCGGATGCGGCGCCGCCGGACGATATCGACGCGGCGTTGTCGGCGGCGGTGCAAAGCCATCTGGTGGCGGACGTGCCGCTGGGTTGCTACCTGTCGGGCGGCATCGACTCGGCGCTGGTCGCGCGCCATGCCTGTCGCCATGCCACCATCGAGGGGTTTACCCTGGAAGTGGGCGATGACCCGCGCGAGGCCGATCACGCCGCCGAGACCGCGCGCTGGCTGGGCATTCCCGATCATCGCCAGGCTTTCGCCATCGCCGATCCGGTGGCGTTGCACCGCTCGCTGGTCTGGCATCTGGAGACGCCGAAGGTGAACGCGCTGCAGGGCGCGATGCTGGCGGAATTCACCGCTCGCCGGGTCAAGGTGGCGCTGTCGGGGTTGGGCGGCGATGAGTTGTTCTACGGCTACAACGCCCATCGCATTCTATGGCTGGCGCAGCAGGCCCGGCGATTGTTGCCGGGCGCCAGCAATCGCTGGTTAGCGGTGTTGCTCCGTCCCCTGGCCGGGAGCGCGGTCTGGAGCGAGCCCCGGCGAGCAGTGGAAATGCTGGCGGCGCTGCCGAATTGGGCGCGGGTATACGGCATCCTGCGCAATATCTGGGACAGCCCGGCGCTGCGGCGACTGATCTACGGCGAGCGGATGCTCGACGCGGCCTTGCCTGATGCCTTCTCTTGGCTGGAACAGCGCTTTCCCGCCGAGCCGGACGCGGCGGCGGCGATGGCTCGCTTCGAGTTTGGCCACAAGCTGGTCAACGATTTGCTCTGGCAGGAAGATCGGGTCAGCATGCGAGTCGGGCTGGAAGTGCGGGTGCCGTTCCTGGACCAGGAACTGACGCGCTGCGTCCGGCGACTGTCGCGACGGGCGCTGATGCCCGGCGGACGGAAGAAGTCTCGGTTGAAGGCTCATGCCCGCGCCGAACTGCCGGAATTTATCCTGCGTCGACCTAAGAGCGGTTTTCAGCTCGACATCACGGCCGCCGCCCACGGAGTGCTCGAACCGGTGTTCGACGAATATCTAAGCGAGGAACGGTTGCATCACCACCGGCTGTTCAATCCTGAGTTTGTGCGAACCGTGCGGGCGCAACCAGCGCGCAAGGGGTTGCGTTGGCACTATTTCCTGCTTTATCTGATGGCGCAATGTCACCTGTTGCGGGAAATCTTCGATGCCGATTGACGCTGCCGCGATTCGCCGAGTCCTGGATCGGACCCTGACCTGGAGCCGGGAACAGGACTACCGGGAATACACCAAGCACGACGCGCTCAACAGTCCGTTACTATCCGCGCTGTTCGGCCATCATCGACTCACCCGGATTCTGGCGACTCAGGCCGTGATGCGCTTTCCATTCAACGTGCGGCCGCTGTTGGGCGTACCCAGGAGCGAGAATCCCAAGGGGCTGGCGTTGTGGGTGATGGCGCTGCTCGACGGCTATCAGACTTTCGGTGAGGAGCACTACCGAGCCGAGGCCGAGCGTCTGCTCGAACGTCTGCTGAGTTTGCGTTCTTCGGGTAAGTGGCACGGCGATTGCTGGGGCTATCAATATCCGTGGCAGGATCTTGGCTTTTTCGCCCCGAAGGCGACGCCGAACGCGGTGGTCACCGCCTTTGTCTGCGAGGCTTTTCTCCATGCCTGCCGGGTGACTGGCGACGAGCGTTATCTGGAGCCGGCGCGTTCGGCGGCGGGATTTTTTCTGAACGACTTGCGCGTGCTGTGGGATACGCCCGATGAATTGTGCCTGGGCTACATGCCGTTGCCGATGACCATGCGGGTCATGGATGTCAGCGTGCTGATCGCCGCCGTGCTGGCGGCGCTGGCGGCGCGTGAGGGTGATGGGTCGTTGCGGCGCACCGCCCTGCGCCTGGCCCGCTACGTGGCGCGGCGGCAGACCGCCGAGGGCGCCTGGTATTACACCGATCCGCCGGAGGACTCGCCGGTGAAGATCGACAACTATCATACGGGCTTCATTCTCGATGCCCTCGACCGGGTGATGACGACGCTGACCGTGGATGAATGGCGCGAGCAACACCGCCGGGGCGCGGCGTTCTATGCGCAACACCTGTTCAATGCCGATGGCTCACCGCGCTGGATGAGCGACCGCGATTATCCGCACGATATTCACGGCGCGGCGCAGGGTATTTTGACCTTCAGCCAGCCGGACCTTGGCCAGATTTATCCGGAGCTGGCTCCCCGCATCGTCGAGTGGGCGCTGACGCGGATGTACGACCCGGTAGGTCGGTTTTATTACCAGCAAACCCGGTTTTACACCAAGAAATTCACCTTTCTGCGCTGGTGCAACGCCTGGATGTGCCGCGCGCTGGCCTTTTACCTGCTGCACCGCCGCCATGAAAAAAATTGAACCGGTCGCTCCCGAGATCAAAACCGGCCTGACCCGGCATATCCAGGATTTTTGGAGCCGGCGGGTCAACGCCGAGTACATCATGGGCAGGGCGGTCACCACCCATGCCCGGGGTGATGACGCTTACTTCGACGATCTGGAAACCCAGCGTTATCGCTCGCATCGCCATCTGCCGCCGTGGATCGCCGCGATGACGCCGGGCAAGACCGTACTGGAAATCGGCAGCGGGGTTGGTCTGGACACCTTCACGATGGCCCGGCATGGTTTGCAAGTCACGGCGGTGGACTTGACCGAGGTGGCGGTGAAGACGGCACGCCAGCGCTTCGAGCGGCATCAAGTTCCAGCCGATTTTCTGGTGGCCGACGCCTGTCATTTACCGTTCCCGGATCATGCTTTCGATTATGTGTATTCGTTCGGGGTACTGCATCACGTCGCCGATACCGAGGCCAGCATCCGGGAAGTGTGCCGCCTGCTCAAGCCCGGTGGCCAGGCCCGGATCATGCTTTATCACCGGCGTTCCCTGAATGAAGGGGTGCATCGCCTGCTTGGCGTGCCCTTCGAGGACAAGGACGAGCTTTGCCCGGTGGTGCGACGCTTCACGGTGGCCGAGGCGCGGGAACTGTTCCGTCAATTCAGCCATGTCGAGGTGGGGATTGAGTACCTCTATGGTGAAGGGTATGGCCGGTTGTTTCGCCTGACGCCGCGCTGGCTTTATGACTGGCTATCGCGACGCTGGGGCTGGCATTTGATGATTGCGGCAACCAAGTGAGGATGGGCGGCGATGTCTTCGATTCGATTGTTGCGTAATGAAGCAGTCCGGGCGGTATTGTCGCCGTTGACCGGCGGGAGGGCGTCAGCGCATATCCGGCCCAGCATCGCGGCGATTTACATCACCCAGTTCTGCAATTCGCGCTGCACGATGTGCGATTTCTGGAAGAACGATCACGATCCCAGGGAATTGACCAGCGAACAGTGGGGTGTGGTGTTCTCGCGGCTCAAGGCGTTTGGCGTGGATTTCGTTGGAGTGAATGCGTCCGGCGAGATGTTCACTCGTCCGGACGTCTTTGAAATTCTCGGCCATTTGCGCGCCCTGAATATGGATTTCGGCGTCAATTCCAACGGTACGCTGTTTACGCCGCCCAAGGCGAAGCGGCTGGCGGCGTTAAAACCACGGGCGGTGACCATCGGTCTCGATGGCGTGGGTGACGCGGCTTATCTGGCGACGCGCGGCCTGAAGAATGGCTTTACCAAGATTTCGCGACATATCGACAATCTCCAGCGCGAGGGCATTCACAATATCGGCGTCGGCACGGTGTTGATGGAACAGAATCTTTACGAATGGGTGGAGTTGGCACGGTTCGCCTTGGAAAAGAAACTGGCCGGCGTTCGTTACACCGCGCATCATGACGCCTATTTCACCCCGGACGCCGCCGCGCATGAATCGCGCTATGCCGACCCGGATTTTCTGGCGGTGGTGGAGCGCGAGATCGAGAAACTGATCGAACTCAAGCGCAAGACGGGGATTGTCAAGAATTCGGAGGCGTATCTGCGGCAGGTGACCGCCTTCTACCGCAATCCGACTAGTTATTTCCCCGTGCCTTGCTTGCAGGGTTCCAATCGGATCGAGATTGATATTTATGGCAATGTGACGCTCTGTTCCTTCATGACCGAACCACTGGGTAACCTGGCTCATCAGGAAATGGAGGAGATTTGGAATTCGGAACCGCACCGCAAGGCGCGCGAGGATGCCTTCCAGGGCAATTGTCCGAAGTGCTTTCTGTCCTGTTATGCCGAGGAGAACCTACGGCTGTCGGCGCGGGGGTTTTTGCCGACGCTGGGGAATTCTTTGAGACGGGCGAATTTGCTCTTGGTTTCTAGGACTTAGAGACTGTACAAAAAATCGATCACAAGAAGGTCAAACTTTCTTTTTAGCTCTCCAAAGAAACCAACGTTCCAACAAAGGTGATAATGGCCCAATTGCTATCGGATTAATCAGATAGCGTTGGATTAGCTCAAACGGAGTTAGTTGGCTATTTCTAAAAGAAAATAGATGATAGCTAAAGTCCTGGAAGCCGGTCGATGAAGCGAATTGCATAAGAGTTTTTGGATTGACAGGTTTTTCGTCTGGACTAAATGAGTGTAGCCGAAAAATTGTATCTGCCATAAAGATTTGGTTTTGTAAGCACAATGCGCTTGGATCATAACCAACGACATAGCCATTTGGAATCAATACCCTGTTTATTTCCGAAAGCAATTTTTCTTCGCTTCCAGGTAAATGATGAAAAAATGCAGCGGCGACTACTAAGCTAAAGCAGTTGCTCTTAAACGGCAGACTTAAAGCATCAGCCTGTACTGCCAAGGCAGATGAATGAATAAGCATATTATGAGAAATATCAACGCAAGTGCATTCAGTATCAGGAATACAATTTAATAAACGACTAATCATTCCTGACCCGCCACCAATATCCAAGACTTTGCCATGCCCTTGCCAGTTTATCCACTTGGCAATCCTGGTTTGATCAAACTCTGATAAGGACTGATAATCCAAATTACCTTTGGTATCCCAAAATTTTTGCTCATTTCTATAATATTTATCCATATAGTCCTACCTTGATCTTAAGTTATGACCAATTAAAAGACCAATAGCTAATGGCCCCCAAGCAATGATCATGCCTAAACAACGCAAGCTCAGATAAGCTGAAAGTACTGAAGCCTCAGCGATGCCCATGGTTGAGAACAGCACTACTCCAGAAATCTCGGCAGTACCGATACCATTGAAACTGATCGGTAGGTAAGCGACCAGCGAACTGATGGCAACTAGAGGTATCACCCGCCAGAGGACGACATCAGTATAACCTATCGCTTGGAATGCATACCAGTAAGATGTACCTGCTAAACCGATCTTGACACAGGTTAACACGATGTTGGTCATTACCAGCCTTGGATAGCCCCATGTAACCTGCTGAACTTCTTGAGCTGTTCTTATCATAAAATCCATTAATTTTGGCTGTATCTGCCTCAAAAGCTGTGCGATGTAAATACGCTGCCAATAGATTAGTAAAAATATTGTCACCACTAAAACCAAGAAGTACAAATGGCCCGTGATTTTTAAATTCGGCAAGGTTAAGATTCCCCAAACAGCGAACCCTAGCATAAGTATAAAAGAAATCAGTTTATCAATTAGACTTCGCCCCACTGTCTTACTAATATCCAGTCCACGCTTTTTCATAATCACTGATAGCGTTGCTATATCTCCGACTTGGCCAGGGAAAACCAGCGCGACCGCCCACGAAATCCAGTAGATTGGAATAAAGTTAAAAAAAGTTAGCTTTTTCTCTAAATTGATCAGTAAGTAAGTATTATAGGCAC
>CALGOO010000169.1 GCA_937960715.1 uncultured Candidatus Competibacteraceae bacterium
GCGTTGAAGATCTTGTGCCGGCAGTGCTCGGAATTGGCCTGCGCGAACATCATCAGTTCCACGTCGGCCGGATTGCGCTCCAGCCGGGTGAAGCTGGCCAGCAGGTAGTCGATCTCGTCTTCCGACAGCGCCAGTCCCAGTTCGCGGTTGGCAGCCGTCAAGGCCTCCCGTCCACTGCCCAGCACGTCCACGGTCGCCAGCGACATCGGTTCGGCATGGGCGAACAACACGGCGGGATCGTCGTCCGGCGAGAGCACCGCCTCGGTCATCCGGTCGTGCAGCAAGGGTCGCAATACGGCCCGATCACCAGCAGTCAGTGGTTGCGCGGCTTCCAGGTAATACACCACGCCGCGCTCAATCCGGCGGACGTGTTGCAAACCGCAGTTATGGGCGATGTCGGTAGCCTTGGAGGACCAGGGCGAAATCGTGCCGGGCCGGGGAATCACCAGGAAAGTCGGCGCGCCGCTCGGATGGGTCTGGGTCGCGGTGGGACCGTAGAGCAACAATCGATCCAGCACCTCGCGCTCATGGGCGGTCAACGACCCGTCCACGAAATGCGCGAACTCGGCGTGGATGTCAGTGACGGACGGGATCCGCCGACGCAGCGCGGCCAGCAGCTTTTGCCGACGGAACGGCGACAAGGCGGGGCTTCCACGGAAACGCAGCATCGCGAACACTCTCCTGGGGCGGGCGGGAAGCGCGGATGATAGCAAATCCCCTTTGGCCGATGCCCGAGCCATCGCGCAAAATCACCAGACGTAACCGTTCACCCCCCTCCCAGCGGGAGGGGGGTGGGGGGCGGGCAAGTCGTTGGCGCCAGCCCGTCCCAACCTCCCCCCGCTGGGGGGAGGGGTCTGAACGCTTACCACCAGACCACGGCAAGAGTTTCGGCGCACGAGCTGCTGGCCGCTTCATGGCTTATCCGTTCTGCTTTGATAAACTCTTGTCCCATGCCAAAAAACTGGGGTAATACCATGCCGATAGCGGCGAAAATCTTTCTGGCCCTGGGCGGCGTTGGGATGTTGCTGGCGGTGGCGCTGGGCGCGTTCGGCGCGCACCTCCTGAAAAAGACGCTGACCCCCGAAGCGATGGCGGTATATCAAACCGCCGTGAACTATCATTTCTATCATGCCCTTGGACTGCTGGCGGTCGGCTTGCTGGCCTTGCACCTTCCCGATTCGGGAACGCTGCGCTGGGCGGGCATCCTGATGGCCGCCGGTCTGCTGTTGTTCTCGGGCAGCCTGTACGCCCTGAGCCTGAGCGGCATTCGCGGGTTGGGAGCCATCACTCCCCTGGGCGGCGTGGCCTTTCTAGTAGCTTGGTTGTTGCTGGCGGTCGCGGTCATCCGGGCGAATTGAGCCAGGCGGCGGGCGGAAACATCAGCCTAAACAGAGAGGGTATTGTGGAAACGTCTTACGCCTTGGGATTCGATGTCTACGGCACGCTGGTGGACCCGCTGGCGATGGCCGAGCCGTTGCGGGCGCTGGTTGGCGAGCAAGCCGGCCGGTTTGCCGAACTGTGGCGAAGTAAGCAACTGGAGTATTCGTTTCGACGCGGCCTGATGCGGCGCTACGCCGATTTCGACGCCTGCACCCGGCAGGCGCTGCGCTACACCCAGCAGACCTTGCGGTGCGAACTGCCGGAATCCGACCGGGATCGACTGCTGGAAGCCTATTTGTACTTGCCGCTGTTCCCGGAAGTGGCCGCCAGCCTGACCGCGCTCAAGACGCAAGGTCACCAGATCGTGGCGTTCACCAACGGTGTGGAAACCAGCATTCGGGCGCTGTTGGCCAATGCCGGGGTGTTGCCGCTGTTGGAGGATGTGGTCAGCGTGGACGATCTGCGCACCTTCAAGCCCGATCCGGCGGTCTACGCCTACCTGGCGCGGCGGACCGGGCGCGCGCCGGCCGAGACCTGGCTGGTATCCAGTAACGCCTGGGACGTGATTGGCGCCAAGGCCGCTGGCCTGCGCGCCGTCTGGATCAAACGCCAGCCGGAAGCGGTGTTCGATCCCTGGGAGGTGGAGCCGGACTTGATCGTCGGCGGTTTGGAGGAACTGGCGGCCGGATTTGCCCGTCCGCCGGGATGAAATGGGGAGTGGAGAACCCAAACTCCCCTCTCCGCTGGCGGGAGAGGGGGTGAAGGAGCAACCCTGGTTCAGGTGATGAACGGCACCAGGATCAGCGAGACAATCGAGAGCAGCTTGACCAGGATGTTCATGGCCGGACCGCTGGTGTCCTTGAACGGATCGCCCACGGTGTCGCCGATGACCGCCGCCGCGTGGGCGTCGCCGCCCTTGCGCTCACCCTTGAGCTGACCGCCTTCGATGGCCTTCTTGGCGTTGTCCCAGGCGCCGCCGGCGTTGGCCATCAACAGGGCCATGACCACGCCGGTGAGCAACGACCCCAGCAACATGCCGCCCAGCGCGACCGGCCCGAGGAAGAAACCGACGATGACCGGCGCCAGCACGGCCAGCATCCCCGGCGGGACCATTTCCCGCAGCGCCGCGTCGGTCGAGATCGTGACGCAGCGGGCGGTGTCGGGTTTGGCGGTGCCTTGCAGCAGGCCGGGAATCTCGCGAAACTGGCGGCGGATTTCCGTCACCATCTCCATCGCCGCCCGGCCGACCGAACTCATGGTCATCGCCGCGGCCAGCAACACCACCATGCCGCCCAGCAGCACGCCGATCACCACCCGGGGTTCGGTAATGTCCATGACGATGGGTTTGCCGACCGCCAGTTCGACCGCTTCCTTGTAGGCGACGAACAGCGCCAGCGCGGTCAGGGCCGCCGAACCGATGGCGAAGCCCTTGCCGGTGGCGGCGGTGGTGTTGCCGATGGCGTCGAGATGATCGGTGATGGCGCGGACCTCCGGCGGCTGATGCGACATCTCGGCGATGCCGCCGGCGTTGTCGGAAATCGGGCCGGAAGCGTCGATGGTCATGGTCACGCCGGCGGTGGCCAGCATCCCGACCGCCGCGATGGCGATGCCGTACTGGCCGGCGGTCTGGTGGGCGACGAAGATCGCCGCGACGATCACCAGGATCGGCACCGCGCAACTTTCCATCCCCACCGCCAGGCCGGTGATGATGTTGGTCGCCGGCCCGGTCTTGGAGGCGGTGATGATCTTGGTGACCGGCTTGGACGAGGTGTAATACCAGGCCGCCCGGCCGATGGCGATGCCGGCCAGGTTGCCGGCGATGATCGCGGCGAACAGCGACCAGCCGTAGCCGAAGATCATCATGGTCAGCAGGGTTAGGAGCAAAAACAGGCCGGCGGAGCTGAATTCGGAAATCGCCAGCGCCCGTTCCGGTCCCTGCTTTTTGAAGGCGGACATGCCGTAAATGCCGACCAGTGACGACAGCAAGCCGATTACCGATAGAGCCAAAGGCAGAGCCAGCAGCATCGGGCGGCTGACATCGGCGCCGAAATAGTGGGTCAGTTCGCTGGCGGCGATGGTCGCCGCCAGGGTGATGGCCGCCACCATGGCCCCGACATAGGATTCGTAAATGTCCGCGCCCATGCCGGCGATGTCGCCCACGTTGTCGCCCACGTTGTCGGCGATGACGCCGGGGTTGCGGGGATCGTCCTCGGGGATGCCGGCCTCGACCTTGCCGACCAGATCGGAACCGACGTCGGCCGCCTTGGTGAAGATGCCGCCACCGACACGAGCGAACAGGGCGATGGATGAGGCGCCCATCGAGAAGCCCCAGATGGTGGACGCCGAGTTGGGATCGGTCGCGAAGTTGGTGGACAGGAAGAAGAACAGGACGCCCAGGCCCAACAGCCCGAAACTGGCCACGGCCAGGCCCATGACCGCGCCGCCGTTGAAGGTCATCAGCAAGGCCGCGCCCGCCCCATTTTCGCGCGCCGCCGCGGTGGTGCGGACGTTGGCCTTGGTAGCCGCCTGCATTCCGACCAAGCCAGCCAGCGCCGAGGTCAGCGCGCCCATCAGGAACGCCACGCTGGTGCCGAAACCGTGCTGCATGGACAACAGCATCGCCACCACCAGGGCAAAGATGCCGATCTTGGTGTACTGCGCCCGCAAGTAGGTCATGGCGCCCAGATGGATCTCATCGGCGATCGAGCCCATGAGCGCGTCGCCGGTCGATTGCTGAACGATCCAGCGGTACAGCATCGCGGCGGCGGCCAGACCCAGCAGGCCAGTCACCAGCGATATCATTGCCACAGTCATTAAAAAGTCTCCACGGATGGTCTGAACTCGGCGCTGACCGCGCACGGTCAATGTGCGCCGATGAAGGGGTCGCTGTTGCAGCGACAAAGCCAAGCAAAAAACATTCCTTTTTACGGATTTTCTTCCAAAATGGCGGGGCGAATGGTTCGCCGGACAACCCGATCACCGGTTGCCGACATCCAGGCAACCGGCCAAGGAATCGGGAACAGCCCAGCGGAACTTTCAACGCGCCAAACCTGAACAGGATGCGCGCATTTGGTTAATAATAGCTTAATCGAGGCGTCGCGAACCCGGCAATTTCCGGGTCCGACCCACGCAACGTTCGCAACGGGGAGAATGGCGCGGGAGCGAGCCAACCCATCCATCTCGACAATGATGCGTGGAACGCGCTTTCATGGGGCACATAACCGGGAGCAACCCAGCATGAAATGCAAGCACTACATGATTACCTCGCCCACGGTCGTTTACGACACGGCGCCGCTATCGGAAGCGCTGGCCCTGATGGTCAGCAAGCACATGCAGGATTTGCTGGTGGTCAACGAGCGGGGCGAGTTCATCGGCACCATCACCTCGTTCACTTTCTCCAAGCTGTTGATGCCGTCGGAACCGCAGTTGCCGGACGATGCCGAAAAGGAAGGCGCCGCCGACGTGGACAACCGCCTGCTCCCCCACCTGCACCGCAAGGTGGGCGATTTCGCCAACGCCCATCCGTCGGTCGATCCGGAAGCGCCGTTGCTCGATGCTCTGAAACTGCTGTCGGAAGGCTATTTGCGCCTGCCGGTGGTGGAACCGGATCGCAAGCTGGTCGGCGCGCTGTCGTCGCTCACCATTCTGCGACGGTTCCGATTCTGATCGAGCGTGGGGAGTGGCGAGTAGCGCATCGGGAACAGGAAACCGAACTTCCCATCTCCCTATCTCCTCATCCCGCTAACCCATCGCGAGGAATTCCGCCATGCAACGGAGAACCGTACTCAAGGCCCTCGGCGCGGGGGCGTGGACCGGCGCCGGTCTGGCGTTGGGAGGCGTTGGTCGTCTGCTCCAGGCGGGCGAGGCCGCCGCTGGTCCGCCCGCTCTGGCGGCGGTCAAGAATGGCGAGCCGGAAGCCCTGTTCGACAGCGGCATTCAAGCCATGGGCGGGATGGGGCGCTTCGTCAAGAAGGGCCAAACCGTGGTGGTCAAGCCCAACATCGGTTGGAACGTGTCGCCGGAACGGGCCGCCAACACCAATCCCCGGCTGGTCCGCCGCATCATCGAGCACTGCCTGCAAGCCGGCGCGAAAGAGGTGTACGTGTTCGATCACACCTGCGACGGCTGGCGCGACAGCTACCGGACCAGCGGCATCGAACAGGCGGTGAAGGACGCCGGCGGCAAACTGGCGCCAGGCAACAGCGAGGGCTATTTTCAGACGGTCGCGGTGCCCAAGGGCCGTCGGCTGCGCGAGGCCAAGGAGCATGAACTGGTGTTGCAGGCCGACGTGTTCATCAACGTTCCGGTGTTGAAGAGCCACGGCGGGGCGACGTTGACGGTGGCGATGAAGAACCTGATGGGCGTGATCTGGGATCGCGGCGAGTGGCATTCCAACAACCTGCACCAGTGCATCGCCGACTTCGCCAGTTACCGCAAGCCCGACCTGAACGTGGTGGACGCCTACAACGTGTTGATGCGCCACGGGCCGCGCGGGGTGTCGGCGGCGGATGTCGCCAACAGGCGCTCTTTGTTGCTCTCGACCGATCTGGTGACGGTGGACGCCGCCGCCGCCAAACTGTTTGGGATCGAGCCGGACGCGGTGAGCTATATCGGCATCGCGCACGAGATGGGCGTGGGCCGCAAGGATTTGGAGAGTCTGACGATTCGACGGATCGTGCTCTGATTACTGGTTACTAGCCAGTTTGACGGCCAATGAAGAGGGATTTTTCATGAGCCCCAAAAGAATATCGGCTATCTCGACCGTACTGGGCTTATTCCTGTTCACAGGTCTGTTAGCCCCTGACGCTCAAGCCGCATCCTATAGTTTTACGACCCTTCATGTCCCGGGCGCCTTTCATACTTATCCTGCAAGCATCAATGCGAGCGGACAGGTAGCGGGTTATTACCAGGATGGCGTGGGGGATCATGGTTTCGTGTACAGCAACGGCACGTTCAAGACTTTCGATGACCCGAGTTCCATTCTTACAAGGCCCATCAGCATCAATGATAGCGGACAAGTGACAGGATATTATCAGAATGACCTGAGTACACATGGTTTCGTGTACAGCAACGGTGCGTTTACAACACTTGATGTGGCGGGTACCGGTCCGACTTGGGCCACTAGTATCAACGCAAGCGGCCAGGTAACGGGGTATTACTTGGATGGATCGGGCCGGCATGGGTTCCTGTACAGCAACCACACATTCACAACTATTGATGCTCCAGGTGATGGTGTCACTGAGACCTATCCCACCAGCATCAACGCAAGCGGCCAGGTAACGGGGCATTACTCAGATAGATCGGGCCACCATGGTTTCGTGCACAGCAACGGCACGTTTACGATCCTCAATGTTCCGGGCGCCGCTACCACTGGGGCCACTAGTATCAACGCAAGCGGCCAGGTAACGGGGCATTACTCAGATAGATCGGGCTCGCATGGGTTCCTGTACAGCAATGGCACGTTCACGACCCTTGATATGCCGGGCGCCATGAGCACTGTAGCCACTAGCATCAATGTAAACGGGCAGGTGTCAGGATTCCATTGGAATGATGACTCGCCCGGCCATGGTTTCGTGTACAGCAATGGTATGTTCACGACCCTTGATGTGCCGGGCGCTCTGAGCACTACAGCCGCTAGCATCAATGCGAGAGGCCAAGTGACGGGCGTTTACATAGATCATTTGGGTATGCAACATGGTTTCATTGCGACTCCGATTTGCGAGACCCCCACGATCACGGTCCATACCCTCACCACGACGCCTGAGAACGGGCTTAGGATTACCGGTTCGATCGTCTACCAGGGTGCTCCCCTATGCGCCCTGGTGCTGGCTAATGGCCAGTTCATGTTTACCTGCGGCGATCTCTTGTCCAAGGGTGATTTCGACCTGACCGTACCGGTGGATAACCAAGGGCAAATCACGCTGTTTGGGTTCTCGGCGGGCCTGGCGCCATTTCAACAAACATTGGGGCCAAGCGCCTTGCCGGCTTCTGTAAATGCAACCAGTTGCGCCACCCCCAAGGTAACTTACACTACTGCGGCGGTGTCCCAAGGCAGGTTCAGGCTTACCGGTTCGATCACCCTCGATAACACTCCTCTGTGCGCCCTGGTGCTGGCCAATGGTCAGTTCATGTTTACCTGCGGCGATCTCTTGTCCAAGGGCGACTTTAACTTGACCGTACCGCCCGACGACCAGGGGCAAATCACCTTGTTTGGCTTCGCGGCGGGTCTAGAGCCGTTTCAGCAAACCTTCTCTCCTGCTCCCTCCACGCCGCCATAATATTTAAAGGCAATCCACAACCTGTTCGGTCCGCGCTGGAACGATGCGCGACCAACAGAAACCCGGAAGGAGAGAAACCCCGATGTCCGCGCAACTTCAACCTCGTTGGCTGTCCGTCGAAGACTATCTCGCGTTCGAGGAACGCGGCGAGATCAAGCACGAGTATATCAACGGCGAAATCTACGCCATGGCCGGCGCCAGCGCTCGACATAACCGAATTACCCTCAATCTGGCCAGCCGGTTGATGGGCCACTTGCGCGGCTCACCGTGTGAAGTGTTCGTCGCCGATGTCAAGTTGCATCTCAAGGAACTGGGGGTAGAGATTTTCTATTACCCCGACCTGATGGTTTGTTGCGATCCCAATGATCGTGATCCGTACTACCGCACCCGGCCCTGTCTGCTCGTCGAAGTGCTATCCAACGAAACCGCCCGGATTGATCGCGGAGAAAAGCTCTTCGCCTACGCCCGGCTGGACAGCCTGCAAGGCTATCTGCTGCTGGAGCAGGACCGGATTGGCGCCATCCTGCATTGGCGGGAAGGCGGCGACTGGCGGCGGGCGGAATTCATCGATCCACAAGCGGAATTAACCCTGCCCTGCGCCGGTCTGACGATTCGATTGGCGGAACTGTACGAAGGAACCGGCCTGCCGGAAGCGTCGCCGAACGCCGAAGGTTCATCCTGACCGCGCTTCGCTCAACGCTGGCAAAGATTTGAAAGTAGGCGACCATGAATCAGATGTGGCTCAAGAAAATCCGGGTCGTGGTTTCGCTGGTCTTCCTGGTGCTGACTACGCTGCTGTTCGTGGATTTCGAGCGGTTCGGCCCACCGCTCGCGCAAGCCGTGCGCTATCCGCAGTTCGTGCCGTCGCTGCTGAACTTCACCCAGACCTTCGCCTGGGTCGCCACTGGGTTTTTGCTCGTGCTGGGGCTGACCTTGCTGTTCGGCCGGGTGTACTGCTCGATGATCTGTCCGCTGGGCACCGTGCAGGACCTCATCATCCGTATCGCGGACAAGCTGCGCAAGCCGCGCAAGATCAAATTCAAGCCCCAAAAATCGCATGACGCGCTGCGCTACGGGGTACTGGCGCTCACGGTCGGCCTGTTCCTGAGCGGCAGCACGCTGGCGTTGAGCCTGTTGGACCCGTTCAGCAATTTCGGCCGCATCGCCGGCGATCTGCTGCGACCGCTCTACATCGTCGCCCATAACGGCGTGGGATCGCTGCTCGAAGCTTTGGGGCTGTACGGACCGTTTCCCTTAACCTGGAAAGCGCCGCCACTGGCCACGCTGGCGTTTCCGGCACTGTTCCTGGCCGGGCTGATTTGGCTGAGCGCCCGGCATGGCCGGCTGTTCTGCAACACGCTCTGTCCGGTAGGCGCGCTGCTGGGGTTGATCTCGCGCTTCGCCATTTTCAAGATTCGAATTCCCAAGGACGCCTGCCTCGTCTGCGCCCAATGTTCGATTCACTGCAAGGCCGGCTGCATCCGACTGAAGACCAAGGACGTGGATTTCAGCCGCTGCGTGGCCTGCTTCAACTGCATCACGGTTTGCGAAGCCCACGGCATCGGCTATGCGCGACCGGCGCCGGTCAAGTTTTACCCTTCGCCCTCGGTGGCTGTTCCGCAACTGGAACCTTCGAACCACCCCGACGCTTCGCGCCACCCCTCCTTATCCAAGGAGGGGAAAACACGGCGAGCCTTGTTGCGGGGCGCGGCAACGGCGCTGGTCGGATGGGCGGCGCTGCCCGATTCCCCCCCGGCCGAGGCCAAACCGCACAATCGCGTCCCAACCGTGCTCGCCAATCGCAAGACCTGGCCCGTGGCGCCGCCGGGCACCGGTGACCTGGCCCGCTTCAACGATCTTTGCACCGCCTGCCATCTGTGCGTCGGCGCTTGCCCCTACGGCGTGCTGCAACCGGCGCTGCTGGAGTACGGTCTGTCCGGCTTGCTGCAACCGCGCATGGACTATGCCAGCGGCTATTGCAGCTACGAATGCCATCTTTGCGGCCAGGTTTGTCCGACCGGCGCGATTCGACCGCTGGCCCTGGCCGCCAAGCAGACCGTCCAGATCGGCGTGGCCCACTTCGTTCGCGACAATTGTATTGTGTACACTGACCACACCGCCTGTGGGGCTTGCGACGAGTACTGTCCCACCAAGGCGGTGCACATGATCCCCTACCAGGATGGCCTGACGATCCCGGAAGTGCGGGAAACACTGTGCGTCGGCTGCGGCGCCTGCGAAAATGCCTGTCCGGCCCGGCCGCACCGAGCCATCTATGTAGATGGCCATCCGGTCCAGCAACAGGCCACGAGACCCACTTCCAAACCCCTCGAACGGGAGAAGACGCAAGGTGAATTTCCGTTTTGACCGGCCTCGATTGGCCACGGGCACGCGGCGGCCATGAGCATCCTGTACTACGACTGCTTCGCCGGCATCAGCGGCGACATGCACCTGGCGGCGCTGCTCGATCTGGGCGTGGACTACGACGAACTGGTGCTCGAACTGACCGGACTGGGCATGGAGGGTTACGGCGTGCAAGCCACGCGGGCCAGCCGCAAGGGCGTGTTCGGCACCCAGGTCCGAGTGGTGACCGACCCGAACCAGCCCCCGCACCGCGATCTGCGCCAGATCGAGGCGATCATCGGCGCCAGCCTGCTTCGAGAGTCGGTGCAAAGCCGGGCCATCGCGGTGTTCCGCCGGCTGGCCGAGGCCGAGGCGCACATTCACGATACGTCGCCGGATCGCATTCACTTTCACGAAGTGGGCGCGCTGGACGCCATCGTCGACATCGTCGGCGGTGTCATCGCCCTGGACCGGCTGAACGTGGAGCGCGTGCTGTGTTCGCCGGTGGAACTGGGCGGCGGCATCGCGCACTGCGAACACGGCGTGCTGCCGGCCCCCGCCCCAGCGACTTTGGAATTGCTCAAGGGCGTTCCGGTCAAGCTGGGGGGCGTGCCGTTCGAGGCGACCACCCCGACCGGCGCCGCGTTACTGGCCACCCTCGTCGATGAATTCGTCACGCGCCCCGAACTGGTCATCCACCGGGTCGGCCATGGCATCGGCCACCACGACGGTCCCATCCCCAACATGCTGCGGGTGTGCCTGGGCGAGTGGCCGGCGGGTGGCGAGGATCGGCGGGAACTATGCGTATTGGAATGCAACATCGACGACATGAACCCGGAATGCTACGACCATGTGTTGGAGCAACTGTTCGCGGCCGGAGCGAACGATGCCTGGCTGACGCCGGTCCTGATGAAGAAGAACCGGCCGGCCACCGTGTTGGGCGTACTGTGCGCGCCGGACCTGGAACGGACCCTGACCGACTTGTTGCTGGTCGAAACGACGACCCTCGGCGTGCGCCAGTACCCGGTGACCCGCACCGCGCTGGCGCGGGAACTTCTGCACGTGACGACCCGCTACGGCGAGATCACCGTCAAGGTCGCCCACCATCAGGGCCGGCCGTTGCGCGGCAAACCGGAATACGAAGACTGCAAGCGGCTGGCGCTGGAACGCCGCGTGCCGATTCACGCGGTCTACGCGGCGGTGCGGGAAGCCCTGTCGAGCCACGAACTGGGGCCGGAACCGGCCCGGTCGCCCCCATGACCGCCAACGCCGCATTGGCCGAGGCTGGCTTTCAACGCCTGCTGGAGTTGCTACGCGGGCTGGGTTCGGTAGCCGTGGCCTGCTCCGGCGGACTGGACAGCAGCCTGTTGCTGGCGGCGGCCCGGCTGGCGCTGGGCGACCGGGTGCTGGCGTTGACCGTGGCGACGCCCTACATGGCGACCTACGAGATCGTCCAGGTCGGGGCATTGACCCGAACGTTGGAGGTGCGCCACCGGGTGCTGAACCTGCCGATCCCGGCGGCGATCGTCCGCAACCCGCCCGATCGCTGCTACCGCTGTAAACAAGCCCTGTTCGCCGAACTGAAAGCCGTCGCCGCCGAGGAAGGGTTCGCCTGCCTGGTGGACGGTAGCAACCGGGACGACCTGGCCGACTACCGGCCGGGGATGCGCGCCTTGCGCGAACTGGAGATTCGCAGCCCGCTGCTGGAAGCCGATTTGGGCAAGACCGAGATTCGCCGTTATGCCCGCGCCCTGAACTTGCCGGTGTGGGACAAGTTCGCTTCGGCCTGCCTGCTGACGCGATTGCCGCACGACACCGAGGTCGATCTTTATTTGCTACGGCGGGTGGAGGCGTCCGAACAGGCGCTGCGGGCGCTGGGTTTCCGCGCGGTTCGAGTGCGCTGTCACGGCGATCTGGCTCGCATCGAGGTGGATCGGGCCGAGCATCCCCGCTTGCTGGACGAAGCCGTCGGCGACCAGGTGACGGCGGCGCTGACCGGTTGCGGTTTCCAGTACGTGACCCTGGATTTGCGGGGTTACCGGATGGGGAGTTTCAACATTCCCGTCTTGAAACCGGGTTCCGATGCTGTTTAGTCATCGTCAAGGATTGCCGGCGGCGGGGGCGGCGGCGCCGGGATGCAGGATTTCTTCTCGTACTGGCGCTGGGCGCTGCAATCGTCATTGAGATAAGAAGGCTGGGGCTGGCCAGGCGGAGAAGATGGATTGTTGGCGCAACCAGGTCCAACGGACAGAGCCAAGCCAAGAGCGGTGAAGGTCATCAACGTGTTGAGCATGGAAGGGAATCTGAGTGGGGTTACCAGCGTTCGGCGGAATGGTGAGGGACTGGTCCAGCTTAGCGCATGACCATGCCATGGTCATGCAGCCTATCAAAGCGTCGCTCATGACGCCAACCTCGACAATCGGCTGGATTGGCCATCGTTGCGTCCGGGCATGGAGCGAAGGGTCATGAACGAAGCGTCCTTGCGGGTGTTGCTGGAACAGGTCCGCGCTGGCCAGTTGGCGGTCGATCAAGCGGTGGATCGATTGCGGGACCTGCCGTTTCGCGATCTGGGCGAGGCGGTGCTCGACAGCCACCGCGAATTGCGGCGTGGTCATCCCGAGGTGATCTATTGCGCCGGCAAGACCGTGGCCCAGGTCAAGACCATCGTCGCCGCCCTGCTGGAAGGCGACGGCGACATTCTCGCCACCCGCGCCACGGTGGAGATGTACGAAGCCGTGGCGCAACTCTGGCCAGCGGCCCGCTACAACCCGCTGGGGCGCGTCATCGTCATTCAGCGCCGCGCCCGCCCCCTGACTGAAGCCTACATCGCCATCGTGACCGCCGGCACGTCCGATCAGCCGGTGGCCGAGGAAGCGGCCGAAACCGCGCTGCTGTTCGGTAACCGGATCGAGCGGATCAACGACGTGGGCGTGGCCGGATTGCATCGGCTGCTGGCGCGGCTGGACGTGATTCGGAGCGCGCGGGTCGTCATCGTCATCGCCGGCATGGAAGGAGCGCTGGCCAGCGTGGTGGCTGGCCTGGTGGCCCGCCCCGTGATCGCCGTGCCGACCAGCGTCGGTTACGGGGCCAATTTCAACGGCCTGTCGGCGCTGCTGGGGATGCTGACCTCCTGTGCCGGCGGGGTGGGCGTGGTGAATGTCGACAACGGTTTCGGCGCGGCCTGTCTGGCCAGCATGATCAACCAGCCTTAACGAGAGCGAACGATGACCGCACCCAAACCGCTGTTGCTGGTGGATGGTTCCTCCTGGTTGCACCGGGCTTTCAACGCGCTGCCGGCGCTGAGCACGAAAGCCGGCGAGCCGACCGGCGCTTTGTACGGGGTGCTAAACATGTTGCGCCGGTTGCTGGCCGACCATCGGCCGGACTATCTGGCGGTGGTGTTCGATGCTCCCGGCAAGACCTTCCGCCACGAAATGTTTGCCGAGTACAAAGCCCACCGCCCGCCGTTGGACCCGCAACTGATCCAACAGATCGAGCCCTTGCACGCCTGCGTCCGCGCCATGGGCCTGCCGTTGCTGCAAGTGGCCGGGGTCGAGGCGGACGATGTGATCGGCACGTTGACCCGGCAAGCGACGGCCAGAGGCTTGCCGGTGCTGATCGTCAGTGGCGACAAGGACTTGACGCAACTGGTGAACGAGCGGGTGCGGATGTTGGACACCATGAAGAACGTGGTGACCGACGTGGCCGGAGTGGAACAGAAATTCGGGGTGCCACCGGCATTGATCGTGGATTATTTGGCACTGGTCGGCGACAGTTCCGACAACATCCCTGGCGTGCCCGGCGTGGGCGCCGTGACCGCCGCCAAGTGGTTGCGCCAGTACGGTTCGCTGGACAACCTGGTGGCGAATGCCGCCGCGATTTCCGGCAAGATCGGCGAGAAGTTGCGGGCCGGGCTGGAGCAACTGCCGCTGTCCCGGCAACTGGCGACGCTGGATTGTCAGGTGCCACTTCCGGTCGCGTTCGAGGAGTTGCGGCCCGCACCCCCGGATGCCGACGCATTGCGGGCGCTGTACGAACGCTATGAATTCCGCTCCTGGCTGCGAGAGTTGCCCTCCCCTCTCCCAGCGGGAGAGGGGCCGGGGGTGAGGGCGGAGAATTCAGCAACAGATGCTGTTGCCCTCTCCTCATCGGCGGAGGGAGAAGCGACTGAAAACCCACCGCCCGTCTACGAGTCAATCCTCGATCAAACATCCCTTGATACCTGGTTAGCGCGGTTGCGCGCGGCGGACTTGTTCGCCTTCGACACCGAAACCACCAGCCTGAACTATCTGGACGCCCGCATCGTCGGCGTGTCGTTCGCGGTCAATCCGCGCGAGGCGGCTTATGTGCCGCTGGCGCACGACTATCCCGGCGCCCCGGATCAGTTGAACCGGGAAGCGGTACTGGAACAGTTGCGTCCGCTGCTGGAGGACGAGAATCGAGTCAAGCTGGGCCAGCATCTCAAATACGATGCGCATGTGCTGGCCAATCACGGCATCGCCTTGCGGGGCATTCGGCATGACACCCTGCTGGAATCCTACGTGCTGGACTCCACCGCCCGGCACGACATGGATTCGCTGGCGGAACGGCATCTGAAGCTGCGCACCATTCATTACGAGGATGTGGCGGGCAAGGGCGCAAAACAACTGACGTTCAATCAGGTGGCGCTGGAGCAGGCCGGCCCCTACGCCGCCGAGGACGCCGACGTGACCTTGCGCCTGCATCGCTGCCTGTGGCCGCGACTGGAACGGGAATCGAGCTTACGGCGGCTGTATGAAGAACTGGAAATTCCGCTGATTCCGGTGCTGGGGCGAATGGAACGGATCGGGGTGCGGGTGGACGCGGCGGCGCTGCGCCAGCACAGCGGGGAACTGGCCAAACGGCTGTGGGAACTGGAGCAGCAGGCTTACGATCTCGCTGGCGAGCGGTTTAACCTGGGGTCGCCCAAGCAGTTACAGGCGATTCTGTTCGAGCGAATGGGCCTGCCGGCGGGGAAGAAAACCGCCACCGGCCAATCCTCCACCGCCGAGGACGTGTTGCAGGAACTGGCGCTGAACTATCCGTTGCCCAAGGTCATTCTGGAACACCGGACCTTGAGCAAGCTGAAATCCACCTACACCGACCGGTTGCCCGCGCAGATCCATCCACGCACCGGTCGAGTCCACACTTCCTATCATCAGGCGGTGGCCAGCACCGGCCGGTTGTCGTCCTCCGATCCCAATTTGCAAAACATCCCGATCCGCACCCCGGAAGGACGGCGCATCCGCCAGGCGTTCGTGCCCGAACCGGGTTGGATGATGCTGGCGGCGGACTATTCGCAAATCGAACTGCGGATCATGGCCCATCTATCCGGCGACGAGGGGTTGCTGCGGGCTTTCGCCACCGGCACCGATGTGCATCGCGCCACCGCCGCCGAGGTGTTCGGGGTGGCGTTGGAGAACGTCAGCGCCGACCAGCGCCGCAGCGCCAAGGCCATCAATTTCGGGCTGATTTACGGCATGTCAGCGTTCGGGCTGGCCCAGCAATTGAGCATCGAGCGCGGCGCGGCGAAGGATTACGTGGACCGCTATTTCGCCCGCTATCCGGGCGTGAAAGCGTACATGGACGACACCCGCCGCCAAGCCGCCGAACGGGGCTACGTGGAGACGGTGTTCGGTCGCCGGCTGTATCTGCCGGACATTCGCGCCCGCAATGCGCAACTTCGGCAGGCGGCGGAACGCGCGGCCATCAACGCGCCGATGCAGGGCACCGCCGCCGACATCATCAAACGGGCGATGCTGGCGGTGGATTGCTGGCTGCAAAACTCCGCCTTCCCAGCGCGGATGCTGATGCAAGTTCACGACGAACTGGTGTTTGAAGTAGCCGAGGATGCGGTGACGGAAGCGGGCGAGCGCATCCGGGCGGCAATGGTCGCGGCGGCGGAATTGCGCGTGCCGCTGGAGGTGGATATCGGGGTAGGCGCGAATTGGGACGAGGCGCATTGAGCGGAGCAGCGTATGTACATCGGTAAGGTGATTCTGAAAAACATTCGTGGTTTTAAGGACCTGCAATTCGATCTCGCCCGGCCTAATGACGCCTACGCCGGCTGGACGGTATTCACGGGTGATAATGGTTCCGGTAAGAGCACCTTGCTCAAAGCCATCGCGATCGGACTGACCGGCAAGGATACTGCGCGGGCTTTGCAACCGAGCTTTCATCGCTGGATACGCGAGGGGGCGGAAGACGAAGAAACCTCGATCCAGTTGGAGATTGTTCGTCGGGTCGAGGACGATACCCTGGTTGATCCTGGGGCAAAGCCTGGCGCGGCATTCCCGGCGAAGATTATTCTGAAGAACGGCGGCAAGGAACCTACCCTTCAGTCCGCCATACCAGCCAGGAAGCCGAAAAACTACTCCACCCCGGACCGCACTATTTGGTCCACCGACGCCAAGGGATGGTTCTCTTGTGGCTATGGCCCGTTTCGCCGGGTGTTTGGGGCATCGCCGGAGGCTGCCCGGCAAATGGTCGCACCCTCCACCGAGCGTTTCGTCACCATGTTTCAGGAGGCCGCATCCCTGGCCGAGGTGGATCAGTGGCTACGCAACTTGAAGCACAAAGAGTTGGAACGCAAGGCCGCCGAGGGGGAACAATTGAAACTGCTTCTGGATATTCTTCGGGACGAACTCCTGCCTAACCAAATCATGTTGGATCGGGTTGATTCGGATGGCTTGTGGCTGAAAGACCGGAACGGTGTGCAGCTTTCTTGGGGGGAAATGAGCGATGGCTATCGCGCGGCGCTGGCCCTTCTCGCTGATATCCTGCGCCATCTTATCAATGCCTACGGTGTGGATGGCTTAGCCGAACGCGATCCGGATGGCAAGCTTTTCATCAGACGGAGCGGTGTGGTGCTGATCGATGAAATCGATGCGCACCTGCATCCCGAATGGCAGCGGGAAATAGGCTTCTGGCTCAAGCAGCACTTTCCCAATCTTCAGTTTCTGGTGACCACTCATAGCCCTATTATTTGCCAAGCCGCCGACGAGAACGGGCTTTTTGTTATGCCAGAACCCGGTAGCGACACTCTTCCCCGGCCATTGACCGACGATGAGTATAAGAAGGTCATCGCGTCACGACCCGACACCATTTTGCTGACTTCTGCCTTCGGTCTGCAAAATACTCGCTCCCCCCGAGCGGTGGCGGGACGAGCGGAATTGGCGAAGCTCCAAGCGAAACAACGGGCGGGGGGGAAACTGACTTCCGACGAAGCGAGTAAAGCCAAGCAATTGCAATTCCTCCTTACGGACGAAAAGGAGTTGTAGTTCATGCGCCATGTGGTTCGGGCACATCTGGAGGCGGATGTCCTCGAAAAACTGAAGCAAAAACAGAACAAGGCTAATCACAAGCGCGCTGACGGTTCCTTGGACGTCGAACAAGAGTGGAAAGCCGCCCGCAGAACCCGCCCGCTTCAAACCGTGTTTGCTACTCTCAAGGGAATGATGGGGACCCGCGAACGCTGCATGTACTGCCTGGACTCGCATGGCACCGACATCGAGCATTTCTGGCCCAAAACCCCATCCCCCGAGAAAATGTTCGTCTGGCCGAACCTGCTGCTGTGTTGCACCGAATGCGGCCGCTTCAAGGGCGACCGATTTCCGTTGGCGGAGGACCAGCCTCTGTTGGTTGATCCGACGGCGGAAGACCCCTGGCTACATCTGGATTTCGATCCTGTCACCGGCAACGTGGTGGCGCGCTTCGATGTGCGGGCGAACGACTGGTCGCCGAAAGGGTTGGAGACCGTCGAAGTGCTCCAACTGGATCGTCGGGAAGCCTTGGCCGCCGGTTACCGCAAAACGTTTTTGCGCCTCTCTGCGCTCGTCGAGCGATTCCTTGTCACCGATGCACCGAACGCCGCTGATCTGTTGACCGCGTTGCGGGAGGCCGATGATCATGGCCTGCTGGACTGGTGTTTCCTGAGCAGCGGGAAGAGTGTCAAACCCTTCAGCAACTTGCGAAAAAATCACCCCCGACTTTGGGCAGAGTGCGTCGCCGCCCTTGAAATCCCAGTTGACTCATGACTCGTTCATTAACCTCAAACCAGCAGAGAGAAGCCGCTAAAAGCCCGCCTTCAGTGAAAAACCCTCCGGTTCATCGCGCCCGCTGCAAGGCCCGAATCCCCTGTTCCAGCCCTTCCAACGTCAGCGGATACATCCGCTCCCCCATCATGTCCCGCACGATCTGGACCGATGGAATGTGGCTCCAGCGGTTTGGCCACACCGGATTGAGCCAGATGGCGTTGGGGTAGGCACGCAACAAGCGGCTCAACCAGATATGGCCAGCCTCAGCGTTGAAGTGCTCGACGCTGCCGCCCGGATAGGTGATTTCGTAGGGACTCATGGTGGCGTCGCCGACCAGGATCAGCTTGTAATCCTGGCCGAAGGTGTTCAACACCGTCATCGTGTCGGTTTTCTCGTTGAAGCGACGGCGATTGTCCTTCCACACGCCCTCGTACACCATGTTGTGAAAATAGAAATACTCCAGGTGCTTGAACTCGCTGCGCGCCGCCGAAAACAGCTCCTCGCATTCCTGGATGTGATCGTCCATCGAGCCACCGACATCCAAGAACAGCAACACCTTCACCGCGTTGTGCCGCTCCGGCACCATCTTCAACTCCAGATAGCCGGCGTTGCGGGCGGTTGACTGGATGGTGTCGTCAAGGTCCAGTTCCTGGGCCGCGCCTTCGCGGGCGAACCGGCGCAAGCGACGCAGCGCGATTTTGATGTTCCGGGTGCCCAGTTCGACCGTATCGTCGAAATTGCGGAATTCGCGGCGATCCCAGACCTTGACCGCCCGCCGGTGGCGCGACACGTCCTGGCCGATGCGGATGCCTTCCGGATTGTAGCCGTAGGCGCCGAAGGGCGAGGTGCCGGCGGTGCCGATCCATTTGCTGCCGCCCTGGTGGCGGCCTTCCTGCTCGGCCATGCGCTGGGCGAAAGTTTCCATCAGCTTCTCCCAACCGCCCAGCGATTCGATCAGTTGCTTGTCCTCCTCGCTCAGGGTCAACTCCGCCAGCTTGTGCAGCCATTCCAGCGGTACCTTGGCGCCGATGATCTCGTCGAACAGCGTTTCCAATCCCTTGAAATGGCTGCCGAACACCTGATCGAAACGGTCGTAGTGGCGCTCGTCCTTCACCAGCGCCGCCCGCGCCAGGTAATAAAACTCTTCGATGCTGTGCGCGGTGACGCGCTGGCTCAAGGCTTCCAGCAACGTCAGAAACTCGGTCAGCGTGACCGGCACGCCAGCCTTGCGCAGCCTGAGGAAAAATTCGGTCATCATCGGACAACCCTCATCCCAATCTGTCTCCCCGACGGAGAGGAAAAATACTCAGTCCCTCTTGCGCTTCGACATGAAAAGCAGCTTTTCGAACAGATGCACGTCCTGCTCGTTCTTCAGCAGCGCGCCGTACAGCGGCGGTATCAACTTGTGCTGGTCGCCGCGCAGCGCTTCGGGCGGGATGTCCTCCGCCACCAGCAGCTTGATCCAGTCCAGCAGCTCCGAGGTGGACGGCCGTTTCTTCAAGCCCGGCACGTCGCGAATCTCAAAAAACGCCTCCAGCGCTTCGCTCAACAACCGCTTCTTCAAGTTCGGGTAATGGACGTTGACGATCCGCTCCATGGTCTCCTTGTCGGGAAAGCGAATGTAGTGGAAGAAGCAGCGGCGCAGGAAAGCATCCGGCAGTTCCTTCTCGTTGTTGCTGGTGATGATGATGATCGGCCGATGCCGGGCCTTGACCACCTGCCGGGTTTCGTAGACGAAGAACTCCATGCGGTCAAGTTCGTGCAACAGATCGTTGGGAAACTCGATGTCGGCCTTGTCGATCTCGTCGATCAGCAACACCGGCTGCACATCGGTGGTGAACGCTTCCCACAGCTTGCCCTTGACGATGTAATTGGCGATGTCGTGAACTCGCTCGTCGCCCAGTTGCGAATCGCGCAGCCGCGATACCGCGTCGTACTCGTACAAACCTTGCTGGGCCTTGGTGGTGGACTTGATGTGCCACTGGAGAAAAGGCCGGCTCAGGGCGAGGGCGACTTCCTCGGCCAACTGGGTCTTGCCGGTGCCCGGTTCGCCCTTCACCAGCAACGGTCGGCCCAAGGTGACGGCAGCGTTCACCGCCATCATCAGATCGTCGGTGGCGACGTAGCGGTCGGTACCGCTGAAACGAGTTGAGGACATGGGAACGGGGCCTCCTGCGGCGACGCGAAGCAAGTGAATGCAAACTTCGATTGTTGGACAGTGTGGCAACGACTGCAAGCTTTTGTATGATGCTGGAGAATCCGACCACTCCTTGCGCGGAAAATCGCCAACGGGATGGACAACGGAACGTCCACCCCGCTCATCAATCCCTTCTCCGCCGGAGACCGCCCGTGATCAGCCGCGTCGCCCAGGGAACCGCCGCCGAGGATCTGGCTCTTCGTTATCTGGAAGCGCGGGGCCTGAGCCTGGTGACGCGCAATTTCCGTTGCCGAGTTGGCGAGTTGGACCTGATCATGCGCGATGGCGAGCAACTGGTGTTCGTGGAAGTGCGCAGCCGCCGCCACAATCGCTACGGCACGCCCGCCGAATCGATCACTCGATCCAAGCAACAACGGCTGTTGCGGGCCGCCGCGCTTTACCTGCAACGCCAGCGTCTCGACCCACCCTGCCGCTTCGATGTGGTGGCCATTCTCCAGACCGGCGACGAGCCGAGGATGGAATGGATTCAAGACGCCTTTCAACTGAACTGAATGACCGACAATTCCGCCAAGGTGGCCGAGAACTTCACCATGTCCGTTGACCGCACCGCCCAGTTGCAAGACTTGCTCGCCCACCGCATCCTGATTCTCGACGGCGCGATGGGCACCATGATCCAGAGCTACCGCCTGCAAGAGGCCGATTATCGCGGCGAACGGTTCCGCGACTGGCCCAGCGACCTCAAGGGCAACAACGATTTGCTGGTGCTGACCCAGCCGGCCATCATCCGCGAGATTCACGCCGCCTATCTGGAGGCCGGCGCGGACATCATCGAAACCAACACCTTCAATTCCACGTCGGTGTCCATGCACGACTACCGCATGGAAAATCTGGTGCCGGAGTTGAATCGGGAGGCGGCGAAACTGGCGCGCGCGGTGGCCGATGAATACAGCACCCCCGACCGCCCCCGCTTCGTCGCCGGGATTCTCGGTCCCACCAACCGCACCGCCAGCCTGTCGCCGGATGTCAACAACCCCGGTTTCCGCAATATCACGTTCGACGAGCTGGTCGCCGCTTACGCCGAGGCGACGCAAGCCCTGGTCGAGGGTGGCGTGGATATCCTGTTGGTGGAAACCATCTTCGACACCCTGAACGCCAAGGCGGCGCTGTTCGCCATCCAGCAATTTTTCGCCGACAGCGGCATTCGTTTGCCGGTCATGATTTCCGGCACCATCACCGACGCCTCCGGCCGCACCCTGTCCGGCCAGACCACCGAGGCGTTCTGGAACTCGCTTTCGCACGTCCGCCCGCTGGCCTTCGGCTTGAATTGCGCGCTGGGCGCCACGCAACTGCGGCCCTACGTCGCCGAACTGGCGCGCATCGCCGACACCCATGTCTCCGCCCATCCCAACGCGGGCCTGCCAAACGCTTTCGGCGAGTACGACGAAACCCCGGAACGGATGGCGGCCACGATCCGCGAGTTCGCCGAGAGCGGCTTTCTCAACATCGTCGGCGGCTGCTGCGGCACGACCCCGGCTCATATTCGCGCCATCGTCGAGGCGGTGAAGGACCTGCCGCCGCGACGAATTCCCCTGATCGAACCGCGTTGCCGGCTGGCCGGACTGGAGCCGTTCAACATCGGCTTAGAGTCGCTGTTCGTCAACGTCGGCGAGCGGACCAACGTCACCGGATCGGCGGTGTTCAAGCGGCTGATCAAGGCCGGGGATTACACCGCCGCGCTGGCGGTCGCCCGCCAGCAGGTCGAGAACGGCGCGCAGATCATCGATATCAACATGGACGAAGGAATGCTCGACTCGAAGGAGGCGATGGTCACGTTCCTCAATCTCATCGCCGCCGAGCCGGACATCAGCCGGGTGCCGGTGATGATCGATTCATCCAAATGGGAGATTCTGGAAGCGGCGCTCAAGCGTATCCAGGGCAAGCCGGTCGTCAACTCGATCAGCCTGAAGGAAGGCGAGGCGGAATTCATCCGGCAGGCGCGGCTGATTCGCCGTTACGGCGCGGCAGCCATCGTCATGGCGTTCGACGAGCAGGGCCAGGCCGACACCCAGGAACGCAAGTTCGCCATTTGCCAGCGCGCCTATCGGATTCTCACCGAGCAAGTCGGTTTTCCGCCGCAAGACATCATCTTCGATCCCAACATCTTCGCCGTCGCCACCGGCATCGAGGAACACAACCGTTATGCCGTGGATTTCATCGAAGCCACTCGGCGGATCAAGGCGGAACTGCCGCACGCCCTGGTTTCCGGCGGTGTCTCCAACGTCTCCTTCTCGTTCCGGGGCAACAACCCGGTGCGCGAGGCGATCCACTCCGTGTTCCTCTATCACGCCATCCGCGCCGGCCTGAGCATGGGCATCGTCAACGCCGGCCAACTGGCGATCTACGAGGAAATTCCCGCCGAACTGCGCGGGCGGGTCGAAGACGTGATTCTCGACCGCCGCCCGGACGCTACCGAACGGTTATTGGAAATCGCCGATCAATACAAAGAAGACTCCCCCTCTCCCACCGGGAAAGGGGTCAGGGGTGAGGGCGTGGACTGGCGTTCCTGGCCGGTGGCGAAGCGATTGGAGCACGCGCTGATCAAGGGTATCGACGAGTTCATCGAGACCGATACGGAAGAGGCTCGCCAGCAAGCGGACCGGCCGCTGCACGTCATCGAGGGGCCGCTGATGGACGGCATGAACGTGGTCGGCGACCTGTTCGGCGCCGGCAAGATGTTCCTGCCGCAAGTGGTGAAATCGGCGCGGGTGATGAAAAAGGCCGTCGCCTATCTGATCCCGTTCATCGAAGCGGAACAGGCCGAAGGCGAGCGCCGCAGCAACGGTCGGATCGTGCTGGCCACGGTCAAGGGCGACGTGCATGACATCGGCAAGAACATCGTCGGCGTGGTACTCCAGTGCAACAACTTCGAGGTGGTCGATCTCGGTGTCATGGTTCCCGCGCAGAAGATTCTCGACGCCGCCCGCGAGCGGAACGCGGACATGATCGGCCTGTCCGGCCTGATCACGCCGTCCCTGGACGAGATGGTGAACGTCGCCAGGGAAATGCACCGACAGGGCTTTACCATCCCGCTGGTGATCGGGGGCGCGACCACCTCGGCCATGCACACGGCGGTCAAGATCGACCCGCAATATCCCGGCCCGGTGGTCTACGTCAAGGACGCTTCACGAGCGGTCGGCGTGGCCCAAAACCTGATCGGCGCCGAGTCGCGCCAACCCTTCGTCACCCGGACCAAGCAGGAGTACGCCCAAAAGCGCGAGCAGCACGCCAACCGCCGGCAACGCGAGCCGCTGTTGCCGCTGGCGCAAGTTCGCGCCAACCGGCCCGACCTCGACTGGTCGGCTTACGTTCCGCCCAAGCCCGCTTTTCTGGGCGTTCGCGCCTTCGACGATTATCCGCTGGCCGAACTGGCTGAACGAATCGACTGGACGCCGTTCTTCCACGCCTGGGAATTGCGCGGGCGTTATCCAGCCATTCTCGACGATCCCGAACAGGGCGAGCAGGCCCGGCACCTGTTCGCCGACGCCCAGACGATGTTGGACCGGATCATCACCGAACGTTGGCTGACGGCGCAAGGCGTGATCGGCTTCTTCCCGGCCAGCCGGGTCGGCGAGGACGACATCGCGCTGTATACCGGCGAGACTCGAAATCAAGCGTTGATGACGCTGCATCACTTGCGTCAACAGGGTCCGAAACCGGACGGCAAACCCCATCACTGCCTGGCCGACTGGATCGCGCCGCGCGAATCGGGCGTGGCCGACACTCTGGGCGCGTTCGCCGTCACCGCCGGCATCGGCATCGACGAACGAGTGGCGGAATTCGAGCGCGCCCACGACGACTATCGCGCCATCCTGCTCAAAGCCTTGGCCGACCGGCTGGCGGAAGCCTTCGCCGAGCGATTGCACGAGCGGGTGCGCCGGGAATTTTGGGGCTACGCCAGCGACGAGAAACTCAGCAACGAGGATTTGATCGCGGAAACCTATCGCGGCATCCGCCCGGCGCCCGGTTACCCGGCCTGTCCCGACCACACGGAAAAGGGCCTGCTTTGGCGATTGCTGAACGTGGACCACAACGCCGGGATTCGCTTGACCGAACATTTCGCCATGACACCGACGGCGGCGGTGAGCGGCTGGTATTTCAGTCACCCCGAGGCGCGCTATTTTGGCGTGGGCCGGCTGGGTCGGGATCAGGTCGCCGATTACGCCCAGCGCAAGGGCTGGACCGTGGCGGAGGCGGAAAAGTGGCTGGCGCCGAATCTGGGGTACGAACCGGAAGAATAGAGCCTGGAAGGTAACCGTTCAGACTCCTCTCGTCCCGCGCAGCGATGGGTTTCGCTCCGCTCAACCCATCCTACGAAAAAATAATGGGTTGTAGGATGGGTTGAGCGGAGCGAAACCCATCGATACGGAGCGAAACCATCAGGGGATCTGAACGGTTACCCCGGAAGCGATTTCAAGCAGCATCGCCCGGCGCGGGACGCGAACTCGTCCCGTCCAGGTCGCGACTTGGATTATAGTAGCGCCGCGTGGGGCATGAGGCGCCGTTCGCTGGCGGGCGAGACGACCATCATGCCCATCGTGGACGCCCAGAAACGATGTCAGGCCATGGGGGAACAGCATGATGGAAATCAAAACGGTAACCGTGAATACGATAGGATTCCTGGAAAAGGAACGACGGATGATCCGCAACATCCTGTCGCTGGCCAGCAACCGGGAGTACACCTACCAACTGGCGCTCAGCAACCAGGAACCGGCCGACATCATGATCGTCAACGCCGACGATCCCTCGGCAATGGTGACCTGGAACGAAGTTCGCCAGGTTTTTCCAGAAACCCGCGTGGTGTTGGCCTCGACCACGCCGGCCTTCGAGTCGGACTATATCTGCATCAGACGACCGCTAATCGCAAGCCAGTTGCATGGGGTGCTGACACTGGGCGGACCGCAGAAAACGGCGGCCGCGCCCAAGCCACACAAATACGAGATGCTCAGAAAGAGTTTTCTATTCCGCAACATGGCCCCGGGTCACCTGGAAAGGATCGCTGAATTGGCGCGGGTGTTGACGTTGCCCGCCCAGCATGTCGTGTTCGAGAAAACCGACGCGGGCGAGGAGATGCTCGTGGTGTTGAGCGGTCGGCTGAAAATCAGCGTCGCCAATCGGGAGGGGCGGGAAATCGTCCTCGGCACGCTCGGACCGGGCGAAATCTTCGGCGAAATCGCCATGCTCGACGGCTGCGGGCGCTCGGCCACCGCGACCACGTTGACCCCGTGCGAATTGCTGGGCATTCATCGCAAGGACTTCATGCCGTTCCTCGAGCAGAACCCCAAGGCGGCGGCGGACCTGGTCACGGTGCTGGCCCTGCGACTGCGGCTCAACACCGAGCAACTGGCGGAACTGATCACCGAGGAGGACGTGTTGCGCTGAGGTCCAACAGGTATTGCCGAGCGTCGAAGCTCGCAAATATGCTATCAATCATTCTTGATATCATGAAAATTTGTTTCCTCCGCGGCGGGACTGGTGAACGAGATTCGCCGCTTCGCCGTCGGCGACTTAAGGGGCGGCACCTATCATTTCCGCGACGAGGCCCCCGATGCCCTGGGTGCTGCCCTGGCGACCCTGGACCAGGTTCTGGATCAGCGCTTCGGTCCCGGTCAAGGACTGGTCGTGGCCGCCATCGAGAATTTCGACGAACTGTTGGAAAAATTCGTCCGCAAGGCCAACCGCGCCATCAAACGCCGGGGAGTTGGACCCTCCAAGGGCAAGCGGCTGCCTCCCGGAGTCACGGCGAGCGACTGGGCCGTCGAACTGGCCCTGCGCGGGATTTTGGAGCGCCGATCCAACCGGCTCATGCTCGTCATCAGCGCCATCCGCAACATTCGCAACGACGACCCAGCGCATCCCTTGTTCCAGTGGATCGTGGAAAGACCGTTGGAGCCCTGGACCACACCCGAAGTGCTTGCTTACGCCTTGCGCCGCCGCCAATTGACGAAAGGCCCGGACGCTCTGTTGTCGCCCCAAGAACAGATCAGACTGAAAGCTTTAGCCGAATTTACCGGCGGCGCTCCGCGGATGATCGCGGTGATGGTGGACCATTTGCTGGACCAGGACCTGGAACACGCGACGTTGAACCTGTCCGCGCTGATCGACGAGCTGACGCCTTATTACAAGCATCGGATGGACGATCTCGGCGACGAATGCCAGGAAGTGTTCGATGCACTGTTGCGAGGCGGAGAACCCGCTTCCCAGACCGAGATCGCCGCGCGTTTCACCAACAAACCAAGTCAAAGCAAGATCGCCGAAGTCTTCCGCAAGCTGCAAGCGGAGCGGCTGGTGGTGGGAACGCGCGAAATCGGCGGCCAAGGCAAGGCCACGCTCTACCGCGCCACCGATCGGGTGATGGCCTATTGGTACAAACAACGCCAAGTCATCGGCCACGATCCGGCCAAGTCCGAGATCAGCCATTTCGAGGAGGCGGTGGAGCTGCTGGTGAGTTGGTATTCGCGGGACGACCTGCGGAGCGAATCCGATGCTTTCGCCTGCGCTGGACGCCGGGAGGAAGCCGCGTTCCTGCGGCACCTCAGCCGGCATGGGATGGACCAGACGCTGAGCCGCTGTGCCCCACGACGACATCTGACCTTCGGCTTCACGCTGCGCTTGGAGCTTCTATTGCGCCTGCTGGAACCGACCGAGCAGTCTGCCGGGCGGGAGGTCATCGACGCGCTTAAATCAGACGCTTTGGCAGAGTTGATCAAGCGTCTGAATCGAGAATCGCGGAAGGCAACCGGGCGCTGGCAAGTATTTTTGCTGTGCGCGCTAGCAGTAGCCCATGCGCTGCGGGGTGCGGCCTTGGACCGGGAAGACGAGCGCGCGGAGTCAGCGTTGGTCCAGGCGCTGCACATCGCCAAGTCGGATAGCGATGTCAGCGTTCTCGTGCGGTATTTGTTTACGATGTTCCAATATTGGATTGCTAGCGACATCGAAGCTGCTATTCGTGAAGTTGATAACATGAACCTGGAGAGCACCGCCACGCCGGAAGCGCGATTGGCCGCAGAGTTGAGCATGGCTTGGGCGAGTTGGCAGAGGAAGGACTAGGATTTACGCATTGACAGGAGGTTGAAATTGTGGGTTGAGGTGCTGCAAGC
>CALGOO010000170.1 GCA_937960715.1 uncultured Candidatus Competibacteraceae bacterium
GTCATCGCCCGCGATGATGACACCGCGTTTGGTATTCTGCATTCGCGTTTTCATGAGCTGAGGGCGCTACGGCTGGGGACGAGCCTTGAAGACCGCCCTCGCTACACGCCGACCACCACCTTTGAAACCTTCCCGTTTCCCGAAGGTTTGCAACCGAATATCCCCGCCAGCGCCTACGCCGACGATCCCCGCGCCCGAGCCATCGCCGACGCCGCTCGACGTTTGGTGGAATTGCGCGCCAACTGGCTGAATCCGCCCGAGTGGGTTCGGCGCGTGCCGGAAGTCATGCCCGGTTATCCCGACCGCTTGCTTCCGGTGGATGACCGCGCCGCCGCCGAACTGAAAAAGCGCACGCTCACCAATCTTTACAACCAACGTCCCACATGGTTGGCGAATGCCCACCGCACTCTCGATGAGGCCGTCGCGGCGGCTTACGGTTGGTCGGCCGATTCGGGCGATGAGGATATTTTGCGGCGATTATTGGTGTTAAATCGAGAGCGAGCGAGTACCCGAATTACGTGATTCTTTTATTGAGCGAGAGGACATACCATGTCAACACCGATGGCAGAGCGGGAATTGCTGAACGCCCAGCCTCGTCACCGCTGGACTGTGGCGGAATATCACCGCATGGCGGAAGTCGGCTTATTGCATGAAGATTCGCGGGTGGAACTGATTGACGGGGAGATCGTCGAAATGGCGCCGATTGGGAGTGCTCATGGTGGTAACGTCAACCGATTCATTCGGTTGTTTTCAAAAGTGGTCGGCGGCAAAGCAATTGTCGCGGCGCAGAATCCCGTTGTGCTGAGCGGCTATGCGGAACCTCAACCCGACATCTCCATCCTGCGCTGGCGGGCGGATGATTACGAACAATCGAATCCTCATCCAGAAGATGTACTGCTTCTCATCGAGGTTTCCGACAGCACGCTCCGCTACGACCGCGATGTCAAGATTCCGCTCTACGCTAAAAACGGTATTCCCGAAGTTTGGTTGCTGGATATTCCAGATCGGAAATTGGAAATTTATCGTGAACCGATAAACGGCGAATACCGGCAACGGGATTGCCGCCAGACCGGCCAAATCGCGCCGATTCTCTGTCCCGATGCCATCATCGATCTGGCCGAACTGTTTCCCAAGACCTGAGCGACCGTTTTGCGGGGTAGATATGCGTTGCCGTCGTTAAATAGCATGTGAACCGCACGTTAAGGGCCACCGTACCAATATTCAGGAACGCAATGATGCCCACCCTCGTCGTTCGCCACGTCGAGACCAGCGACCCGCCGCAATTTCAGGTCGTGCGGTTGAAGGACGGCAAAACGACTCCTCCCGTCGCCATCGGTTCACCCGCCAACACGCCGGTCAAGGATTTGCCAAACAGCAACCTGAGCGCCTTGTTCGGGGCGGGGCAAGGTCGGGATTTCTATGGTGAAGCCTATCGCCTTGGACTGGAGGAAAAGTTGGATTTGCGCATCGCCAGCAACGGTCCCGGCGTGCTGGCGTGGCCGTGGGAAGCGCTGGCCGATCCGCAGCAGGCGGGGGCGCTGGCGCATCATTGCCGGATCGAGCGTCAGTTGGATCGCGGCCACGATCCGCTGCCCTTGCCGGAAGGCTTGCCGCGCGATGGTGTCAGTATCTTCGATACGTATTCAATAATGCGCGTGCGTACGAAGTGGTCAACGTACGGTTTGCAATTGAAAGGAAGCGAAGCGGTACGCACGCATTCTGCCATACTTATGCACCGGGAACGTGTGATCGGGTTTTCATGAATACTTAAAATGCTTGGTTTTTGCAGGTTTGTCTTGCATATGGCAAATAATGTTCAAAGCGTTTGGAGTGTGTACCCAGAGTCATGAAGCGTCAATCAAAAGATCCAAAGCGCCGTATTGCGCACGTGAAAGCATTAGGTGCTTCACAACAGGAATTTTTACTTTCCTCCGCACGCTACGTGGGAAGTGCCTTACATAAGCGCACTCCATCGGATTACGGCTTCCATCCTCCAACTAATCCGCGTCCGCACAAATCTCTGTGCGATGATCTGCGACCGATTCCTTGTGTAGAAGCTAAGGCGCTTTTCGCTGCTGGGATCAGTAAAAACATGGTTAGCACCTACCAGGAGGGCGATTTTCCCAAGTATGTATGGAGTGTCGACGATCATGGTGAAGTATATGAAGCCAAAATCGGTAATGATGGCTATCATGGGTATCGGTTGGATCAAGCGAGCGAGAACACCATGCGTTCCTTGGTATTGTGCGAATGGAGGCAACGATGAAAGAAGCGTTGGATATTGCCGTCAGTTGGGAGCGGCTGGATGAAGGCGCGGTCGAAGAATGTGCTTGTTTCGGGCTGCTCACGATCCGTCAAGGGAACCGGCTTTTGACGGAAGGGATAGACGGATTCATAGATAGTACGCGACGCGGTCCTCTGGTATCTGGTTATCATTTGGCGGAATGGTTGGCTTGGAACTGGTGGCGCCTGACCGGGGAACCCATGCCTAAACGAATGAGCCACGATTGGAGCTTCGCGCATAGCCTCGCCACCATTGGAGCGGGATATTTGTGGCCGAACATCAGTATCTTTTCTGATCGTGAGCACACTGTTCTGATCGCGAAACCGACCCATCCCGAGGGTTTCGCTCCCTTTCGCTTTACTGCGGATCAAGCGATTATCTTGCCAACAAGGCAATTCGTTGCGGTTGTAGACCGATTCATGGAACAAATTCAGGGGCAACTACGAGCAAAGGCGATACCTCTGACCAACTTTGATCGAATTTTTGACGAGTTGCAGGCGGAACGAACCGACTCAAAGATGGCTGCTGGCCGAAAGTTGGAAGCGCTCCTTGGTTGTGACCCCGATGAAGCCTCTGTGGAAGAAATCGAGCGATTGTTTGCCGACGCCGAAGGGTTCGGTTGGGATGCGATCCAGGAACTGGCCGCCGATCATCAACCTGGAAGATCAATCCCCAGAATGAGCGATCTTACCGCGCTGGCGGCCACCATCGGAACGGATACACGGCCCGGAGATATCCCCTTGCTCCCGACAACCGAACTACCTCCACGCGATCAAGTTCCTGCTTGGCGACATGGATACGAGACCGCCCGTGTACTGCGAGTTGCTTGTGGCCTCCAATCGGGACCGCTCCCAGATCAGCGTCTTGCGGATCTTTCGGGTGTTTCGGTGCAAGTGCTAGCAGCGTCTCCGTCGGCTGGTCATGTCTTCGCCTTCAGCTTGGACGACGAATCCGGCAAAGCTGGCCACATTGTACTACGGTCGAAATGGGCAACGGGGCGGCGCTTCGAATTGGCACGTCTACTGGGTGACAGGTTGACCACTGGCTATCTCAACGAGCGGTTACTGCCTGCAACGCGGGCTTATACCTATCGGCAAAAGTTTCAGCGGGCATTTGCCGCTGAACTGTTGTGCCCATTCGAGGCATTGAAAGAGCAGATGGACGGCGATTATTCGGCTGATGCGAGAGAGGATGTAGCGCATTATTTTGGGGTTTCCGAGCGTACCGTCACCACTCTGCTGGTCAATTACAAGTGTATAGATCGTAGTTACCTCGATGAAGACCTGGAAATCCTTGCGGCGTGACTGCTTGGCATCGAAATCGTCAAGGAACCGACCGATAAGACACTGCTCATGCCGTTGGTGCAAAAGCTGCTGAATTACGCGCCGGCCAAATAGCCGCTTTCCATTACAAACCATCCGGGCGTGAGGACATATCATGTCAACACCGTTAGCAGAACGTGAATTGCTGAACTCCCAACCGCGCCACCGCTGGACCGTGGCGGAATATCACCGCATGGCCGAAGTCGGCTTATTGCATGAAGATTCGCGGGTGGAATTGATCGATGGGGAGATTATCGAGATGGCGCCGATCGGCAGCGAACATGCGGGGCACAACAATCATTTGCTGAGTCTTCTCGCTTATCGGCTGCATGGCAAGGCGGTCGTTGCCGGACAAAACCCGGTGGTGCTCGGCAATTACGAAGAACCTCAGCCCGATATCGCCCTACTGCGCTGGCGACAGGACTATTACAGGGCCGCGCATCCTCATGCCGAAGATATTTTGCTCATCATCGAAATATCGGACAGCACGCTCCGCTATGATCGCGATGTCAAAATTCCCCTGTACGCAAAAAACGGTATCCCGGAAGTCTGGCTACTGGACATTCAAAATCGACAACTGGAAATCTACCGCGAGCCGATCAACGGCATCTATCGGCAGCGGGATTGCCGCCGCACCGGCCAAATTGCGTCGATTCTCTGTCCCGATGCCGTGATCGACTTGGCCGAACTGTTTCCCAATTCCGGAGCGACCGTTTTGCGGGATGGATAAATCTTGCCATTCTACGGTTGTCCCATCACTCGCGCGGCGGCGGTGAGTGGATTCATCACCTCGACGCCGTCCCGCATCGGGTAGGGCGCGGCCACCGGGGCGACCAGCAGTTTGCGGATCGCTCTCACGTCGGCGGCGGCCTGGTGGAAACCCTTCGATACCGTGGGCGCCGAGGTCCGCTTGATTTCCACCACCCAGGTCTCACCGTTGCGAAAATCCAGCACCAGGTCGGCTTCCGCCCCGTGCGAAGTGCGATAAAAGCTGGCTTCGGCCTGGGGCGCGGCGGCGAGCAATTGTTCGATCATGAAACCTTCCCAGCTTGCGCCGGCCACCGGGTGGCCCAAGGTCGATTCCAGGTTCGTCAGACCCAGCAGGGCATGCACGATGCCGCTGTCGCGCACGTACACCTTCGGCGCGCACCAGTCGCTTGCCCACGGTGCCATGCCAGGCGGGCAGGCGGCGGACCAGCATCAGATCGGCCAGGATGTCGATGTAGCGGGCCACGGTCTGCCCGCTGACCGCGAGCGACGCGGCCAGTTGCGAGTGGTTGAGCAGACCACCTTGGACATGGGCCAGCATGGTCCACAGGCGACGCAGGGTGGTCGCCGGAATACGGGGTCCGAGGGTCGGAATGTCCCGTTCCAGGTAGGTCGCGATGAAGGCTTCGCGCCAGCGCAGGCTGGCCGCATCGTCCGGCGCCAGCCAAGACAGAGGGAACCCACCGCGCACCCAGAGCGGATGCAGGTCGGCGCCGACTGCGGTGGACGGCAACACTTCGCGCGCCTGGAAGGGGGTCAGTTCCAGGCGCGCTACCCGTCCAGCCAGGCTTTCGCTGGCTTGTTGCAGCAGGACGCCGGAGGCGGAGCCGAGAAGCAAGAATTGGCCGGCGGTTTCGCCATCCCGCCGACGGATATCGATAACGCCCCGCAGCACGGCGAACAATTTCGGGATACGCTGCACTTCGTCCAGGATCACCAAACGATGGCGTTGGGCGAGCAGGAAACCCTCGGGATCGTCCAACTGACGTTGGGCCGAGGGCAGTTCCAGGTCAAGATAAAGCGCATCGCCCCGCCTGGCAATTTCGGCCAGAGCCAGCGTGGTCTTGCCCGCCTGACGCGGGCCCAGCAAGACCACCGCCGGGAACTGGGCGAGTAGATCGACGGGTTGTTGTTGGACGAAACGAGGGTTCATCCGTGCAATTTATCATTCTCATGGAGGGCTTACACGGTTTTCTGGCGCAAAGATCAAAATTCGGCTGGGAATTAGGATAACATATTGATCATTAATACTTCTCCACCGAACACTTTTCCTGGTTCCATCATGGCTGATCCTACCGAATCATTCACCGCCGACGGCGCCGAGCGTGTCCCGCTGAAGGTCTTTACCGAAAAGGCGTATCTGGACTATTCCATGTACGTCATTCTCGACCGGGCCTTGCCGCATATCGGCGACGGGTTGAAGCCGGTGCAACGCCGCATCGTCTACGCCATGTCCGAACTCGGCCTGAACGCTGGCGCCAAGCACAAGAAATCCGCCCGCACCGTGGGCGATGTCTTGGGCAAATACCACCCCCACGGCGACCTGGCCTGCTACGAAGCCATGGTGTTGATGGCCCAGCCGTTTTCCTACCGCTATCCGCTGGTGGACGGGCAGGGCAACTGGGGTTCGCCCGACGATCCCAAATCCTTCGCCGCCATGCGCTACACCGAGGCGCGGCTGTCGCCGTTCGCCCAGGTGCTGCTGGCGGAACTCGGGCAGGGCACGGTGGACTGGACCCCCAACTTCGACGGCACGCTGGACGAACCCGTCCTGCTGCCGGCCCGCTTACCGCATGTGCTGCTGAACGGCGCGACCGGCATCGCCGTCGGCATGGCCACCGACATCCCGCCGCACAATCTTGGTGAAGTCGCGGCGGCTTGCGTTCACTTGCTGGATCAACCCGATTGTGATCTGGACGCCTTGTGCGAACTCGTGCCCGCGCCGGATTTCCCTGGTGGCGCGGAAATCGTCACCCCCCGCGAGGAATTGCGCCGGCTCTACCAGACCGGCAACGGCGCGGTGCGGTTGCGCGCCCGCTTCGAACGGGAAAACGGCGAGGCCGTGGTGATCACCGCCCTGCCGCATCAGGTGTCGGGGGCGCGGCTCATGGAGCAGATCGCCGCCCAGATGCGCGACAAAAAACTGCCGATGGTCGAGGACTTGCGCGACGAATCCGACCACGAAAACCCAACCCGGCTGGTGTTGGCGCTGCGTTCCAACCGGGTGGACGTGGACCTGTTGATGGATCATTTGTTCGCCACCACCGATCTGGAGAAAAGCTACCGCGTCAATCTGAACATGATCGGCCTGGACGGCCGGCCACAAGTCAAAAATCTCAAGCAGATTCTCGAAGAATGGCTGCGCTATCGGATCGCCACGGTGCGCCGGCGGTTGCAATACCGGCTCGATCAGGTCGAGCAGCGCCTGCATATTCTCGACGGCTTGCTGATCGCCTATCTCAATCTGGACGAGGTGATCCGCATCCTGCGCGTTGAGGACAAGCCCAAGCCGGTGTTGATGGCCCGCTTCCAACTGTCCGATGCCCAGGCCGAGGCGATTCTGGAAACCAAGCTGCGCCATCTGGCCCGACTAGAGGAAATGAAGCTGCGGGGCGAGCAGGACGAACTGCGCAAGGAACAAGAACAGTTGCAACTGTTGCTGAGTTCCGAAAAACGGCTAAAAGCGCTGATCCGCAAGGAGATTCAGGACGACGCCAAACGCTACGCCGATCCCCGGCGTTGTCCGCTGGTGGAGCGGCGGCCGGCGCAAGCGCTGGACGAGACCAGCCTGACCCCGAGTGAGCCGATGGTGGTGGTGCTGTCGCAAAAAGGATGGGTGCGGGCCGCCAAGGGGCGCGAGATCGACGCGACGGCGTTGAGCTACAAGGCCGGCGACGGTTTTCTGGCCCAGGCACAGGGCCGCAGCAATCAATCGGCGGTTTTCCTGGACAGTACCGGCCGGACTTACACCTTGCCGGTGGCGGGGCTGGCCTCGGCGCGCGGCTACGGCGAACCGTTGAGCGGCAAGCTCAGTCCGCCCGATGGGGCCAATTTCGTCAGCGTCCTGCTGGGTAACACCGACGACCTTTACCTGCTGGCGACCGACGCCGGCTACGGTTTCATCTGCGCGTTCGACGATCTGACGAGTCGCAACAAGGCCGGCAAACTGGTGCTGACCGTGCCGGATGGCGCGCGCATCCTGCCGCCCCTGCCCGTTACGGGAATGGAAGCCGACCGACTGGCGGCGGTGGGCAGCGGCGGTCGATTATTGTTGTTCCCCGTCAAGGAGCTACCGCGCCTGCCCAAGGGCAAGGGCAACAAGATTCTCGACTTGCCGGGCGAGGAGCGATTGACGATCCTGACCCTCGCCCCGCCGGGACGGGGCCTGGTGCTGACCGCCGGAAAACGGGACTTGAAGCTCAAACCGGCCGATCTGGAAAATTATGCAGGCGAGCGGGGCCGCCGGGGCAAGCCATTGCCGCGCGGGTTTCAGCGGGTCGAGCGGTTGATCGTGGCCGAGTGAGCGCGCCACCACCACAGGCGATATCCCAGAAGCGCGCCCAATATCCCGCCGTACAGCAACGGCTCGGTCAGGTCGGCCTTGACCAGCCACAGATAGTGCAGCACACCGAGCACGCCGATGAGATAAACCAGGCGGTGCAACCGCTGCCAGTTGCGTCCCAGCCGCCGGATCATCCCGTGGGTGGAAGTGACCGCCAGCGGGATCAATAGCAGCCAGCCGGTGAATCCCACCGTGATGTAGGGCCGCTTGGCGATGTCCGCCACGATGGCGCCCCAATCGAAAAACTGGTCGAACACCAGATACACGCCAAGATGCAGGCAAACATAGAAAAAGGCGAACAGGCCCAGCATCCGCCGAAATTTTAGCAACCCGTTCCAGCCGGTCAGCCGCCGCAGCGGCGTCACCGCCAGGGTTAGCAGGAGGAAGCGCAGACTCCAGTCGCCGGTGCGATGGCTGAGGGTTTCGACCGGATTGGCGCCCAACTGGCCTTGCCAGCCCAGCCAGATGATCCAGGCCAGCGGCAGCAGGCTGGCGGCGAACACCAGCGGTTTGCTGAGTAGTGGAAGCGAGCGATGCGGTCCAGGTGTCATTGGCGTTGGGATAATGGCTTGGGAAGAGGGGGCAATGCGTCTGGTATCGGAGCCTTTCTGGCTGGAAAGTTCCCGGCGCCAATCCCGCTCGTGAGGGCATAAAAAAAGCCGGGGTTCGAGACCCCGGCCAATAACCACCAAAGGAAGGTTAGAGAAGAACAACATCCGAACGATGTCTGAGGCATAAAATAAACGGATTTGCTGCGGTGCGTCAAGTAATTTTTTGCAGCGCAACAAAAAAGCCGAGACGATTTGACTGTCTCGGCAAAGAACCACCAAAGGAGGATTGCTTCAATCCGCATCCACCCATGAGGACGGGTGAACCGACTGGCATTCACTAGGAATGCTGCATTGCAGTATAAAGATCGTATTGCACTGCGTCAAGCAATTTTGAGAATTGTACGCATAAGACGGACAATAGGTTATGCGGGCAGGTTGTTAAGCGGCGCCCCAAACCGTAATGTAAGCATTCAGCCCCCTCGTCCCACACGGCGATGGGTTGAGCGTAGCGAAACCCATCAATACAGGATGAAGCCACCAAGGGATCTGAACGGTTACCCCGTAATAAACCCAATTTGAAGGGTCTTGGCGCCGACTTTAGGTCGTTTCGCCACCATGTCGCAACACGATCTTGCCCAGTTGTTCGGCCGCCAGCAATCGCTGGTGGGCGACGATCGCTTCGTCGAGCGCGAACACCCGATCCAGGGCAGGCTCGATCCGGTGAGCGTCGACGAAGCGCAGCATGGCCGCGAATTCATCCGGTGAACCCATGGTGGAACCGACGATGCGCGCCTGTCGGAAGAACAACTTGGCCATCTCCAGTCCGGTGGGCGGGTTGCCGGCGGTCGCGCCGTAGATCACCAACCGGCCGGCCGGCTTGAGCACCGAAAAGCAGCCTTTGAAGGCCGGACCGCCGGTGCCATCGATGACCACGTCCACGCCGCCGGTCATTTTGGCCAGTTGCTTGTCCCAGTCACCCGCCCGATAGTTGACGCCACCCGCCGCCCCCATTTGCCGGGCTTGTTCCAGCTTGGCTTCATCGCCGCTGGTCACGAACACCCGTGCGCCCAGCGCCACCGCCCACTTCAAGGCGAAGGTGGCCACGCCGCCGCCGATGCCGGTGACCAGCACGGTTTCTCCGGCTTGCGCCGCCCCTTGCGTCATCAGCGCCCGCCAGGAGGTCAGACCGGCCAGCGGGATGGCGGCGGCCTGTTCCCAGCTCAGAAACGCCGGCTTGGGAAACACATGGCCGACGGGAACGCAAATGTATTCGGCGAAAGTGCCGGGGTCCGGCATCCCCAGCACGCGAAAAGTGGGACCGGGAAAGCGCGGGTCCGGGCCCCAGTCGTAGGCGGGATAAATCACCACCTCCCGCCCCAGGCAGTCCGCCGGCGCTTCGGGACCAAGCTTGTCCACCACCCCGGCGCCATCCGAACCGGTGGTGCAGGGCAGCCGGATAGCCGGATACTGGCCGAGCGTGATCCAGACATCGCGGCGGTTGAGCGCCGAAGCGCGCAGGCGCACCCGAACCTGGCCCGGACCCGGTTCCGGGGTGGCGACATCGCCGATGCGCAATTGTTCGGGACCACCGAGTTGATCGAGGATGACGGCTTTCATGAAATCAACTCCTTAATTCAGAAGGATTTAATGGCTGGATCTGGCGTCTCGGCCGCGCTGGTCGCCAATTCGGCGAACAGACGCAGGGTGGCCTCGGCTTCGGCCACGTTCAAGCGTTCAAGCGCGTAGCCGACATGGACGATAACGTAATCGCCCACCGCCACCTCGTCCAGCAGGGCGGTGGAGATGGACTTGCGGATGCCGCCCAATTCCACCACGGCGGTTTCGGTATCCGGCGTTTCGATGACTTGCGCGGGGATGGCGAGACACATGGTTAAGAACCTCGGGTCGGGGGATAGCTTCAGACGGAAACCTGCATCGCGACCCACGCCTGCCCCAGGCTGAGGCCGCCATCGTTCGGCGGCGCCTGATGAGCCTCGTGGACGCGCAGGTGGTTTCGTTCCAGCCCATCGCGTGCCTGAACGCTCAGCGGACGATTGAGGAAACAGCCGCCGCCCAGGGCGATGTCGGTCACCGCTTCTCGCCGCGCGGCGCGCGTGACCCAGTCCGCCAGGGCCAACGCCAGTGTGGCGTGAAATCGGGCCGCGCCCAGCGCGGGTTCGATGGCCTGATCGGCCAGCCAGGCCAGCAGTGGCAGCAGATCGAGTTGGCCACTTTCGGTCAAATGATAGCCGTCGGCGAGCGGCGCGGCGGGACCGTGGGTTGCGGCGAGCGCTTCCAGCTCCATGGCCGCCTGACCTTCGTAATCGCTGATCCGGCGCACGTCCAGAAGGGCGGCGGCGGCATCGAACAGCCGCCCGGCGCTGCTGGTGAGGGGGCAATGGGTCTCGTCCCCCCGTTCCAGCAGGCGGTGAACCGGCTCCGCCAGCGGTCCGGGCCAGCGGCGCGGGATTTCGTCGCCCCGACCCAGCGCATGCAATACAGCAGCGGCCATGCGCCACGGTTCGCGGGCGGCGCGGTCGCCACCGGGCAGGGGCAATGGCCGCAGGGAACCGAGACGCCGGTAGCGCGCGCCGTCCACCCACAGCAATTCCCCGCCCCAGTGACCTCCGTCGTCGCCCAGACCCACCCCGTCCAGCGCCAGCCCCAGCAGCGGCCGGTTCAGGTTTTGCTCGGCGACGACGGCGGCAATATGGGCGTGGTGGTGCTGCACGGTCACGCAGGGCAGACTCCGTTCGGCGGCGAACGCGGCGGCGAAGCGGCTGCTGTAAAAGTCCGGATGGCGGTCGCGGGCCACTCGCTCCGGCGCGATGCGCAGGGTATCCAGCAGCCGTTCGACCGTTTCCTCCAGGGCCTGGCAGGCAGCGGCATGGTCGAGGTCGCCGATGTGCGGTGACAGATACGCCTGGGCGTCGCGGGTCAGACAGATCGTGTTCTTCAGCCAGCCGCCGCAGGCCAGCACCGGCGGACCGGCGGCGGGCAGGGCGATGCGGCGTGGAACGTCGCCGCGCGCGCGGCGCACGAACGCCGCACCGCTGGGGCGCCAGAACCGAACGCTGTCGTCGCAGCGGGCGACGATGGCCCGGTCGTGGGTAAGGAAGCCGTCGGCGATCCCGGCCAGCCGGGCGAAGGCTTCCTCGTCATCAATGACCAGGGGTTCACCGCCAGGGTTGGCGCTGGTCATCACCAGCAACAGCGGCCAGGGCCGTGTCAGCCAGTCGCCACCGTCGGGTCGACCGGCGGCCTGGTGAAACAGCAGGTAATGCAGTGGCGTGTAAGGCAGCATCACGCCGAGCCGATCCATGCCGGGCGCGACCCCGGCCAGCGCGGCAGCCACGCCCGCCCGTTGGCGCAACAGCACGATGGGCCGTTCCGGCGCTTCCAGCAGTTGTTGTTCGTGCTCGTTGCATTCGACCCATGGCGCCAGCGAGGCCAGATTGGCGGCCATTACCGCGAACGGCTTGGCCTCACGCTGCTTGCGCTGGCGCAATCGGGCGACTGCGGCGGCGTTGTGGGCGTCGCAAGCCAGATGGAACCCGCCCAACCCCTTGATGGCCACAATCGCCCCGTCTTGCAATCGCTCCAGCGTGGCGGCGACGGCGTCGGCGACGGTTATGGGGTTTCCCTGGGCGTCGCGCAGACTCAGGCGCGGCCCGCACACCGGACAGGCCACCGGCTGGGCGTGAAAGCGGCGGTCGGCGGGATCGTGGTATTCACGCGCGCAGTCCGGGCAGAGCGGGAAGCCGGCCATGCTGGTGTTGGGCCGGTCGTAGGGCAGGGCGCGAGTGATGGTGTAGCGCGGGCCGCAGTGGGTGCAGTTGACGAAGGGGTAGCGATAACGACGGTCGGCGGGATCGAACAACTCGGCCAGGCAAGCGGCGCAAACCGCGACATCAGGGGTGATTTCCGCCAGCACCGGGCCGGCGTGACTGGCGTGAATGTGGAAATTTTCTGGCCCAACGCGCGCCGACAGAGTCATGGTTTGCAATTCGTCGATCCGGGCCAGCGGCGGCGGTTGGCGTAGCGCGGTCAGAAACCGTTCCAATGCCGTCGCCGGTCCCTGCGCCTCGATGGCGACTCCAGCGGCGTCGTTGCGCACCCAGCCGCCCAATCTCAAGTCGTGGGCCAGCCGGTAAACGAATGGCCGGAACCCGACCCCCTGGACTTGACCGCGAATGTGGATCGCCAGTCGACTGGTCGGTTCGACGGCAACGTCGGGGATGGGCTCCGCCATTACGCTTCCGTTCAGCCGCTCATGCTTCCAGCCGGGCGCGGGCCTCGACCAATCGGTCCTCCAAGCGCTCCACCTGCCGTCGCAGCACCGCGCGCCGTTCGACCCGCAGCCAGTCCAGCCAGTCGGTCATGCCTGCCCCAGTGCGGGCCGACAGTTGCAGGACGGCGAGATCGGGATTGGTGCGCCGGGCGTATTCCAGACATTGCTCCACGTCGAAATCCAGATGCGGCAGCAAGTCGATCTTGTTGAGCAGGAGCAGATCGGCGGCGGCGAACATGTTCGGATATTTGAGCGGTTTGTCCTCGCCCTCGGTCACCGAGAGCACAACTACCTTATGCGCCTCGCCCAGGTCGAAACCGGCCGGGCACACTAGATTGCCGACGTTTTCGATGAACAGCACGCCGCCCTCGGACAGCGCCAGGGACTCGAAAGCATGGCCGATCATATGGGCATCGAGATGGCAGCCCTTGCCGGTATTGACCTGGATCGCCGGTACGCCAGTGGCGCGGAGACGGTCGGCGTCACGGCTGGTTTGCTGGTCGCCCTCGATTACCGCCAGCGGCATTTCCTCCCGCAGCGCCTCCAGGGTCCGCGCCAGCAGGCTGGTCTTGCCGGAACCGGGGCTGGACACCAGATTCAACGCCAGCAAGCCCCGCGTTTCGAACAGCCGCCGGTTGGCGTCGGCGAAGCCCTGGTTGTAGGCCAGCAGATCCTGTTCGAGCCGCAGCAACCGGGTGGAATCGGCGGCGGGCGCCTGGGCAAAGGCAGCAGAGGCGTGAATCCCGCCAGGGTCGCGTGGGTGAGCGTGAGCATGGCCGTCGCCATGAGGATGGGCGTGATCGTACCGATGTTCGGGGAACGGGTGTTCCTCGACGCGGATTTCTCCCTCACCACAACCACAGACGTTGCACATCGAAGACTCCTCCTGGCTTTCGGGGGCGCGGGCGCGTTGCATTTTAAGCATAGAACAGTCCAACGCCCGTGGCGACTCGCGATCAAGTCGGGCCAGGCTCTCCGGTCCCGCTGGCATCGCCCGCTTCGGAATGGCGCGCTGGTTCAAATTGAACCGGTTCAACCGACCACTATGGACCGGACGACATTCGAAACCGGTTGCTTAAATGGCGAGAGAGAACTTATTTTTCTTATTTTTCAATTAATAACGTTATGGCATGTTGTTTGTAAAGATTGTTGGGCAAGTCCAAGGGCGGTTTACCGTGAGGATCACCGAATTTTTTGGGCAATCGTGAATGGGGTCGGCGAACGGAGGCGCGTGGATTGGGGGTGGGCGAACGCGGCGTTCGCTCCACCCCTTTTTTTCTGGCGCGCGTCAACCGCCCAGACCCACGATCCGTCGGGATCGTTCGCGGGTTTCCACCAGGTTCGCCGTTGGTCGCAACCCCCGGTTGACGGCGCTGACCACCGCGTTCAACGAGGCGGTAACGATGTTGCCGTCGATGCCGACGCCAAACCAGGTGGTCGGCTCGCCGTCCATGCGAACTTCGACGTAGGACACGGCGTTGGCGTTGGCGCCGGCGCCGATGGCGTGCTCGTGATAATCCACCACCCGCGCGTCCAGTCCGCAATGCCGGTTCAGGGCGTCGGTGAAGGCGTCGATGGGGCCGTTGCCCTTGCCGGAAATCAGCCGTTCCCGCCCGCGTTCGCGGATCGTCGCCGTCAGTTTGCACATCCCGCTGGCATGGCTGTCGGGAATGGCGCGGTGCTCGACCAGGCGGTACAGATCGGCGGGTTGCAGATATTCCGCCTCAAAGGCCGCCCAGAGGTCGGTCGAGGTGAGTTCCTTGCCGGTGGCGTCGGCGATGCCCTGCACCGCTTGGCTGAACTCGATCTGCAAGCGGCGCGGCAGGCGCAGCCCGTGATCCTTCTCCAGCAGGTAGGCGACGCCTCCCTTGCCGGACTGGCTGTTGATCCGGATCACCGCCTCGTAGGTGCGGCCCACGTCGGCCGGGTCGATCGGCAGATAGGGCACGTCCCAAAGCGTACCGCCGGCATTCGCAGCCAGGCCTTTCTTGATCGCGTCCTGATGCGAACCGGAAAAGGCGGTGAATACCAGTTCGCCCGCGTAGGGATGGCGCGGATGCACCGGCAACTGGTTGCAGTACTCGGCGGCGCGGACCACGGCGTTGATGTCGGACAGATCCAGCTTCGGATCCACGCCCTGGGTGAACAGGTTCAACGCCAGGGTCACGATGTCCACGTTGCCGGTGCGCTCGCCGTTGCCGAACAAGGTCCCCTCGACCCGGTCGGCGCCGGCCAACAGCGCCAACTCGGCGGCGGCGACGGCGGTGCCGCGGTCGTTGTGCGGATGGACGCTGATCGATACCGAATCGCGTCGGCTCAGATGGCGGCAGAACCATTCGATCTGGTCGGCGTGGACATTGGGGGTGGCCATTTCCACGGTCGCCGGCAGGTTGAGAATCACCTTGTGTTCCGGCGTCGGTCGCCAGACCTCGACCACCGCCTCGCACACTTCCAGCGCGAAGTCGAGTTCGGTGGCGCTGAAGCTTTCCGGGGAATACTCAAAGGTCCATTCGGTGGCGGGATGCTCGGCGGCGATCTCCCGCATCAACCGGGCGCCGGAGACGGCGATGTCCACGATCCCGGCCTTGTCCAGCCCAAAGACGACTTGCCGCTGGATCGGCGAAGTGGAGTTGTAAAGATGGACGATGGCCTTTTTCACGCCCCGCAACGCCTCGAAGCTGCGGCGAATCAGGTGCTCTCGCGACTGGGTGAGGACCTGGACGCGCACGTCGTCGGGGATCAGCCGGTGGTCGACCAGGTAGCGGACGAAATCGAAATCGGTTTGCGAAGCGGCGGGAAAGCCAACCTCGATTTCCTTGAAACCCAACTGAACCAGCAATTCGAACATGCGGCGCTTGCGGTCGGTGCCCATCGGCTCGATCAGCGCCTGGTTGCCGTCGCGCAAATCCACGCTGCACCAGATTGGAGCTTGGGTCAGGATTCGCGACGGCCACTGCCGGTTCGGTAATTGGACGGGTGGAAAAGGTCGATACTTTTGGGTGGCGTCAACGCGCATGGGAAAATTCCTCTCTCAACAAACTACAGGGTATGGTGTGTTTTCAAGCACGAACACGGCGCGAATCCGGCCGCCAGGCCGCCGCTAGGCCCGACGACCGTGACTTAGTCGCGGCAGGGACAAGGAGAGGGCGCGCGCGAAAACAGAGGGATGAACGCTGACGGGAACGCGGAAGACGCGGGATCGATACAGGTCAGACATGGGAACAATCCTCGAAACGGTTCATGGGAATGAACGGCGACATCAAGACCCCGGCGCTCCCTGGGGAGGCCGGGCGACTCAGTCGCCGTTCGAACCGTTCGGTGGATTGCGCATTCATGGATGGGTGGATGGTCTCATGGCCGCTTGGAAGGGCGGTCGGGCAAGGATCTTCTGGAAGCGGGTTCACGCCCGGTATTGGCGGCGGGTCGGCCCGAGCGGGGCTCGCGCCCCACATTCGCCGAACGGATCGACTTCTTGCCGCGGGCCCGAGCCCGGACCTGCTGGATGATCACGCCCGCAATGATCAGGATCACTCCACATAGCTTTCCAAGGATATTATCCAAGGCGAATAACGTGATCAACCCCGCCAGCATGTAGAGATAAGGCAAAAGTTCGTAGATCGGCTGCGGAATCATGTCGTCAAGCCTCGCAACACGTTATTTTTAAACCGCATTTCATTGTCTTGGGGAAAGCATAGAAACAATACTTTACATTATGGTAACAGTTTCTCTTGATTTTGACAGGGGCGTCGAAATTGTGTGGTGGTTGTTAGCTGACCCGAGTTCGTCAAGAATGGAGTCAGTACGGTTTGTTCGTGGGCGCACCGTTGAGCGAGGTGATGGTTGATGTCAGAAAAAAATACTGTATTTCAAAATATTAGAGTATGGGATTTACCTACCCGTCTGTTCCACTGGTCTCTGGTGGCGCTTATGATCGCGCAATGGCTGACCGCTGAGGAAAGCGGCACCATGAGTTGGCATGTCTGGGGCGGCTATGCGGTGCTGGCGCTGGTGCTGTTTCGCCTGATGTGGGGATTCGTGGGCAGCGACACCGCGCGCTTTGGTGATTTCGTGCGGGGTCCCGGCGCGGCTTTGGAGTACGTCAAGGCACTGCTGCGCGGTGAAACGCCGTTGTATCTTGGACATAATCCGATGGGTGGTTGGTCCATCATGGCGATGCTGGCGCTACTGCTGATCCAGGCGGGGACCGGTCTGTTCGCCAACGACGACATCGCGACCGAGGGACCGCTGTACGGCTGGGTTTCGAAAGGGACCAGCGACTGGCTGACCACGATCCACAAATTCAATTTCAATCTGCTGTTGCTGGTGATCGCGGTCCATCTCTCGGCGGTGCTGTTCTACCTGCTGGTCAAGCGCGAGAATCTGGTTCACCCGATGTTGAGCGGTGTTAAACGCCTGCCGCCGGAACAGGCTGGCTCGGCCCCGCGCATCGTCAGTCCATGGCGAGGGCTGGCGGTGCTGGCGGTCGCGGTCGTGGCGGTTTGGTTGCTGGTGCGTTGAGCAGCGGCGGAAACGACAAAGGCCATGCTTCGGCATGGCCTTTGGGTTCGACAATCCGCGAAACCGTCAATCCTTCCTGAATTCCTTATGGCAAGCCTTGCAGGTTTCGGCGGTCTTGCCGAACTGCGCCTTGATGTCCGCTTCCTTGCCGCCCTTGGCGACTTCGGCCAGCTTGGCGGCCTCCTGTTGGAAATTAGTCATCTTGGTTTCGAATTCGCTCCATTTCGTCCAGATTTCCGGCTTGGCCTCGGTACTCTTCACCACATCCGGCCCGGTACCCTTGGAAAAACCCTCGGGGGCCGCCTTGCTCATCATCTCGACGTATTGAGCGTGCCGGGCCACGGCGGCGGCGTCGAACGGAACCTCACCCTTGACCATCGCGCCGATGGGTTTGAAATTCCAGCCGATGATCGTGTAAACGGATTTTCGGTACTCGACCACCTCTTCTGGCTTCTGGCCAGCCGCGTTGGCGGCCGTCAGTACGCCCATGCCCAGGATTCCACCCGCCAAGATCATCGCCAATGGTTTTTTCATTCGTTTATCCCCCCGATTTTTGACCAAATAAGTCCGATAGGGTTAATCATGCCACGGGACCGCCATTTTGCAAGATGAAGCTGAAACCAAGCTGAATCATCGGATATTGTCGTGGCCTTCGATATGCAGCGCCAGCCAGACCGCTGGCGGATCGTGGCTGGTCCATTCCACCCGATGCCGGCGATGCGCCGGAATCCAGACGTAATCACCCGGCGTCAGGATACGCGGGGCTTCTTCGTCGGCGAACCGCAACTCGGCCCGACCCTGCAATAACGCGACCCATTCGCCTTCATCCTGATCGTACCATTGACCGGGTGGAGTGGCGTGACCGATGGAAACAATGCGTTCCAGCCGGCAACCACCCATGCATAGAAGAAGGTCGAACCGCTCCGCCGGCAGGGCGGTCGGGATGCCCGCGAACAGATGGCCCGCATTGACGCTCATGGGATCGAACTCCGATGGTAGTGAGTGTTGCAATGCAAAACGAGCTAAAATTGAAACGGTTATCGAATCGCTGAACTGCGCCTCGCAACGCCCGCCTTGGGAGGAATCGCCATGCACGCCGACACCATCACCAACCGCACTTTCGCCGAAATCGAGATCGGCGAGAAGGTCAGCCTGACCCGCACCCTGAAACCGCTGGACATTCAACTGTTCGCCACGCTGACCGGCGACCTGAATCCCACCCACCTGGACGAGAAATTCGCTCGCCAGTATCAGGCCGGGCAACGGATTGGCCACAGCATGTGGACGGCCAGCCTGCTGTCGGGGCTGTTCGGCTGCCAGTTGCCGGGTCCAGGCAGCGTGTTCGCCGCCCAGTCGTTCCGCTACCTGCGGCCGGTGCATCTGAACGACACCCTGACCCTGACCGCCGAGGTACGGGAAAAGCGCCCGGACCGCAGAATCGTGGTGTTCGCTTGCGCCGCCGTCAACCAGCAGGGCGAGACCGTGATGGAAGCGACGGTCGAGGTGATCGCGCCAGCGGAGAAAATCACTACACCACGGCCAGAGTTGGCCTCGATGGCGATTCAGACCCACGACAAATTCAATCGGCTGATCGAGTATTGCGCGCCGCTGCCCGATATCGTCACCGCCGTCGCCCATCCCTGCGACGAATCCTCGCTCACCGCCGCGGTGGAGGCGGCGGAGGCCAGTCTGATCCTGCCGATCCTGGTCGGGCCGGCGGACAAGATTCGCGCCACGGCGGATAAATACCAGATCGACATTGGTCCCTTCGAGATCGTGGATGTCCCGCACAGCCACGCCGCCGCCGCCAAGGCGGTGGAACTGGTGCGCAACGGCCAGGCGGAAGTGTTGATGAAGGGGAGCCTGCATACCGACGAGCTGATGCACGAGGCCATGCGCGCCGAGACCGGGATTCGCACCGAGCGCCGGGTGAGCCACGTGTTCTGCATGGACGTGCCGTCCTATCACAAGTTGCTGTTGGTCACCGACGCCGCGATCAACATCTACCCCGCGCTCGACGACAAGCGCGACATTTGTCAGAACGCCATCGATCTGGCCCGGATTCTGGGGATCGAGCGGCCCAAGGTGGCGATTCTGTCGGCGGTGGAAACCATCAGCGTCAAGATCGCCTCGACCACCGAGGCCGCCTCGCTCTGCAAGATGGCGGACCGAGGACAGATCGTCGGCGGGCTGCTGGACGGGCCGCTGGCGATGGACAACGCCATCAGCAAGGTGGCGGCCGAGATCAAGGGGATCAAGTCCGAGGTGGCGGGCGACGCCGACATCCTGCTGGTGCCCGATCTGGAAGCGGGCAACATCCTGGCCAAGCAGCTCACCTTCATGGCGCAGGCCGACGCCGCCGGCATCGTGCTGGGCGCGCGGGCGCCGATCATCCTGACCAGCCGCGCCGACAACGTCCGCACCCGCATGGCGTCCTGCGCGGTGGCGGTGCTGATCGCTCACACCCGGCGCGGCAGTCGGTAGCGGGCTGGCTCGCCACCCATCGGCTTGCTTCAGTCTGATGCGTCGAGCAAGCCACGGGCATTTCCGCGCGGGCTAAACCACTTCCGCCAGCGCCGCCGCGTACCGCTGCAAATCCGTTTCGTCCCGGGTTTCGGTGGCGCAGACCAACAATGCGTTGCCCAGTTCGGGATACTCGCCGCGCAGATCGAAGCCGCCGAGAATGCCGCGCGTCAGCAAACCGTCCAATACTTCGTTGATGGGGCGCGGCAGTTTCAGCGCCGCTTCATGGAACACCGGCCGGTCGAAAACCCGTTCCACGCCGCGAACTTGCGTCAGCCGCTCCACCAGCGCCCGCGTGTTGGCGTGGCAAGCGGCGGCAACCTGTTCCAGTCCGCGCGGACCCAGCAGCGACAGGTACAGCGTGGCGGCGGTCGCCATCAAGCCCTGATTGGTGCAGATGTTGGACGTGGCCTTGGAGCGGCGGATGTGCTGCTCGCGGGCCTGGAGCGTCAGGGTAAAGCCGGGTTTGCCGTCCAGATCCACGGTGCGGCCCACCAACCGGCCCGGCATCTGCCGCACCAGTTCCCGCCGGCAACAAAGGAACCCGAAATAGGGTCCCCCCGAACTCAGCGGCGACCCCAACGGTTGCCCGTCGCCGCAGACGATGTCCGCCCCGGTTTCGCCCCATTCACCCGGCGGCTTGAGGATGGCCAGGGCCGTGGGGTTGACCACCGCGACCGCCAGCATCTGATTGTGGTGCGCCCAGTCAGTCAATGAATCCACATCCTCCAGCACCCCGAAAAAATTGGGCTGTGGGATGACCAGCGCCGCGAAATCCTGTCCGGCATACGGGGCGAGCGCCTCGACCGGGGTATGGCCGCCGGCCGGATCGTAGGGCAACTCCACCGCTTCGATGCCTTGATTGTGGACGATGGCGTGAACGGTCCGCCGATACAATGGATGCAAGGTACGTGGAACCAGAACCCGCTTGGATTTGGCCTTGCGATGGGCGCGCACCGCCATCAGCAGCGCCTCGGCCAGCGCCGAGGCGCCGTCGTACAGCGAGGCGTTGGAAACATCCATCGCGGTCAGGCCGGCCATCATGCTCTGGTACTCGTAAAGCACCTGCAAGGTGCCCTGACTGGCTTCCGGCTGATAGGGGGTATAGGCGCTGTAAAACTCGCCGCGACCGGTAATTTCCCAGACCGCCGCCGGAATGTGATGCTCGTAGGCGCCCGCGCCCAGGAAGCACAGCGGGCGGGGCGTGTCCGCCGCCCGCGCTTCCAGCAACCGGGTTGCCTGCAACTCGTTCAACCCTTCCGGCAGGGCTGGCAATGGGCCGATTCGCAGCGCCGGGGGAATTTCGTCGAACAAAGCTTCCAGATTTGGGGCGCCAATCGCGGCCAGCATCGCCTCGACGTCGGCCGGGGTATGGGGAATGAAGGGCATGGTCAGCGCGTCCCGCGTCAGCCGGTCAGCTTGGGATTGGCCAGGGAGGTTTCGTCCTCGTCCTCGGCGACGGCGACGGCTTCGTAGCCCCTGGCGTCCAGTAACCCATCCAGCGCGGCGTCGGTCTTGAGCCGGAAAATCCAGCCTTGGCCGTATGGATCCTCGTTGATCAGTTCCGGGTTGTCGGCCAGCGCCTCGTTCACTTCCACGATGACGCCGTCCAGCGGGCTGTACACGTCCGAGGCGGCCTTGACCGATTCGACCACCGCGCAGCTTTCGGCGGCGGCCACGGCGCGACCCACTTCCGGGATTTCCACGAAGACCAAATCGCCAAGCAGATGCTGGGCGTGGTCGGTGATGCCCACGGTCACGGTGCCGTCGTCGTTGGGGCGCACCCATTCGTGGGATTCGGTGTAATACAGGTCGGCGGGAATGATGCTGCTCATGCTCGGTTCCTCAACAACGGTTCGAGGGAGGGGTCATTCGATCAGAACACGGCCATGGCGGACGAACGGCGGCTTGACCACCCGCGCCGACAACCGCTTGCCGCGAATCTCCACCTGACAACGCGCGCCGACGCCGGTCTCGACCCGCGCCAGGGCGATGGCGCGGTTCAAGGTGGGCGAGAAGGTGCCGCTGGTGATCTGGCCGATTTCGCGGTCGTCGGCATGGACGGATTGATGACCGCGCAGCACGCCGCGTTCTTCCAAGACCAGACCGACGAAGGTTTGCGGCACGCCGACGGTCCGTTGCCGTTCCAGCGCGGCGCGGCCGACGAAATCGCGATCCGCCGGTTCCCAGGCCACGGTCCAGCCCAGCCCGGAGACCAGTGGCGTGGTGGTTTCGTCCATGTCGCTGCCGTACAGGTTCATGCCGGCTTCCAGGCGCAGGGTATCGCGGGCGCCCAGTCCACAGGGGGCGACGCCGGCGGCGAGAATCCGGTCCCAAAGTTCGGGCGCTCCAGTGGCGAGCGGCAGGATTTCCACGCCGTCCTCGCCGGTGTAGCCGGTGCGGGCGATGAACAGGCCGTCGGCTTCCAGGGCGTGAAACGGCTTGAGCGCGCGAACCGCGGTGATCGTGGTCGCGCCGAGCACGGGTTCCAACCGATCCAGCGCCTGCGGTCCCTGGACCGCCAGCATCGCCAGATCGGCGCGTTCGCGCCAGGCCGCGCCGAAACGGGCGGCGAAGGGGGTGATCCAAGCCAGGTCCTGGTCGCGGGTAGCGGCGTTCAGCACCAGCCGGTAGCCGGCCGCGCCCCGGTCGTAGACGATCAGATCGTCGATGACGCCGCCAGCTTCGTTCAGCAGGCAGGTGTATAGCGCCTTGCCGGGATACAGGCGGGCGACATCGTTAGCCAGCAGATAGCGGAGCAGGGCGCGAGTTGGCGCGGGTTCGGCGAAGTCCACGATCGTCATGTGCGACACGTCGAACAGACCGGCGGCGCGGCGTACCCGGTGATGTTCGTCGAGTTGCGAACCGTAGTGCAGCGGCATGTCCCAGCCGCCGAAATCCACCAGCTTCGCTCCCAGGGCGGCGTGGCGGAGATACAGGGGAGTGTGTTTGGCCATGCGGAACAATCCCGGTGGGATGGATGCGCCATGGTAGCCTGAAATGGTCGGTTTGGCATACCAGGACCGCTGGCTGGCGTGCCAAAATCGCGTCAGGGAAGCTGTTTTTCGTTCTTTCCAGGACGCCGGCTGACCCGGCAGGCGCTGACGGTGATCCAGGAGGTTTTTCAGCGGTTCTGGTGGAAGTCAGGCGGGTTAAAGAGTTATTTGTGGAGATCATCAGTTTTTCCACATCCAGCCATCCGGAAATACGCCGGGCAGCTTTTTTATTCGATAAACTCCAGATAATTATCACGATTGATCAACATCCATTTTGCATTTGGATAGGCCATTATCCACTCCTTTGGCGGACGATGTTTCGCTGCTCCCCATTTGATCTCGTATCCATCAAGTTGACCGCCGCGCTCCTCGACCAGATCCAACTCTTTTTTGGTATAGGTACGCCAGAAGTAATTATTGGCGTATTCCCGTAGATACTCCTGTCGCTTCAACCGCTCGATGACCAGATAATTTTCCCACAGTTCACCCACATCATTGCGCAGTTCAAGCCCATTGAAATTGTTGATCAACGAATTTCTGACGCCATTGTCAATGAAATAATATCGGCTGTTTTTGGTGATTTCATTTCGCAGGTTACGGCTGAAACCTCCCAATTTTTGGATGACGAAAGCCTTTTCCAGCAAGTCAAGATAATGATCCACCGTGTTTTTGCTCATTCCCAGGCTGCTGCCCAGCTCCGTATAAGAAACTTCCCTGCCGATCTGGAACGCCATCAGTTGCAGCAGTCGGCTAATCTTGGCGGATTGCCGGATGCCCTCAAGTTCGAGAATATCCTTGTAAAGATAGGAAGAGACCAGTTCCTTTAAATACTGTTCCCGCTCGCGGTTATCTTCCAGCAGCACCACTTCAGGATAGGCTCCATAGATCAACCGGCTTTCCAGGCGCGCCGCCGTTTCATGGGGTTGTTCGATGGCGGTGATTTCCAATTGGGCGAGAGGATACTGAATCAGAGTGATTTTTCTTCCGGTCAACGGCTCTCCAATGCTGCGTGCCAGATCGAAGGAGGATGATCCGGTAGCCACGATGCGGATATCGGGAATATGATCAACGATCAGTTTGAGATTCAGTCCAATGTTCTGGACCTTTTGGGCCTCGTCGACGACCAGGAGACGGTTATTGCCAACGAACGCTTTCAATTTTTCAATGGACTGGGATGAGAGATACCCCTGAACGATAATGTCCTCTCCATTCACCAGCAGCCAGGGTTCGGTTTCCCCCTTCAAGAATTCGTTGAGCAGCGTCGTCTTGCCGGTGCGGCGGGCGCCATAAATGACCACCACCTTGCCAGGCTTCAGTGTATTTTTGAGGTTTTCGAGCTGACGCTGGGGTATATACATGATAATTCGGTCAGTAAATTGACCGAATTATAAATTTTTTCTTGTTGAAAGCAAATCCTCAAAAAACCAAACTCCTTGGCGCACCCGCTCAAGTGGCCGGACAGGACCACGTTGGTCTCAGTTATCGGCGATCAGCGAACCACCTACCGTTCAACTCCGTGACTCGACCAGTTCACGCAATACGGTGGTGGCATAGGCGCCGGCCGGCAGCTTGAACGCCACCACGGCGCTGCGGGGTTCAAGGAATTCCAGCGTCGCGTCGCGCGCCACCAGCCGCAGCGCCCGTCGTTCCTGGTCCAGCCCCGCCGCCGCCAGGCCGTCGCGAAATATCGGCAGCGTCGCCGCCACCTGTTCCTCCAGTTCCCGGACTGGGCCGCCGCTGCGTAACTCCCCAGCGCCCCACAGCGGTCCGGTCGGATGCAAGTCGAGGTTAGCGACCCGCTGGCGGATCGTTTCATCCACCTCGTCGATCACGAAGCTGCTGTGACTTCCGTCCAGCATCAACACCTCGCCGGATAACGGCTGATTCCAGATTCCGTTGGCCACCCGCCGCGCCAGCACGGCGTTGAACAGCGCCGAGCGGGCGGCGGACAGATACAGGCCGCGTTGATGCCGGTCGCGGACTTTCAACGCACCGCGCAACATCGCCTCGGCCCGTTCCAGGTTACCCGCTTCCCGACCGAAGCGTTGCTCGCCGAAATAGTTGGGGACGCCGGTCACGGCGATGTGCTGGAATCGCACCGCCAGTTCCGCCGACTCGCCGTCCAGGTCGCGGATGACGATGCGGAAAGCGTTGCCGCTCAGCGCGCCGCGCCGCAGTTTGCGGGAATGGCGCGTCGTGGTCAGCACGGTGAAATCGGGATCGGGGTTCGCCGACCAGTCGGGTTCCGTCCGGCCGGGCAGATGCACCGAGAACCACTGCTCGGTCACGGCGTGGCGGTCCTTGAGGCCAGCGTAGCTCACCGCGCCCGGCGGCACGCCGGCCCGCTCCGCCAGCCGCCGCGCCACCCAATCGGTATTGGCGCCGCGCTTGCGCACCCACAGCCAGACGTGTTCACCCGAGCCGTCCAGGGTAAAAGGGATTTCCTCACAGACTTGAAAATCCTCGGGAACGGCGCGCAACCGACCCGACCCGGCCGGTTGGCCGTGGGCGAAGGGGAGGGGGATGGAATGCTGGGTTTCAGTGGCCATCGTGATGTTCCGGGTTGTTTGGATCGCTCAGTTTAGCCCGCGCGCCGATGGGTCGGTCCGCCGTGCTAAGCTTTGATGATCGACGATAGCAGCCTGGAGCGCCGCCATGCACCAACTCGCGCAACGCCTCGCCTTCACCTACGACGATTATCTGGAATGGGAACAACGCCAGCCGGAGCGCCATGAATACGTGCGCGGCGAAGTGTTCGCCATGGCTCGGACCACCGACCGGCACAATGAGATTTCCGGTAATTGCTACACTCTGTTGCGCCAGCATTTGCGCGGCACGCCCTGTCGAGTCTACATCGCCGATGTCAAGGTGCGGGTGGAGGCGGCGGATTGTGGATTCTATCCGGATATTCAGGTCACTTGCGCCGAGAGCGACCGCGCCGACCGCCTCGTCAAGCGTTCGCCGACGCTGGTGGTCGAGGTGCTGTCGGACAGCACCGCCTCCTACGATCTGGGCGACAAGTTCGCCGCCTACCAGCAACTCGACAGTCTGCGGGAATACGTGCTGGTGGATCAGGACCGGGTCCGGGTCCTGATTTATCGGTGGCGGGACGGGCAATGGGGGGTCGATAACATCGGTCCCGGCGGACGGCTGCGCCTGGACAGCGTCGATCTGGACTGCCCGGTGGAAGCACTGTACGAAGATCTCAGCGAACCGCTCACTCCCAATCCCGCTCTCGCGGGGGACGAGAAAGGTGGTTGAGCCTTTCCCCCTTTCGGGCGTTTAAACCAGCAGCGCCACGGCGTGAACGGCGATGCCCTCGCCGCGCCCGATGTAGCCCAGTCGTTCAGTGGTGGTGGCCTTGACGTTGATCCGGTTTGGGGCAATGGCCAGATCGGCGGCGATGTTTTCCCGCATGGTGGAAATATGCGGGGCCATTTTGGGCGCTTGGGCAATGATCGTCGCGTCCACATTGCCCACTGTCAGACCCTGTTCCCGCAGCAGGGCTGCGACCCGCCGCAGCAAAACGCGGCTGTCGATGCTCTTGAATTCGGCGCTGCTGTCGGGAAAGTGCTGGCCGATATCGCCCAGTCCCGCCGCGCCCAGCAAGGCGTCGCACAGCGCGTGCAACAACACGTCGCCGTCGGAATGGGCGATCAATCCATGGGTGTGTGGGATGCGCGCGCCGCCCAGGACGATGAACTCGCCCGGTCCAAAGGCGTGAACGTCGAAGCCGTGACCGATGCGCATGGCGTTATCCTCCAGTCGGAATTCAGCCAGTGGACCGGCGGGTGAGATAAAGCTCCGCCAGCGCCAGGTCTTCCGGCCGGGTAATTTTCAAATTGTCCGCCCGGCCCTCGACCAACCGGGGGGCGAAACCGGCCGCTTCCATCGCTGCTGCTTCGTCCGTCACTAGCAAGCCGCGCGCCAGCGCTGCGTGCAGGGCTTCGCGCAGCATTTCCAGCCGGAACATCTGCGGGGTCAGGGCGTGCCAGAGCCGCGCGCGATCCACTGTCGCCGCGACCCGCCCGGCATCGTCGGCCTGTTTCAAGGTGTCCCGCACTGGCACGGCGAGCAGTCCGCCCACCGGATCATCATCCAGTTCCAGCAGCCGATCCACGTCCCCAGCAGTCAGACAGGGCCGGGCGGCGTCGTGGACCAAAATCCAGTCGTTCGGCGTAGCCCACTCCCGCAGCGCCTCCAGCCCGTTCAATACCGAATGGCAGCGCTCCGCGCCGCCGATGACGACTCGCAGCGGCTTGGTAGTGCTCAATTCGGCGGCCACTGTCGGCCACCATTCATCCTCGGTGCCGATGGCAACGGCCACGCCTGCAATGCGTGGATGAGCCAGTAGGGTTGCGAGGGCATGGGCAATGACCGGCCGGCCAACCAAGGGTAGATATTGCTTGGGGACGCTCGAACCCATGCGCTTGCCGACGCCGGCGGCGGGGACCAATGCCCAGTGACACGCACTACTCATGGCTGTCTCT